>JBHOQQ010000045.1:0-38449 GCA_042408955.1 Thermomicrobiales bacterium
TGACCCCTCCCTAGCCCCCAGCCCCTAATCCCTAGCCCCCTGACGGCGGCGATAACGGTGCCTGCCCGGATGTCATGGAGCGAACCTGACTCCTTGCCCGAGGGACGCCGCCTGGCGCGGCGACCCTCGCCTATCGGTGCAATGCATTGTCGCACGATCAGCCGTCAGGGGGCTAGGGATTAGGGGCTGGGGGCTAGGGAGGGGTCAGGAGTCAGGGGTCGGGGGTCGGTGTGGGGGCTAGGGGCTGGGGGTTGGGGAAGCTACGAGCTCCGAGCTTCGAGCAGTGAGCTAGGAGCTATCAGCTATCAGCTATCAGGTGACGTAGGGGCGCGATTCATCGCGCCCGTTCATGGTCGGTGGGGGAGGCACCGGTGGCCTCCCGCGCCGTCAGGAGCGAGCCGATAGCCGATAGCCGGTAGGGGCGCGATGCATTGTGTCCACCTGTTAGGCGCCGGGACTCATGTATGTCGGACGCCTGACGGGCGATGCTGCCTATCGCGCGGGGCTAAAGACCCCGCGCTGAGGGCGCAAAGCCGACTAAAGCCGGCTGGTCTTGCGTCTTTTGCCACAACCGGGGACGTTCGCCCCGCGCGATGCCGGAGGCACGTTACGCTTCCTGCGACCACGCCGACAATCATCAGCCCGGCTGTGAGCCCACTCTCGCGCGGGGATAAAGGCCTACGCTGAAAGCGCAATACCCGCGAAAGCCGGCACGTTGCTCGTGCGCGGATAACATCCGATTCCCCAAGGTGCTCGGGAATTGGCTCAGCCATGGAGGCCTGCTAACGCCGGTTGGGTTGCGGCGAGAAAAGCGACAAATAGCTCCGCAGAGGAGCTTCATCGTTATCTGCGAGGAGACGTCAGCCACCATGGTGACGGTGATGCGCCGAACCGCGAGACATCGAGGCTAGGCGACTTGGAGGCTGCGCTCCTCTGCCGGCAACAAGGCGACGCTCAGCACTTCATCAAGCGAGCTCACGAGGATGAGCTCCATCTCGTTCCGCACGACCTCCGGGAGCTCGGCGATATCCTTGGCATTGCGCTTGGGGAGGATGAACGTGCGAATGCCCCCGCGGTGGGCCGCTAGAGTTTTCTCGCGCAACCCTCCGATCGGCAAGACCTTGCCGCGAAGGGTGACTTCCCCGGTCATGGCCACGTCCTTGCGCACTTTCCGTCCCGTGAGGGCGGAGATCAGCGCGGTGGCGATCGTAATCCCCGCCGAGGGGCCATCCTTCGGGATCGCACCAGCTGGGATATGAACGTGGATGTTGCGCCGGTCGAAGAAACCCGCTTCAAGGCCATACTCCGCGGCCCGGCTGCGCGCATAGGAAATCGCTGCGCGGGCGGATTCCTGCATCACTTCGCCGAGCTGTCCCGTGAGGATGAGATCGCCCTTGCCCTCCATCAGCAGGACTTCGATCGTCAGCAAGTCGCCACCAACGCTCGTGACGGCCGCACCGGTCGCCATACCGACCTCGTCCCGCTCCTCGGCGCGCCCGAATTCGTACCGCGGCACGCCGAGAAAGTCTGGCAGATTCGGTGCATCGATTACGATCTGCCCCGGTGCGTTATCGCTGGCGATGCGCCGGGCCGCCTTCCGGCAGAGCGAGCCCATTTCCCGCTCCAGGTTCCGCACACCGGACTCCTCGGTGTACTCCCGAATGACCCGGCGTAGCGCGTCGTCGGTCACGATAAGCTGCTCCGGCGTCAGCCCGTGGGAATCGAGCGCCTTGGGTAGGAGGAAATTGCGGGCAATGGCGAGCTTCTCGACCTCGGTGTAGCCAGGAACCTCGATGATCTCCATGCGGTCCCGCAGGGCCGGCGGGATCGGCTCAAGGAGGTTTGCCGTGGTAATGAAGATGACTTTCGAGAGATCGAACGGCACTTCTAGGTAGTGATCGGAGAACGAAGAGTTCTGCTCCGGGTCGAGAACTTCCAGTAATGCCGAGGCTGGGTCGCCTCGGAATGCATCAGTGCCAACCTTGTCGATCTCGTCAAGCACGATCACCGGGTTGCGGCTTTTCGCATCACGGATTGCCTTGATGACGCGACCCGGCATCGCCCCAACGTAGGTGCGGCGGTGCCCACGGATCTCCGCCTCGTCCCGCACGCCGCCGAGCGACATGCGGACGTAATTGCGGCCGATCGCCCGGGCAATGGAGCGGCCTAAGCTGGTCTTGCCGACGCCTGGCGGGCCGACAAAGCAGATAATGGGTGAGCGCTGCCGGTCGCCAGCCAGTTTCCGGACGGCGATGTATTCAAGGATACGCTCCTTGACTTTTTCGAGACCGTAGTGGTCGGCATCGAGGATGCGCTGCGCCTCGTTGAGATCCAGGCGGTCTTCTGTTTCGATCGCCCACGGCAGCTCCGTGAGCCACTCCAGGTACGTCCGGATGACGCCAATCTCGGGGGAGAACGGATGCTGCTGCTCGAGCCGGTCGACCTGCACGAGCGCCTTTTGTTTGACATCCTCGGGCATGCCCGCGGCCTCGATCTTTTGCCGCAGCTCATTAGCCAGTGTTTCTTCCGGGCTGCCTTCCCCAAGCTCCTTCTGGATTGCCCGCATTTGCTCGCGCAGGAAATATTCCCGTTGCTGGCGATCCATGCCGGCTTGGGCCTCGCTGGCAATTTGCTGGCGCAAATTCAGCACGATGAGCCGCTTTTGTATCAAGACGCTCAAGCGGCGCAGGCGCGCCACTGGGTCGAGGATTTCGAGTAGCTCCTGGCGCTGCTCGGGCGTGAACTCTGGCGAGAATGCGATCAGGTCGGCCAGCCAACCCGGCTCATCGATGCTGCGCACCATCTGCAGTACTTCATCGGGAACGTTTTGCAGGTGGTTGAGATACGCCTCGACCTGCTCGATGACGGCCGCCATGACCGCCTCGGCTTCCGGTGTCCGCACGACAGGATCGTCGTGGCGGTTCACCCTGGCGACGAGGTAGGGCTCCTGCTGGATCATGTCCACGATGACGCCACGGGCGACGCCTTGCAGCAGCACGTGTGTTGGCCCGCCGGGTCGGGAAATCCGTTGCCCGACTTCCGCGATCACGCCGACCTTGCACAGCTCCCACTCGTTGCCTGGAAGCTCGTCGTCAGGAACCCAGTCAAGTGGCTCGTCGTCCTCGGATCCTGGGCGCGGGGACACGCCGAGATCAGCCAGGAAGTCGGCGGTCAAGGTGCGGAAGTCCCCATCGATGGAGCCTACCTGACCGGACCGCGGCTTCTGCATCTCACGCTCGGTGACCACGAGGATCTGGCGCAACGGCATACGCAGCGCACGCTCGATGACCATTGCCGCCTCGTCATCTTCGATGGGGAACGGGATGGACATGTGCGGCAGGAGCACCGTCTCGTCAACCACGAGCACAGGCAGCGCGATCGGCCGGCGCTTGAGCCGGTCGCCGCGGGGCCGTTCTGAGCGGGTGCGCGTCTTGGGCTTTTCTGCTTCGGGCGTGTGCCCATCCTGCGTCACCAGCGGCTCGACCGGCTCAGCGCCGGGTTCGGTTGCCTGCGTGCTGGCAGGTTGTTTTCGTGATCGGGCGCCAGAGGCCATACGTCCTCACTCTCAAGCATCTCCCTACCGCCGGTGCGCTCGTGATCCTGGGTGATGGTTGTTCCTGTTCGGGAGAGAGACCAGGCATCGCCAAGCGAAGGGAGAAGGCGGCAGTAAAACCTCCGGATAGTCTAGTGGAATCCGGCCGATCGCGCCATGGAGCACGCGCACAGCCGGAAGAGGCGATGCGTGTCAGTGAACGCAACGAGAGATTACCCTGGCCACTCGGCGGCGAGCTGCTCCTGCAGTGACTCGCTACGGCATCAGGCGCTCGATGCGCCAGGTGCCATCCGGCTGGCGCGTGTACCGGATCCGGTCATGCAGGCGGTTCGGTCGTCCCTGCCAGAACTCGATCCAGACCGGACGCACGCGATAGCCTCCCCAATGCTCTGGTGTCGGGATTGGCTGCCCGTCAAAGCGCGCCTCAAGCTCGGCGAAGGCGTCAGCGAGTGCCTGGCGGCTCGCCACCGGCTGGCTTTGCCGGGACACAATCGCGGCAATCTGGCTGCCACGCGGCCGGGATTGGAAATACGCGTCGGACTCTTCGCGCGGCAGGCGCTCGGCCTCGCCGCTGATCCGCACTTGCCGCTCCAGCTCCGGCCAGTAAAAGAGCAGCGCCGCGCGTGGATTCTCATCGAGATCGTGTGCCTTCGGGCTGATGTAGCTGGTGAAAAAGACAAATCCGCGCTCATCAAACGCCTTGAGCAGGAGCATTCTGGCCGATGGCACGCAATCGGAGCTTGCCGTTGCGAGCGTCATTGCGTTCGGCTCATGGCCTATGACCTGACGCGCTTGCTCAAACCAGATCGCAAATTGCCTGATAGGGTTTGGATCGACTTGGCGCTCGTCAAGGACATCACGGGTGTAATCTTTCCGCAAATCTATCAAGGATCCGCCGACCGTGCTCATCCCTCACCATCACCATCCACGCCGCGCGCAATGCAAGCTGCTCCCGCGCGCCACCCCGCGGACGACCACTGCATCACATAGGCGACCGCCACCAGGCGCGCGATGATGGCAAGAGTGTAGCACCAGCTTATGCTCCATCCGCCGCGACTACGCCCGGCACGGTCTGCGATGACTCCTCGCGCTGCTGAGGAAACCCAGGCTGACGACCAGCTAAGCCCTGCACGACATCCTCGACCGTTAAGAAGCCATCGCCGTACAGCTTGTTAATCTGCGTGGCATACGTCAGCGAGCCGGAGAGCACTTCACGTGGCGGCCCATCGGCAATGATTTCGCCATCCCCAAGCAAAACGACCCGAGTCGCCAGGCTGGCGACCAGCTCGACGTCATGGGTCGCCATCAGCACAGCGGTTCCTTGCGCTTGCTGATGACGCAGCACGCGCCCAAGCCGCGCTTTCCGCACATAATCCATGCCTCGCGTCGGTTCATCCAAGAGCAACACGCGAGGCGAGCCAGCCAGCACTGCCGCGAGCGCGACGCGCTCCTGCTCACCGGCGCTCAAATCGCGCGGATGCCGATCGGCAAGATCGTTCAGATCGAGCTCAATCAGGAGCCAGTCAGGGTCGGCGTGGCGCTGGCGCCGGTGTCGGAGCGTGAACGCAATCTCGGCGCGCACCCGCTCGTGGAACAAGGTCGCTGTAGAGCGCTGCGGCACGTAGCCGACGTCCTGGGCGATATCGGCCGGATCGCTGGTGGCCGCGTTGCGCCCCGCAACCGTGATTGTTCCTTCCCGCGGCCGGTGGAAGCCCATGATGGTCCGGAGCAGCGTCGTTTTCCCGGATCCGTTGCGCCCCATCAGCGCCACAAGCTCTCCCGGCCGCACGGCCAAATCGACGTTCTGCAGTGCCACGCGCGCGCCATAGCTCGCCGAGACGCCCTGGAGCTCGACGACAGGCTCGCCGCCAGGGGATTCCACGGCCGGGCCGGGCGGATCGGGCCGGGGCGCTGCTTGCGCGGCCCGCCGGCCTTCCTTGATGGTGAGCGGCAGGGGATCCCAGCCGAGGATGCGCCCAAGCCGCACGACCGGCGGGACGAGCAGCGAATCGCAACCAGACACGATCTCGCGCGGCGCTCCCTCCATCACCACTCCGCCTGGCATCATAAGCCGCATTCGGTCGGCGTGGCCGAGCACCCGCTCAAGACGATGCTCAGCGAGCACGATCGTCAAGCCGAGATCTTCATTGAGCCGAGAGAGCGCCGCAAGGACATCTTCCGCGCCCCAGGGATCGAGCTGACTCGTTGGCTCATCGAGCACCAGCAGCCGCGGTTGGAGCGCCAGTGCCGCGGCTACCGCGACGCGCTGCTTCTCTCCACCAGACAGTGTGGTGATTGGCCGGTCTCGCAGGCGGGCGATCCCGAGTAAATCGAGGACTTCCTCCACGCGCTTCCGCATGAGCATGGGTGGAATGCCGAGCTGCTCCATGCCGAAGGCCAGCTCATCTTCGACGCGGGTGGTAACGAGCTGCGCCTCGGGATCCTGAAACACAAATCCGACGGTCCTGCTTAGCGCGCGTGGGCCATACTGCCGCGTGTCCATGCCTAGCACGCACACCGCACCGCCAAACACGCCGCCGGAGAAATGCGGCACGAGGCCGTTGAGGCACCGAAGCAAGGTTGATTTACCGCTTCCTGATGGACCTGCGATCAGGACGAACGCGCCATCTGGCACTGTCCAATCGAGGTGGCGCAGCACCGGCTCAACCTGCCCTGGATAGCGGAACGAGACGCCGGTGAATTCGGCGACGGCCGGAGGAGTCATGACCGGGTGCCTCGAAGTGGAGCCTGCTCGACGATTGCCGGCGGATCAATGGACGCTCCCGGATCGCCCGGCGGCGCGAGGAACGCGGGAACCAGCAGACCGGCTTGGCCCAGGAGGAACCAGGGTTGCGCCACCGGCAGGCTGAGCCGTGGATACGGCTCGTACCGCAACGCCGCTGGATCGGCAAGCAAGACAGCGATCGTCGCGCCGCCAGCGAGAACGGACCCGGCAATCACGGCCACGTCGCCGCGGCGCAGGCGCGGTGGTCGATATCGCGTTCGGCGGGCGCCACCGCTGCCCTTTCCCAGCACGGCGAAGACACTGCCGAGCGCCAGACCCGCTGATCCCGCGGCGAGCGCGATCTGCCCAACGGCCAGCGCATAGCCGGCGGTGACCCCGGCGGTCAGCGCGACGACGATTCCCCAGGCTCGCCAGGCGGGAAGGGACGCGCGGGGATCAGGCGGGGCTCCGAAGGCGCGCGATTCCAGCGCCTCCGCGAGCGTCGTGGCGCGCTCCAATCCGCCGTGGAGCAATGGAGCGAGCAGGGGCAACGCATCGCGCAGCCCGCGCGGGCGATAGCCGCGGGCCATCTGGGCCTCGCGAATCTCGCGGAACGCAGCGATGGTTTGGGGCACAAAGGCGATCGCGATCGAGGAAGCAACCGCTATGGTCAGCAGCCGATCGGGAATGAGCCGCAACGCCGCTGCCCAATCCACCACCGAGCCGAGGAGTGTGCCGACGAGCACGAGGCACAGCAGAGCAAGGCCGCTGAGCATGCCGTAGACGACGGCGTTGAGGGTGACTGGGCCGGACACGAGCGGCAGCCACGACGGCAGCCGGACGAGCTCGGTGGTGCCGGCCCGAACAGTCAGTGCATTGAACAGCGTCGCCACCAGCGCGAAGAGGGCAGCGAGGCGCACTACCCCAGCCCACGCCTGGCCAGACTCCGCGCTGCTACGCCACGCGGCGCGCACGCCAAGCACAGCGAGGAGCACCGCCAGCAGCGGGAAGGGATTCCGGCCAGCAAGCGGGGGCAAGCTAGCGGCAGCGGCCCAGACGAGCCATGCCCGTGGGTCGAGTCCGGCATCATGGCGGCTCACGGAGCGCCTCTCCCAGGAGAACGTCGCCGGGTCGCGAGCCAGGCTGTGCCGCCAATCCCGGCGATGATCACGATTCCGGCGATGATCGCCGCGGTTGATGCCGCGGGAGTGGCGTGGCGCGGCTCGTTGCCAGCCGCGTAGACCGTGTGGCGAGCGGGAGTCGGGACCACGCCCACGGCGGCCGCGGCTGGGAGGCTTCCGGACACACCGGCCAGGCGCGCAAGATCATCGATCGTGAGCGCCGGCAGCGGAGGCACCGAGCTTGCCCAAACCCAGCCATCAATATCGCCATCGTGAACCTTCGTTGCACTTGCGCCCAAGCTAGCGACACTCCATTCGCCAGGCGCAGTCTGCCGCACGTAGTGCCAGAACGGGGAATTGGGATCCCCGGTTTGGCACAGCCGCCGGCGGCATTCCCCTGGCTGGCATCCTTCCCCGTCGATCTGGCACACCCCTTCGCCCAGGCCGCCAAACGAGACCGTCACCAGGTCGACTCCGCTCCGGCGGAGCAACTCGATGCCACTGATCGTCTCCTCGGGGAACGCCACGAGGGCATAGGTCGTTCGGCCATCCCCGTGGTAGACGACGACGCCGGCATAGTGCAGCGAATCGGCTGCCAGACCTACGCCCGGCCAGATCCACCAGGCGATGAGCGCAACGAGCGTCCACAGCGCGGGCGCCAAACGCTGGAGGCCACGGCGCATTGTCCTACGGCCCACCAACGGGTGTGGCTCCGCCGACGCTGGTGCCGTCTGAAGGTGTTACGCCACGGGTCACGACAGGGAGCGGCTGACCCGCCAGCGCTGGCAATGCCTGGACAGTCGCAAACAAGTTGTCATCTGGCTGGTCGGCCTGGTAGCGGAATGCGCCGCTCTCGTTCTGGAATGCCGCGAGAGCCGCCGTGGCATTCTTCCATTCGCTGGACGATGGATCGCCACCAGCCGCGATGATGGCTTGGACCGCGAGTGCCGTTGAATTCGCGTCGGGAGCGCTCCCCGGCTGGTACGGGAAGCCCCCGTTCTCCGCTTGCGCGCCTGCCAGGTACGCCAAGCCGTTTTCCACCATCGGGTCGTCTGCCATGCCGAGCGCGGCGAGCGCCTGAATGACGAGTGCCGTGGTATTGGTATCCCCCGCGCCCTCTGTGGTGGAGCCGTCGAACGCCCACGATCCATCAGCAAGCTGGGAGGATTTGAACGGCTGGAGCACGTTCGGCGGGACGGACGCCCCCGCGGCGACCAGGGCCAGCACTCCGAGCGCGTGATCGAAGATGCCGAAGCCGATCAGTCCTTGCCGGGCGCTCGTTTCGACGATCGAGAGCGGGTTCACCGTCGCGACATCGCGGGGATTCCGTCCCACGGAGACTATCGCCAGGGCGAGCTTTGCCGACTGCCCGGGCCCCGTTTGGGAGTAGACCAGCGCGTTCTGCTCCAGGTAGCGAACGGCCCGGTCGATCACGCGGCCGTCCACTTGCACGCCGGCGTTCCGTACCGCGCTGAGCGCGACGAGGGCATCTGCGGTTACCCCAGGATCAGACGAGCCAGAAAATCCAACAAAGCCGCCATCCTCTGCCTGCTGACTCGCCAGCCAGGCGGCGCCTTTGGCTAGCGCCTCGTTCGTGGGAACCGGCGTGGCCACCTGCGCTCCTGCTAACGCCGGCAGCGCTGCAATAAGCATCACCCAGAGCACCACGAGCGTCTGGGGGATGCGGCGAGCGAAAGGTATGCGCGTCCCCATGACCTCTTCCTTCGGCCGTGCGCCTGATTCGGGCGAACACCGACCCTTGGTGTCGCGCGATAGCGCGGCGCGACACGTCCTCACGCCACAGATACGATCTGCGTTAGCTGAGTGGAATCGACATCTGCTGTCCTCCCCCTTTCGTGCGAAGGGCAACGGACGCGACAGGGGCGGGCGACCTGGCTCCGTCGTGCCGAGCAGGCGGCGACGACGATACAGTTGCGCGACAGCGCCGGCCTCTCACCGGCTTCCCCCTGTGAGCTTGCCCGAGTTTGCCGGGCAAGCACCCCCTGTCGCAAGCGAACGAGGCTTGCGCGGCTGCACGCCGCAGCAGGAGTGTCGCACCCAAGGCGTCTGACGTCAATCAGGCGCAGATGCCATTACAGCCTCTGGCGCACGCACGCGCTCAATGCTATAAGGCTGCGACCGGCGGTGATGCAGGGCCGAGCGGAGGATCACGACGAGTGGATGGATCGCAGGCGGTCGCATTGGGGATCGTAGCTGCTTTCGCGGCGATTGTTGGCTCGATGCTTGGACTGGGCGGAGGCGTCTTTCTGGTTCCGATCTTCACCCTGTTCTTCGGCGTCGATCAAAAACTGGCAATCGGGGCGAGCGCCGTGGCGGTCGTCACGAACTCCGTCGTCGGCTCGACCGTGCACCTGCGCAGCGGCTTCACGAATTTGCGGCTGGCGATGCTGCTCCAGGTGACGATGGCGAGTGGGGCGCTCATTGGCGCGCTCACATCCGTCTTTGCGCCAGAGCGATATATCAACGCGATCTTCGGCGCAGTGCTGGTGTACGCGGCCGTGTCGATGGCCCTACGGCGCCAGGCTGTGCCCACCAATAGCACGCGTCCAGACCCCTGGCGCTTAGGCGCAGCATATTACGATCCTGCCGCGCGGCGCACCGTGCGCTATGTGCCCGAGCGGGTTGGCATCGGTTTGGGCGTCAGCGGCGTCGCTGGCGTCATTTCGGGCATGCTTGGCGTTGGTGGCGGTGTCATCCAAGTGCCAGCGATGAACCTCCTGATGCGCGTGCCGGTCAAAGCTGCTGCCGGCACAAGCGCCTTTATGGTTGGCATCACCTCGGTTGCCACCGCCTTTGTGTTTTATGCTGAGGAGAAGATGGATCCTCGCGTCGTCGTGCCCGCGATGATCGGCATCTTCGCCGGCTCGCAAGCGGGATCCCGTCTTACCCGGCACGTGAGAACTCAGCGACTGGTGCTTGTCTTTGTTCTCGTGCTGCTGTACCTCGGCGGCTCACTGCTGTTGAAAGCAGCCGGCATCACCTTACCAGGACAGAAATGAGCGCGTTGGATGCCGGTGATCCTGAGGCGATCCTCGCCGCTGAAGCCGAGGCGGAGATCGAGGCTCTTGAGGAGGCAGAGCACCATCCGGTCTCTGCGCTGCCGCCCATTGCCCAGGCGGCGATCAAGAGCCTCACGTGGGGCTTCCGGCTCGGTGCCGCTCTTTTGGTACTGGGCCTTGCCGTCGCGCTGATCACGCGTGAGCCCTTGGGAGAACGCACCGATCCCTTCGTGGACGTGTTCCCCACGATCGTGGACGGCCACGCCAGTGGCATCATTGATCTCGCCATCCTGACGTTGATGGCCACCCCAGTCGTGACGACACTTGTTGTGGCGCTTGGATTCTTCAAGGAGGGCGACCGCCGCTATGGCACGCTGTCGCTCATTGTTCTGGTTGTGCTCGGCATCAGCGTGTCGCTGTCATTAGTTCGCTAACTGAGAGAGGCCCGGAGATGATACGCGGCAGGCTCGGCATCGTGGTCGCAATGGCCGCCGAGCTTCGCCATCTCTTGGCATGGGCCGGCGATGCGCGTGAAACGCGCGACCGGGCCTGGCAGGAATTTCATTTTTGCGTCGGTGACCTGCCCGTGATCGCCGTGAGGAGCGGCATCGGTCTCCTCAATGCTGCCGCCGCCACGGAGCACCTCATTGCCTTCCACGCGCCAACCATCGTGCTCAATGTTGGTTGCGCGGGAGCGCACCGGCGCGATCTCCTCCCCGGAGACATCGTGATTGGTGAGCGCGTGGTCCACACCAGCGCCGTGCACATTCTCCCGGATGGCACCGAGCATCATGTGGGAGCCGGCTACGAGGTGGATGGCGAGCGCGTGCCGGCGGCCACCATGCTTGCCGATGCCCGGCTCGTGGCGCTGGCGCAGGAGGCCGCGCAGGAATACCGGCCGCAGCCCTGGCCAGACCATGTTTCGTGGCCAGCGGGCATTCCCCACCGCACGCCGCGGATCGTTACCGGTGCTGTTGCCTCCGCGGATATCTGGACGCAAGCGTTGGACCGCTTGGACGATCTCCACCGGCGGCATGGAACGCTCTGTGAGGACATGGAGGCGGCGGCGATTGCGCAGCGTTGCGCGCGTTACGGCATCCCCTTTCTTACGATCAAGGACATCTCAAACAACGAGTATCACCGCGCGAGCGATGTGACCACCTTCGCGGATTTTCCGATTCACGAGGTAGGCAAGCGCGCGGTCGGCCTCGCGGGGCGGCTCATCCAGCAGCTTGCTCTTGACGAGGCAACGCGCGCTATCCACCGCTTCCGTGCGTTGCACGAGAGACGATCGGGTTAGAACAGGTGCGGCTCGGGGTCATCCCGTTCGCGACAGCGCGGGAGGACGCCGTAGGCTGGCGGCTCAGCCTTCGCCGCCATCATCTCTCCAGTATGCTCTCGCGCTCTGGCTCGCTCTCATCGTAGTAGATCAGCGGGCGCACGATCATGATCCCTTCTGCTGGCCGGACGTCGAGCACCACATCGGCATGATGCGGGAAAAGGTGCTCGCGCCCGGCCGCATCGGTCACGACCAGGACATCGTTGGCGCCCGTCTCCAGCACGTCCGTGACCCTGCCGATCTCCGTGCCGGACTCATCGAGGACGCGCAGGCCGACAAGCTGATAGAGGTAGAACTCGCCGGGAGCTAGCGGGCGTGCGTCCCGGCCGCTGATGCGCAGCGGCAACCCGGCATAGCGCCGTCCTTCCTCTGGGGTCGCGATGCCTTCGAGACGGACGAGTGCTTTGTCGCCATGCATCCGAAAGCTGAGCACCCGCCGGGGCTGGTGCTCCTCTCCGAGAAAGATGGACCGAACGGTGGCCAGGTGCTCCGGATCATCGGTGGTAAGCTGCACGCGCAACTCGCCGTGGACGCCATGCGTGCCAACGACTTTGCCGACTTGGAGCCGGACTGATTCAAGCGGCGTGCCTGGCTCTGGTCCCGCGGTCTCGATCAGCCGCTTCGGACGGGGGGAACGCAACCGGCGCGGCCGGCGCGGCTGGGCGGACGGGGGAACCGGTTGCGGACTGGCCGTGGCTCCTTCGGGAGCACCCGCTTTTTTGCTCGCTTGCTGACGATGGCCGCGCGGGCGAGCGTTAGCCGTAGCAGTTTGGGCTTGAGGGTGATTATCCTTCGATATCAAGGCTGGCACGGAGATTGTGGCGTGAGCCGGCGATCATGACGAGGGTGCGCATTGCCTTCGCGATGCGGCCCTGGCGGCCGATCACCTTGCCCATCTCGCGTTCGGGGACACGGAGCATCACTTGGACCACGGAGCCATGTTGCTCGGCCGTGACCTGGACATCTTCCGGTGATTCAACCAGATTCGTTGCCATGTAGAGGACGAGTTGACGAAGTTGCTCCGCGGGCTCAGCCTCAAGCATCGTCAGCCGATTCCTTCCGTATCCGTCTCGGCGCCTGCCGTGAAGTCGAAGCACCGCGGCACCGGAGTGACCGCCTGGTCCGGCGCCGCGCCATGGACAGGCGAGTTAGGCGCCTGCCGTCGAGGTTGCGCCAGGCTGTGCAGTCTTCGGAGCCTCGATCAAGCCGTGGCGAACGAGCATGTTGCGCACCGTATCTGTCGGCTGAGCGCCGACACTGAGCCAGTACCGGATGCGCTCTTCATTGAGCTTGATGGTTGCCGGCTCAGTCAGTGGGTCATAGAAACCAACTGCCTCGATGAACCGGCCATCACGCGGCGAGCGGCTATCGGCCGCGACGATGCGGTAGCTGGGCCGCTTTTTGGCGCCCATGCGCCGCAGGCGAAGCTTAATCACGCGTCATGCTCCCTTGTGTCCTCATCCCTGACCATCAACACAACGTTCGTTTTCCCAGGTTTCGGGCACCGCCGTGGCAGGCACACGAACATACCTCGCTGCTCGCGGCGAGCCCGACCGTTTATAGCACCCGCTACAAATCCCCGTCAACGGCAAGGAGGGAGATCACGGGTGGCGCGCCCGTTGCGCGACGCAGTCGCGCCAAAGCCTGGCGCACTGCCTCGGCTTCAGTTGGAGGGCAAGCCGTGATGCCAGCGAGCCTTTTTAGCGATGGAAGGAACAATCCGGTTTGCGCACCCACTTCGTGTCGCACGCGGTAGCCGCGCAGGCAGCGACGATGACGTGGGTCAATTGCCGGGGATAACCAGCCCGTAACGCCCGGCGAGTGATTTGACTTGGACCATGCCGCTCGACAAGAGCCTCAGCGATGACACGACTCGGACGAGGTGTTAGGTCATCGTTCAGCGGCTGAACGAACATAATGGTCATTCTTCCTTTCCGCTCATCCCGGTCACGCGGGAAACCGGGAGGGGCTGCTCAATCCTTCCGCTTTGTCACCAGAGGAGGCGAACCGGACACATCACGTCTATCTTAGCGATGCGACAACAATTCGGCAATCTTGTACGTACGCCTCGTTTTTGGCAATGATGCCAATTGGCGCACCCGGTCCACGCTCACGAGTGTGCCAGCAGGGCACGTTTGCTAGCGAGTTGTCTCGCTTGTCGCTCGGGGCTGGCCGTAACTTGTCCGAAATCGTTCACGCATGCCTGGAATCACGGTCTCTGGAACGAGGTCAGGCTCACGACCGCCATTGGCTGCCAGCGCATCGATGTAGACGTGCGCGGCCTCTTCGACGACGGTGGCATAGGTGAGGGCTTCATCGAAGGTGCAGCCAAAGGTGATGAGTCCATGATTCTTGAGAATCACCGCATTGGTCTCGTCGTTCATGACCTCCAGTACGCTCCGGCCGATGTCATCGAGCCCCGTGAGCCCGTAGCGGGTCACGGGAACGCGCGGGCCAACGACAAGGCACACTTCCGTCAGAATCGGAGGCAGGTAAGGGCGGATCGTACTGACCACCGTCGAGTAGTGGGAATGGGTGTGAACAATCGCCCGCACGCGCGGATGCTCTCGGTAGATCATCGTGTGCATGGGCGTCTCTGAGCTTGGCCGGCGGACGCCATCGCGCACGACACCGTGCTCATCGACGATCACGACGTCGGCCGGGGTGATCTCTGGATAGGGCATCCCGCTTGGGGAGATCGCGATCAGGCCCGTCTCTGGATCGCGAACGCTGAAATTTCCCGCGGTGCCATAAACGATGCGCCGGTCGAGCGCAGCCATGCCGACACGGACGACCTGCTCTCGGAGCTCGGCCAACAGCACAACCATCCTCCTTCCTCGTTGCCCGTACCTCTTCGTGCGTTCCGCACTTAGCCAGCGAACTCGCTTGCGATCACACCCTCGGGGTCAATCTCGGACAGCGCTGCCATTTCTTCTGGCGACGGTGGCGGCGTCCGAGGCGTCCGCTCATCGACGGCGATTGGGAATCCGGTTGCCGCTCGCAGGGCATCCGGATCCACGCCAGGATGTACGGATTCGACGTCCAGCCGCTCGCCCTGTCGGACAAAGACGCAGAGCGGGGTGACGACGCGATCGACGTTGCCGGAGGCCGTGATGAAGTCCAGGCGCTCGACGAAAGTCCGGCGGTCATGCTTGGTGCGCCAGAGGATCGTCCGCCGCGCGGTTGGCATCAGCGCGGCGCTGCCGGCGCCGCCAGGCAGCCGCACCTTGGGATGGTGGTAGTCGCCGATCGCGCTCATGTTGATGCGGCCTTGACTGTCGATCTGCACGCCGCTCAAGAATACGGTGTCGAGCCGGCCACGAGCGGCAAGATCGAACAGATCCGCCAGCGTGACAAGCGTCCGTGTACCGTGCAGCAGTGCCGGGTCCACCGTCGAGATTGGCAGATGCTTGGGCCTGGGGTTCACGCTGCCAGTGATGTTGAGATAGACGAGCCGGGGGGCGTGAAGCCGCTGTGCCAGGAGGATCGCCACCATCGGCAACGGCGATGCCACGCCATGAAAGACTGTTTCGCCATCCTTCAGCAGGCGCGCGAGCGCCACCGCCATCATGACTGGGGCTGGTGGAGCATCCGAAGGGCCAGCATGTGTGCACTCGCTGAGTGCGTGCCGGGTGCTTTGGCCGCCCATGGTCATGCTCCCACTTCGGCCGGGGCGCGCCGGAGGACATGCTCTTCGATAAAGTCCCAGACAGCGTCCTCGCCGGCGCTGCTGGCCGCGGCGTAGGCGCGCAGATACGCCTGGTCGTAGCCATAACACCCGGCGCACGAGCAGGGCCAAGCGCCACGCGGCGCTTCTACAACCGCCTCGACGAAGAATCCGGGGATCGTCACGGTTTCGGGTGCGGCCTCAAAGATGGCACCATCGACGATCCGCTCGGCTGTGACGATCACGCGGCGGGCAGCCTGCGCCATGAGCACGTCTTCGAAGCGTGTGCCCCAGATGCGCGCGTTGCCCTCCAGATCCGCTTCTTGGACATGGAGGATTGCGACATCTGGCTGCAACCGGGGTACGACGATCACGTTTTCACCCGTGTAGGGATCGGTGAGGGTGTGGAAGCCTGTCACCCGTGGTACGTCTGAGCCGGTCAGACCGGCCACTGGCATAAACGGCACGCCCTGCACGGCGGCGCGCAAACCGGCAATGACGGTGTAGCAAGCATGTTCCTTGACTGCTACCCTGCCTTGCTCGACGGCTCGGCGATAGCCAGGGGCAAGGCCGAGCACTGTCTCGAAGCCAATGAAACCGGCCGCAACGCTTGCCGCGCAGCCCGTTGCAGCCAAGAGGTCGATGTCGTAGGCGCCAGCGGTCTTGACGATCTCCAGGCCTCGTTTCTGCTGGCGGACGATCTCGTGGACTGCCGCGGATGGACCCCGGTGCAGGGTATTGCCACCGAGCGCCACACGCGCGCCATTGTTGATGGATGCGATTGCCTCGCTGAGAGAGATGCGCTTATCCAGCATCGGCGGCCTCCAGTCGTGATGAGTCGCTCTGACGGATGTGCCACCCCAATCATAGCCCGGTGACGACCGGCGCGGCACCTGGCCTTCCGCGCAATGGCGCCGGTCTGGAGTCGTCAACGATGCCGGCGGTTCGGGTCAGGTACCTGCAACGACACGCGAGCCACAGGCGACCGCCCACAGGCTTTCCAGCGGTGGCGCCTGTTGGAACAGAATGCGCCAGAGAGCCTCCAACAGTGGGAAGCGAGCTCGGGCACTATCATCAACGCCGATGACGTCCCGCACCAAGCGATAGCCAAAATCAGTGGCAAGGTAGCCTTCGACGGTGGTGCCTTGGGCGGTTAGCGTAGCGAAGGCTTCATCGGGCCGGTCTCCGAGTCCTAGGCGCTCGCCGAGCAAGCGGTTCCGCCCGGCGGTCAGCGTCACCTGAAGGTCGCCCACACCTGCCAATCCCAGCACGGTTTCCCGGCGTCCCCCGAGGCCCTCGGCGAGTGCCACCATTTCTCGAACAGCTTGGGGGAAGAGCGCCGCCCGCAAGTTGTGATGCGGTCGTCCGGTCCGGCGCTCCAGTCCATCCGCCACGCTCAGCGCGATCGTGTAGGCATTTTTCATGGCAGCCGCAACTTCCACGCCGACCACATCATCGGTGATCTCGATGTGGTACGTTGGCGTAAAGAAGACCGTCTGACAGGAAGCGACGGCAGCGGACGGCCCAGCATAGACGACTGAGGTTGGCAACCCCATCGCCACCTCGTTGGCCTTGGATGGACCGCCGACCGCCACAATCGGCCCTTGGTAGACTTCCGCGATGACATCGGGCAGCAATTGCACAGCCCGCGCCGCGGATTCATCAAATCCCTTGGCGACCGTCATCATCACTTGCACTCGCTGAAGCAGCGGGGCTAGGCGAGTGACGATCTTTCTGACGGCATTGGACGTGACCGCGACGACGACGAGCTCCGCGCCATCAAGCGCCTCCTCGGCTTGTTGCTCGGCAAAAACACGCACGGTAGGAGCCACTGGCACCCGCAACCGCGGATGATTATGGCCCGCTTGCAACGCCGACACGATGGCGTAGTCCAGCTCAGTCCCCCAGAGCCGCACATCGTGACCGTTCTGCGCGGCAGGTGTCGTCAACCCCGTGCCCATGTCACCGGCACCGAGGATCGCGACGCGCGTCACCGCTGATTCCTCCTTTGCGCGTGGTCACCACGGGGCGGCCCGGCCCTCTATCTAACATGCACGAGGGCCGGGCTGCCTCGCTCACGTGTCTCGTTACTTCGAGGCTGCCTCGTCGACTTTCTTGGCAATCTCGGCCATAGCCGGACCGGTCGGATCGTCGCTCGTGGTCAGCTTGCCGAGCTCAACGGCGATGATGTCCGTGGCAATGAGTGGCCATTGGGGCAGATGCGGCTCGGTGCCCATGCGATTCATAATCACGTTGTACATCTCTGGGAAGTGCCGCGTCGTGCCAGCGGCGCCGACCTTCGCCGCTTCTTTGACGCGGGGATCGTCAAACGTCGACTGCCGCATTGGGCTGGCGCCACCACCAATGATGGACGCATTGGTCTGCGTGTTGGAGCAGGTCGCCCATTGGAGGAAGATCCAGGCAGCATCCGCGTTCTTGGAGTACTTGGAAAGGCAGTAGGTGCTGCCGCCCTGATGTCCGAGATCCGGCGTCTCCTCGAAGCCACACTGCTCAGGCGGCCGCTGAGCAACATTTGCTGGCAGTGGCGCGGGCTCCATGAGGCCAGACACTTTGGAGTTCGCCGGGTCATCCCAGCCAGGGAAATCCTCACCCCACGTGATCACCTGGCCACCCTGGCCCTGCTGAATCGCCGTGAACTGACCACCCCAGTCGTAGGTCGTGACCGCCGCTGGCATGTACTTCTGAAGCTGGCGCATGTAATCGACGCCTTGCACCGCGAATTCATCGCCGAGCGAGCACTTGCCGTCGGCGGTGAACACCGAGCCTCCATGCGACCAGACATAGGCGGTCATATCGCACTCCAGCGCGTAGTGACCGCTCTTCATCTGCCCGACAGTGCCGTACGTACCCTGCGCGCTCTTCGCCTCGTTGATGATGCGCGCGTTCTCCAGGTACTCGGCCATCGTCGTCGCTGGCTTCAGCCCGAGCTCGTCGTAAATGTCCTTGCGATAGAAGTACATGAAGATGGGGACGTCACAGGGGAAGCCGATCATCTTGTCACCGTACATTGCGATATGACGCACGAGCGGCGGCAGGAAGTCGTCGATGTTGTAATTCGGCATCGCCAGATCGGGCTTTTGCTCAAAGAGCTCGCGCGGATCATACGTGTCGTTGATGAATCGACCGACCCACGCCTGGTCGAAATAGTAGATGTCGTTGGCGCCGAGCTTGCTTGCCGCGTCCTGGCTAACCTTGGCGAGCACTTGGTCGAGCGGCACCACCTCCCAGTTGACCGTGATGCCGGTAATGTCTTCAAACATCGCCTTCTTCAGGTTGATAATGGCGCGGCTTGGCGGTGTCTCTTCAGAGACGACCTTGATTGTCGTTCCTTTGAATTTGCCACCCACGTCCCGCAAGAACGCGACGATGTCATCCGGCTGAGTCGCCGCGGCTTCCTGCAGCGCGGCCGCGGAAACCGATGGTATGGACCGGCGCAGGAGCGGCCGGCTCGTCAGCGCGACCCCCGCGCCGGCGAGCGCGGCGAGCATCGTTCTCCGGGTAATCCGGCCGGCGCGCCAATCTTCGATTGCGCGGTAGATGACAACCTTGGCGTCTCCGTCGTTCATCGCGCTCATTTGATCCTCCCTACGATGCCAACACGATACCTACGCGGCGCGGCCATAAGCCGGCCATGCCGCCCAAGTGAGCACGCATTCACTTCCGTCTCTGCCATCATCTTGACCAGCAGAGCCTTGGTCCGCGCTTTGGTCTCACCTCCTTCGGCATGCAGCGAGAACAATCCAAGTCAGGCGCGCCTGCATGTGCTATTTGATGGCTCCGAGCGTCAAACCTCGCACGAGGTGGCGCTGGACGAGCAAGATGAAGAGGAAGATTGGGATCATTGACGCCGTCCCCAAGGCTGCCATGTATCCCCACTCGGTGGCGAATGCCGTGGTGAAGGTCGAGGAGGCCACCGGCACGGTGCGCACGATCCCAGTTGTCAGCACGAGCGAGAGCAGGAATTCGTTCCAGGAGAAGATGAACGAAAGCACGGCTGTCGCGGCGATGCCCCCGCGTAGGTAGTGGAGCAGTACCCCGCGGAAGGCACCGAACCGGGTCGCACCATCAATCATTGCCGCTTCATCGAGCTCCCGGGGGATTTCGTCGAAGAAGCTGCGCAGGAGCAGAATTGCCAGAGGCGCGTTGATCGCTGCATGGACGAGAATCAGCCCCCGGTAGGTGTCGATCAGCCGGAAGTCGCGGAACATGATGAAGAGCGGGAACGCGACCACCACTGGCGGCAACATGCGCTGCGAGAGAATCCACAATGCCAGATCCTTGCTTCTTCGCATGGGGAACCGGGAGAGCGCGTAAGCCGCGGGCGTCGAGAGGATCAGGACGAGGAGCGTGCTGCCAACGGCGATGATGAGGCTGTCGCGCAAGTAGGGGATAGAGTAAAACGTTGAACCACCTGAACCCCGACCGACCGAACCGGTGGTTTCGATGTTGAAGCGAGTCGGGTCGGCGTTGCCGAGCACGACGCGGAACCAATTCAGCGTGGGATCGAAGCCGAGGATTCGTGGCGGGGAATGCAGGATCTCTGGCGTGGGCTTGATGGAGGCTAGCATCCACCACAAGATGGGGGCGAAGAACACGAGGCTGACGAAGGCGGCAACCCCGGTTTTAGCGATGCTGCCCCAGTGCCGCCGTCGCACCATGGTGGGTCGTGCAGTCTCGGACCATTGTGCTGCTCGACTCGCCATCCGGGTACTCCTACCAAGCTACCTTGAAGATCCGCACGTAGACGTTGGCGACGACAATCGCCAGAACAAGGATCACGATTCCCAGCACGGAGCCATACCCCCACTCGATCGTGACGAAGGAGCGCTGATAGGCGTAAAAGCTGAGCACCTCGGTTCGCGTGCCGGGACCGCCGCTGGTCAACACGAAGATGTAGTCGAAGACTTTGATGAGATCGACAACTCGGAACAGCACTGCCACCGCGATCATCGGCCGCAACATGGGAAGTGTGATGTCCCAAAACTGACGCCACGCGCTTGCACCATCAACTTGTGCGGCTTCGAGAGGATCTACCGGCAAGGCCTTTAGCCCGGCCAAGAGGATGAGCACGAAGAATGGGGTCCACTGCCAGATCTCGGGAATGAGCACGGCCGCGAGAGCGTAGCGGCCTGTCCCGCCAAGGAGCGGCTCGTGCTTGTTGACGAGGCCTAATCCCTCGAGGAGCCATTGAAGCGTGCCGTAGTCTGGGTTTTCCAGGACGCGGAACATGACTGCGGCAACCGTCGGTGGGACGACCATCGGCAGCACCAGCACCGCCTGCCACAGCCCCGCCAGCGCCGGCCCCGAATTCAGGAGAACGGCGATCGCTAACCCCAGCACAAACTCGATGATCAACGCCGCCAACACATACTTGGCCGAGGTCAGCAAGGCTCCGTGGAGCCGGTCGTCGTGCAACAACCTCCGCCAGTTTTCTAAGCCAACCGGCTCGACATTTCCCGTCATGGGGTTGAATTCACGAAAGGAATTGCGGACGTTGTAGATGAACGGATACAGCCCCAGCCCAAGGAGCAAGACCACGACTGGGGTGATCCATGGCCACGGCCGGTCCGACGCAATCACGCGGCCGAGAGCCCAGAACGGGGACCGGCGCACGACCGCCTCCCGGCCAATGCGGCGCTCCACGCCAGTCAGGGGGTCAGCATTTGTCATTCGTGCCACTCGCCGAACACCTGAGCCAATGCACTGCTGACGAGCACGCGTCGGCTCTCGCCCACGCCTGAGGCGGAACTCGAGCCCAGCGCCACAGGACGCACGGAACAACGACCTTCAGGCGACGCCGTGTTTGATCACCACCGTTGCTGTACACGCTAGCACACGCCAGCAGGGACTGTCAATGGCCACTTGCACAAATGATCATACTTCGATCATTGTTGCATGAGCGCCACGCACTTGTTGAAAGGGCGCGCCGTGCGACCAAGGGGTATGCCGGCACGGCGGTGGAACTCGGGAGAAAGACAGGCGCTGGTACAATCGTGATGAACGAATGCGGCTCCATTGCCGCGCGTGGGTTGTGAATGGAGAGACCGGCTTGAACCAGCATCGGCAACCCCAAGACGACGACGAGCTTTTCCTGCTGGCCGACGTTGCTCACCGGTACTACGAGCAGGATTTGACGCAGGAGCAGATTGCTCGCCAGCTCCGGGTATCGCGCTCAAATGTGTCACGGATGCTCAAGGAGGCGCGGCAACGTGGCCTGGTCGAGATCCGTATTCATCATCCCCTGCAGACTGTGCCGCACCTTCAGGAGGCACTGCGCAACCGGTTCACCTTGAGGGATTGCCTCGTGCTAGCGAATTGGCCGCCGCCTGCCGATGCGGGGACTGAGCAGGAGACCGCCCACAAGGTTGGGGCCCTGGCCGCGCGGTATCTGCAGGAGCATCTGCCGCAGAACTCAATTATCGGCATTGGCTGGGGAAACACCATCTGGCACATCGTTACCAGTGGCTATCTGCGCAAGAAAGCTGGGATGAGTGTCGTCCAGGTGATGGGGAGCGTTGGCGGCGGGGAACCTGACATTGACGGCATCGAGATCGCGTCCCGGCTCGGCCGCTTGCTCGGGGGCCGGGTCTATTACCTCCATGCGCCGATGGTCGTCACCGACGCGGTGGTTCGTGCTGGCCTCATGCGTGATCAGCATATTCGCCGCAGCCTTGAGATGGCCCGGCGAGCGCAGACGCTTGTCGTTTCGGTGGGCGCCATTAGCCGTCGCTCCGGTTTGTACCGCGCTGGCTATTTGAACGATGTCGATCTCGAGTACATCCAAGGCGAGGGTGTGGTTGGTGATCTCGCGGGTGTCTACTACAGCCGAAGCGGTGAGATCATCTCCCTCGAGCTCAACGAGCGCATGATCGCGATCTCCCACGAGATCATGCGCAAGATTCCGGTGCGGATCGGCGTTAGTTGGGGCACGCCTAAAGCGTTGCCCAATCTTGGCGCGGTCCGCTCAGGGCTGATCAACGTCCTCATTACCGATGAGACCGCCGCGCGGGAGATGCTCTCCCTGGCAGACGCAGACGGTCTCGATACTCCCACGCCGGCGATTGCCGCCGCGACCAGAGCGGAGTTAGCGTGATGTCATGCCCTGCCTGGCGGGGCGGCCGCCGCAGGGAGGGGCGCCTTCATCGCGATTGCTTCCGTCAACTCCGTGAGCCGGTCGAGGTATGGACGGATGGCCGGGAACAGAGGGCGGTAGACGTCGCGGAAAAGCTGATCGTACCAGCCGCTCTCTGGTTCATCTGGGACGAATGTGCGCACGGTCGCGGTCATCGCCCGCGCCGCCGCTTCGATCGCCGGGTACCAGCCGGCAGCAAACGCAGCCAGAATGCCTGCCCCGAGATTGGTTGCATCGGCCGAACGTGCGCGGGCGACCGGCGCGCCCAGGACATCGGCCATGATCTGGCACCACAGGTCGCTGCGCGAGCCACCGCCGAGAATGACATGGTCTGTCACCGGCTCGCCAGAGCTTGCCACAATCCCCTCGATCGCTAACCGGTGCTCGAAGGCGATCCCTTCAAGAATCGCGCGGTAGAGGTGATGGCGCCGGTGACTGAGATTCCAGCCGACCACGATACCGCTGGCAGCCGGATCCCAATACGGATTCATCACATTGTTCCAATAGGGCACGAGGATAAGCCCGCCGGCTCCAGGCGGCAACGCGGCGGCGGCCGCCTCATAATGGTTGAAAGCGCCCGGACCGTGGCGCGGGTCAGCGAAGTGCTCCATGAACCAGGTTACCGTTGCCGTCCCGCCGCGCAGCACCGATTCCAGAACATAGGTTCCGGGAATTGCACCCATGTCGGTGCGGTAGGCGAGATCGGTAACATAGCGCGTGGTTAGGCAGCCGCCGGCGATCGCGGTGCCGAGGTTGACGTAGGCCCGACCTGGTCCGACCACGCCCGCGCCCAGGCAGGCAGCCTGGCCATCACCGGCACCGGCGACCACCGGCGTGCCCGGTAGCAGCCCCGTCACTGCGCCTGCATGCTCGGTGGTGCGCCCGAGGATTGTGCCCTGCGTTGCGAGGTCGACGAACTGACCAGCACGCAAGCCGATGCCTTCGATCAGGTCAGGAGCCCACTGACCGCGCACCATGTCCACAATCCCCATAGGATCGGCACTGGCGAGGCTCGTGACCCACTCGCCAGTCAACCGGTGGACAAGGAACGCATGTACGTCGAGAAACTTTGCCGCGGCCGCCGCGATCTCTGGCTCGTGCTCGACCACCCACAGGAGCTTAGGAAGGGACTGGGTCAGCGAGGGAGGACGTCCGGTGAGCTTGTGGATCTTTGCGTGGCCAAAGCGGCGGTCAAGCTCAGCCAGTTGTGGCCGCGACCGCTCATCAAGCCAGAGGATGGCGTTGCGCAACGGCTTGCCCTGCACATCGACGGGTACAAAGGTTTCGCGCTGATGGGTGATGCAGAGTGCGATAATCCGCCGAGCTCCCACCGCGTCGACGACGTCTCTGATGGCAAGCTGCGTGGCAAGCCACCACGCGTCCGCGTCCTGCTCGCCCCAACCTGGTCGCGGCACCTGCAACTCCAATGGCGCGCGTCCTTCGGCTACCGGCGCGCCCGTCGGATCCCAAGCGATCGCTTTACACGCCGTCGTGCTGCAATCAATGCCCAGGACAAGTTCCATGGCGCCACTCCCCCACTCACCTACAAAGCCCGTCCTCGTTGGAGTCGCTCACCAGTGTGTCATTTGTCCGTAGTCTTGATCAAGAGCGCGGGGTCAGCATTGACACTGTTGTCCCGGATGCTAAGATGAGCGCCACGCGGGCGCACATGTATGCATGGTACGCACAATTGTGAGGGATGAGCAATGCGCGTGGCGATGTTTCATGGGCCAGGTGACGTTCGTATTGAGCAGGTTCCCGATCCGACGCCCGGCCCTGGTGAGGTCGTGGTTGAAATTGCAACCGCCCTGACGTGCGGCACGGATCTGAAGACCTATCGGCGTGGCCACCCCACGATCATTCCCGTCGTGCCCAGCCCGTTTGGACACGAATTCGCGGGCACAATCGTGGCGCTTGGTGCAGGAGTGGATGAGACACGCTGGCCGGTGGGCACACGCGTCGTCGCGGCGAATTCGGCGCCGTGCAGCCAGTGTTTCTATTGCCGGCGTCAGCGACAATCACTATGCGAGCACTTGAGGTTCCTCAACGGGGCCTATGCTGAATACATTGCCATTCCGGCACGGATCGTGGAGCAGAATCTGTACCGGATCCCAGATCATCTCTCCGAGGCAGAGGCGGCGCTGGCCGAGCCGCTGGCCTGTGCGGTCCATGGCGTTGCCGAGAGCATGATCGAGATCGGGGATTGGGTGGCGGTCAACGGGGCAGGGCCGATTGGACTCATGTTCGTTTTCCTTGCGACTCGTCGCGGCGCTCGTGTCATCTGCTGCGATCTCAGCCAAGAGCGCCTGGCACTGGCGCGGCAGGTCGGCGCGACGCACACCGTTAAGGTGACCCCGGATTTGGATCAGGTGGAAGCTGTGCGTGCTCTGACACCGGATGGGCGCGGTGTTGATGTCGCTATCGAGGCTGTCGGCCTGCCAGAAGTATGGGAACGGACAGTCCGGATGGTCCGCAAGGGCGGGATTGTCAACCTCTTCGGCGGAGCCAAGGGTGGCACAATGTTCAGCGTCAGTACAACGGATCTTCATTACGGGGAGCTGCTGATCAAGGGCGTGTTCCATCACACGCCGCGCCACTTCGAGACGGCGGTTCAGCTGCTTGCCGCTGGTGAGTTTCCTGCCGCTGCGTTCATCAGTGGGCGGCGCCCGCTGGAAGAGCTCGTGCCCGCCCTGGAAGCCATGGGCCGCCAAGAAGGCATCAAGTACGCGATTATTCCCAATCACTGATCATCGGGCTGAGCCAGTCTCTGAGGTCTGGCTCGATGAGGATGGGTAGGTGATCTAATGCGAGCGATTGTTGTCGAGCAGCCCGGTAAGTTCAGCATCCAAACGGTACCCGACCCCACCCCAGGACCAGGTGAGGTGCTGATCAAGGTCGGCGCCTGTGGTATCTGCGGGACCGATCTGCACATCATTGATGGAGAATTCCCGCCGACGCGGTATCCCATCATTCCCGGACACGAGTTCAGCGGAACGGTGATCGCCACCGGTCCAGGTGTCGAGGGTATCGGTGCCGGGGACCGGGTTGGGGTAGATCCCACGCTCAATTGCGGCTCGTGCTTCTTTTGCCAGCGCGGCCACCCGAACCTGTGCGAGCGGTGGAACGCGGTCGGTGTTGGCAGCCATCCTGGCGGGTTTGCCGAATGTGTCAGCGTGCCCGCCCGCACCGTCTATCGACTTCCCGACGCCATGACCTTTGCCGACGGCGCGCTGATTGAGCCTGTGGCGTGCGTCGTCCACGGCTTTCACTTGCTTCACCCGAACCCTGGTGAAAGCTACCTCATCTATGGCGCGGGCCCGATGGGGCTGCAAAATGCGCAGATAGCCAGGTTTTTTGGAGCGAGCACGGTCGCGCTGATTGACATTCATCCACGGCGGCGGGAGATTGCCCGGTCGTTCGGGTTCGAGGTCGTCGGAGCCTCGCTTGAGGAGGTGCAGCATGTTGCACCGCGCGGCTTCGACAATGTCATCGAGGCAACCGGGAAAACTGCGGTTGCGGAGCAGGCAATCGCCGCCGTCATCCCCGGCGGCAAGCTGCTGTTGTTTGGGGTTTGCCCACCAGGCGAGCGCGCCGGCTACGAACCGTTCGCCATCTATAACCGTGAATTGACGGTTATTGGCTCGATGGCGATCGCCTACTCGTATGGCGCGGCGATCGATGTCCTGTCGGCCGGCGCGGTCGATACCCGCAAGATGGTGACGCACTCGCTGCCGCTGGAGCGATTCGCCGAGGCGGTCGAGCTTGTCCGCCAGGGCAAGGGCCTGAAGGTGCACATTGACCCGAGCTTGTAGGCACCAACGCGTAATCAGCCATCAGCGATCTGCAATCAGGATGCTCCTGGGTGCCATGCATCGCCTGCTTCCAGATACCCGACGGACGGGTTCCCACGCGCTGCCTCATCGCGTGGGGTCCTGGCTGACACCTGATTGCTGATCGCTCGGCTGACTATCATAGGTGGCTGATGGGCTCTGGACACGAGGCCGTGCCCACGCACGGGCTATCGCCAAAGGATGATGCGTCATGGGTACGTACCCTGCCGAGGTTTACCGCTCCCACCTTACTCCGCTTCGGTTTCTCCAGCGCAGCGCGTCCGTCTTCCGCACCAAGCCAGCCATTGTCTACGGTGACCAGCGCTGGACGTACCCGCAGATGGCGGAGCGCGTCAACCGTCTGGCTTCGGCGCTGCGGGCGGCTGGCGTGCAGAAAGGCGACAGGGTAGCGGCACTGCTGCCGAATATTCCGCCCATGCTGGAGATGCATTTTGGTGTGCCCCTCGCCGGGGGCATCCTCGTCGCCATCAACACCCGGCTCACCAGCGATGAAATCGCCTATATCCTCAACCACTCCGGCTCAAAGGCGCTCGTGGTCGACACCGAGCTGGCACCGCTGATCGCGCCCGTCCGCGATCAGCTCCCGGAGCTGGAAACCATCATCAGTGTCGAGGATGTGCCCGGTGGGCTGTGCTTGCCCGGCCCAGACTACGAAGCGTTCCTCGCTGGCGGTGATCCGAGTCCGATTGACTGGCCACTCGACGATGAGGACGAGGTCATCGCCATCGACTACACCAGCGGCACGACCGGCCGTCCGAAGGGTGTGATGTATACGCACCGCGGAGCCTACCTCAATGCGCTCGGGGAGATCATTGAGACGCGCATGAGTCCCGACAGCGTCTACCTCTGGACGTTGCCGATGTTCCACTGCAACGGCTGGTGCTACCCATGGGCGGTGACTGGGATCGGCGCCACGCATGTCTGCCTGCGCAAGCTGGAGCCGGGCCGCGTCTGGGAGCTGATTCGCACTGGCGGCGTGACTCACTTCTGTGCAGCGCCGACCGTGCTGATCGCGCTCGTCAACCATCCGCAGGCGCCGCGTGAGCCGCTGCCCAGGAAGCTGATCGTCAGTACGGCTGCTGCCCCGCCCTCTCCCCAGATCATCGCCCAGATGGAAGCGCTTGGAGCGGAGATTGTGCACGTCTATGGGCTGACGGAGGTCTACGGCCCGTATACGGTCTGTGAGTGGCAGCGGGAGTGGGACGCGCTCCCGCCCGATGAGCGCGCACGCCTCAAGGCGCGGCAAGGTGTCGGCTACATTATTGCCGACGACGTCCGCGTCGTTGACGATCAGATGCGCGACGTTCCGGCAGATGGCCAGACACTTGGTGAGGTCATCATGCGCGGGAACAACACGATGAAAGGCTACTACAACGACCCCGAGGCCACGGCGAAGGCGTTTGCCGGTGGATGGTTCCACTCGGGCGACCTCGCGGTGATGCACCCCGATGGCTACATCGAGCTACGTGACCGCAAGAAGGACATCATCATTTCCGGCGGCGAAAATATCTCGACGATTGAGGTCGAGCGCGCCATCTACAGCCATCCTGCCGTGCTCGAAGTCGCCGTCATCGCCATTCCGGATGCGTACTGGGGGGAGGTGCCCAAAGCGTTTATCACTCTGAAACCGGGCATGACGGCCACCGCCGAGGAGATCATCGCCCACTGCCGGGAGCGGCTGGCCCACTTCAAGTGCCCGAAGGCCGTCGAATTCGGCGATTTGCCGAAAACCTCGACGGGCAAGGTGCAGAAATTCGTGCTGCGCGAGAAGGAATGGGCGGGACACGAAAAGCGCATCCATTAGGACCGTGCACAGCACGAGGCCGCCGTCTCTCGCGCTCGCGCGTGCTGGCCAGCCGATGCACGGCGGTCATCGCCGAGCCGGGAGCGATCTGGCGCGGCGGGCGGCTGACCTGAGAGGCTGGGCGACTCAGACCGGGCGTATTCACCCATTTGCACCGGCCGCGATGGAGCGATAGGATGGAGCCGGACAGGGCGCCGTGCCACCCGCCCTGCGCAGTTGGTGGCATGCCGAAGGGGATCTTGTCACCGTGCGTCACCTCCGTTTAATCGCGATCGCCATGACCGCGCTCGGTGCTGGGGCGACGCTTGCGGCGCTTGCGCTCGGATGGGGGCAACTTTGGACACTGACGGGGATGATGCTCGTTGTTGCCGGAGTGGTCAAAATCGCTACGGTTGCGATTTGGAACGGTGTTGCTGGCCTTGGCCCGATCAAGACACAGGATGACCCGCCGCATCCGCCTGCCTAAGCCATACCGACCAGCCGCCTAACCCGTTGCGAGGCTTGCCGTGAGAACGCCCCCCGAAGATGACCGGCTCACTCGCGCTCGTCATGCCCGGCAAGTCATCGCCGGCAGCGAGATTCGGCCCCCGACCAGCTACCGGCTCAGCGCCTCTGCCCGCGCGCACGAGCCCACGCTCTCACCTGCGCAGCGGAATTACCTGATCGGGGTTGTTGCTCTCCTGGTGCTCGGGATCGTGGTGTATTTGGCGTTTGGCCTCGGGGTCGCCAGCGTCGTTTTCTTTCTGGTGGCGCTGACGCTTTTGTTCGGATGGTTTGTGTTTTAGCGGGGACATGCTAGCGCGATGATCACTGAACCGCGCCGTTTCGCCTGGAACGCCGTGCCGGCGGAGGAGGTTATGCCCGGTATTTCGCGACAGATCATCCATGGAGAGCGCCAAACCATGGTTCGTTATGTTTATCATCCAGGGACGGTGTTTCCGGTGCACGCGCACCCGGAGGAGCAGATCACGGTCGTCCTCACGGGCAGGATTGCCTTTAACATTGCCGGCGTGCGGCACGAGCTTGGACCTGGCGAGGTCGCGGTGATTCCTGGAAACACGCCGCATGGCGCGCATGTTATCGGCGACGAGATCGTCGAGACAATCAATGCGCTCAGCCCCCAGCGTGGGACACAGCCGAGCTTTCCAGCGCCCCGCTAGCATCAGGGTAGGTATGAGCGACGATACGCAGCAACGATTCCGTGTCATCCGGAGCGACGATCCGGCTGAGCGACCCCCTACTCCCAAACGCGAGGAGGGGTACCGCTATGCGCCAGGTACGTTTACCCGCATCTTCGATCTCACTGGCAGGGTCGCGCTCGTGGTGGGAGGTGGCGGCGGGCTTGGCCGGGCCATCGCCGCCGCACTTGCCGACTTCGGCGCTCGCCTCGCGATAGCTGACCTCAATCAGGATGCGGCGGCAGCAACCGCCGCGATGTGCGAGCGCCCGGGCATCGCCTGCCTGGCCGAGCAACTGGACATCACTAATCCCAGCATGGTGCGGGAGGTTGTCGCTCACATTGAGGAGTTGTGCGGCCGGATCGACATTCTCGTCAATGCGGCTGGTGTGCAGATCCGCAAGCCGGCGACGGAGTACACGCCAGACGAATGGCGCACGATTCTCGATACCAACCTCTCGGGTGTTTTTTATGTCACGCAAGCAGTCGGACGCGGCATGCTGGCCCGCGGCTATGGGCGCATCCTGAGCATTGGCTCGGTCTCCAGCCTGCTTGGGCATCCGTACCACGTTCCCTACGCCGCCTCAAAAGGCGGCTTGGCGATCATGACCAAGGCCCTGGCAACCGAGTGGGGTCCGCGTGGGGTGACGGTCAACGCGATCGGTCCAACCTATACGGAGACGAATCTGACGCGTGGCTTCGCCGATGACCCGGAAACGCGGCTCCGGCTCATAGCTGAGATCCCGCTTGGCCGCCTAGGCACGCCGGAGGATCTCGTCGGCGCCGCCGTCTATCTCTGCTCCGATGCAGCCCGCTTCGTTACCGGACAAACCCTCTTCATCGACGGGGGACGCACTGCCGACTAAGGCTCCGCAGTGCTGCTCCGTTCGGGCATGCCTGTCCTGTGCTCGCGCCTGACGCTAGAATGCAACCAGTTGGCAATGAGTCATGCGCAGCAAGGGGGCATCTCCGTGACGGCAACAGCGGTTACCACCTACGGGAACTACATTGGGGGCGAGTGGCGGCCCGCAAGATCTGGCCGCACCTTTGAGAATCGCAATCCAGCGAATACGGATGACCTGATCGGCTACTTTGCTGCTTCGTCGAAGGAAGACGTGGACGATGCGATCTCGGCGGCAGCCGCGGCTTCTGAATCGTGGCGCAACACGTCGGCCATCCAACGCGCCAACATTCTCTACAAGGCATCGGAGATTCTCGCGGCACGCGCCAACGAGATCGGCCGGGAACTGACGCGCGAGGAAGGCAAGACCCTCAAAGAGGGGATCGGGGAGACAAACCGTGCGGTGCAAATTCTGCGCTATTTCGCCGGAGAAGCGCAGCAGCCGTCTGGGGAGCATTATCCTTCGGCCAATCCCCTGACCATGCTGTACACGGTTCGCGAGCCACTCGGCGTCGTTGCCGCCATCACGCCGTGGAACTTCCCAATCGCCATCCCGGCTTGGAAGATCGCTCCGGCGCTCGCCTTTGGCAACACGGTGGTGCTGAAACCCGCGAGCTTCGCTCCCCTCTGCTCGGTCCGGCTCGTCGAGATTTTGGCAGAAGCGGGGCTGCCGCCTGGAGTTCTCAACCTGGTGACCGGCTCGGCGAGCGACGTTGGCGATCCGTTGGTGCGGGATGATCGTGTGGTCGGCATCTCATTCACCGGCTCCGATACCGTGGGGCGCCAGCTCAGCAAGATCGCGGCCGAGCGGGGAGCCAAGATCCAGCTCGAAATGGGTGGAAAGAACCCGGCGGTCGTCATGGCCGACGCCGACATGGAGCATGCTCTGCAGCACGTCGTGTCCGGGGCGATGTGGAGCGCCGGGCAGAAGTGCACAGCAACCAGCCGCGCCATTGTTGATCGCCGGATCGCGTCGGAATTTACGGAGCGTCTGGCGGAGCGGATTCGCGCGCTGAAGGTTGGGGATCCGCTGGCGCCAGAGACGCAGGTCGGTCCAGTGATCTCTGAGGACGCCGTGGACCGGCTGGTGAAGGAAGTCGAGCACGCCAAGCAGGAGGGGGCTGAGGTCCTGGCAGGCGGGAGTCGCCTTGTAGGAGATGGCTTTGCCAAGGGACATTTTATTGCGCCAACCTTGCTTGGTCAGGTGGATCCCCAGTCGCGGCTTGCCCAGGAGGAGCTGTTTGGCCCAGTGCTGGGAGTGATTGCCGTCGACTCGCTGGAGGAAGCGATTGCGCTGGCCAATTCGGTTCGCTATGGCCTCTCGGCATCCATCTTCACGCGTGACCTGGGCAAGGCGCTAGCGTTCGTGCGCGGCATCCAGGCCGGGGTCGTCCACGTCAACAGCGAGACACCGGGTGCAGAGCCGCAGGTGCCATTCGGTGGGATGAAGGGCTCGAGCTCTTACTCGCGCGAGCAAGGCAAAGCCGCTCGCGAGTTCTTCACGCAGACGAAGACGGTCTACATTGATCCACCGCCAGTATCCTAAGGCGGTGTGTTGACCACCCTTGAGCAGTTGGTGCTGGTAACCTTGGGGCACAACCGATGCGCGGCCCCGAGAAATGGAGGAAACGGATGGCGGAACGCGAAGCCACGGCCGTGTGGGAAGGAACGCTGACGGAAGGGAGGGGTCGGTTCACCGTCGGCAGCGGTGCGATTCCTGAGCAGGCAGTCACGTGGAAAGCGCGCACAGAGGAGCCGGGCGGACTGACGAGTCCTGAGGAGCTGATCGCTGCCGCCCATGCCTCGTGCTATGCCATGGCGCTGTCGTATGCCTTACAGAGCGCCGGCCATCCAGCCGAGCGTTTGACCGTGACCGCCCAGGTGGGCTTTGGACCGAAGCCGGGCGGCGGCATGAAAGTGACGCATTCACACCTGCGCGTGCGTGGGAAAGTGCCGGGGCTGGATCAGCAGCGGTTTGCTGAGCTTGCCAGAGAAGGCGAGCAGGGCTGCCCGGTCTCGAACGCGCTACGCAATAACGTCGAGATTACGCTCGAAGCGACGCTCGAATAGCTGTCAGCCGGAGGGCGTCAGATGGGGGCTAGGGGTTAGGGGTTGGGGAGCCATCAGCTCTCAGCCGTCAGCCATCAGTGCGACCCCACGCACCATGAGTGAACGCGATGCATCGCACCCTTCGGGCCCACATGCGTCCGACGGCATCGCGCGGCTCTCGCGCGGGGCTAAAGTCCCCGCGCTGAGATCACAAAGCCGGCTCAAGCCGGCTGGTCTATTGGGAGGAGAGCTTCCTCGCTCCGCACTCCCGCGCTATCGCGAACTGAATGACGATGCCGGCATCACGCCTCCCGGCGAGCGCACCAATGGCGTGGTGAGCCCCCAAAAGGGGCGTCGTCTGCGTGGTGAGCCGTGTCTCGAGCAAAGCGAGGGAGCGAGGACGTTCGGCCCGCGCTCCCGGTCGGCGCGATGCCGCCGACCGCATGTGGGCTGGACGGGCTGGCTGCATCGCGCCCCTACCATGCCTGACGGTTGATAGCTCATCGCTCGAAGCTCGAAGCTCGAACCTTCCCTAACCCCTAGCCCCCAGCCCCTAGCCCCTGAACTGACCCCTGACTCCTGACTCCTGACCCCCTTCGTCCCTAGCCCCTAGCCCCTAACCCCCTCTCGTGCATTCGGATGTTGACAACGGAGCGATCGTTTGCTAGCGTTAGGTATACAGTATACAAGCGGGCCGGTTGACAACGCGAGGCGTGCACGGTGTCATCCAATGGCTTCCAACCACGGCTCACTCACGCAACACTGGCGCAGCAGGTGTACGAGCATCTGCGGCAGGCGATCCTGACCAACACCTACCCGCCAGACACGCCGCTTCCGGAGGAAGCGCTGGCCGCGCAGTTCCGCGTGAGCCGCGTGCCCGTGCGCGAAGCGCTGCGCCGCCTTGCCGCGGAAGGGTTGGTCACCCTCATCCCGCGGCAAGGCGCCGTCGTGCGGGCGCTGTCGCCGAAGGAATTTCTTGACGCGTACCGCGTGCGGGAGGCGCTTGAGGCGCTGGCGATTCGCTTGGCCGTTCCGCGGCTGTCCGAGAGCGATCTCGCAGAGCTCGAGCGGCTCCACCGTGAGATGCAGCGCTGCGCCGCCGCGGGGGACGCCGACGGCTTCTTCGATGTCAACGCGGCGTTCCACGCGCTCTTCGTTGACCGGGCAGACAACGCCTATCTCAAGGCGATCTACGAGCCGCTCATGGACCAGATGCGCCGCTACCGGTCTCCGTCTCTCGATCTGCGCGGTGGCATGGACCGCTCGATCGAGGAGCACCGGCGCATCCTCGATGCGGTGCGCAGCGGTGACGCAGACGCCGCGGCGCGGTTGCTGGCCGAGCATATCCATGTGCCGCAGCGGGTGCTGGAGGAAGGGAATCAGGCACGCCTGGCGTTGCGAGCGCCGGCGGTGTCCGAGTCGCATGAGCAGAAGCGGGGGTAAGGACGTTGGTCACCTTTGGCGTCAATCTCAACAACCGGGAGCCGCTGATTGCGCCGGGCTATACACTCTCCGATCTCCTCGATCTGGCCGAGCTGGTCGAAGCGCACGGATTCGACTCGGTCTGGGTCGGAGATAGCCTCTTTTCCAAGCCCCGCTTCGAGCCCATCGCCCTGCTGGCCGCGATCTCTCAGCGCACCGAGCGTGTCAAGCTCGGTACCGCCTGCCTGGTCTCTGGCACCCGGAATCCTCTCTACCTCGCGCTGGAGTGGGCCACGCTCGACCACCTGTCCAATGGCCGGACCATTCTCGGTACGGGCATGGGGAACCCGGAAGAGGGGGTGCGACGGGAGTACACCGCGCTCGGGCTCGATTTCGAGAAGCGCGCCAAGATATTCGAGGAAGGCTTGGAGGTGCTGCGGGCGCTGTGGACCGACGGCCGGGTCACCTTCCATGGGGAGCAGTTCCACTACGACGACATCACCTTTTATTCGGGGACAGAGATGCAGCCGCTCAGGCCGCTGCAATCCCCTCCGCCGATCTGGGTCGTCTCCAACCCGCGGCTGACCGTCGGCACGAAACAGGAAGAGAAGACCGAGAAGATCATCAGCCGGGCGGCTCGCCGGATCGCGAAATACGGCGACGGCTGGATGACGTGCTGCCGGGCACGCCACCCGGAAGAGTTCGCCGCCCAGCTTGCCCAGATCCACGCGGCGATTGACGAGCTCGGGCGCGATCGCTCCGAGTTTGTGATGTCCTACCAGGTGACAATGAACATTGCTGACAGCCGTGACGAAGCCTACGCTGGGATCAACGCCTACATCAGCCAGTACTACCCGGAGCTGAGCAAGGCGATGGATCTCCTGGAGTGGGGACCGATCGGAACGCCGGACGACATCATCGCCTGGATTCGCACCTTCCAGGATGCCGGCGTGGACTATTTCATCTGCAGGTTCGGCTCGCTTGATCAGTTTGGGCAGGTCGAGCGCTTTGCGAAGGATGTATTGCCGGCCTTTGCCGGTGTTGGGGCTCGGGGTTAGGGACTCGGGGTTGGGAGTGCGGACGGTTCTCGCCCGCAGGCCCCAACCACTAGCCCCCACAAGAAGGAGTGCACCATGGGTGAGCTGGATGCTGGGTTGCGGCGCGATGCAGAGCTGATTGTCGGCGTCTGCATGTCGGTTGAGACGGATGATGTCGTCACCATCATTACTGACAACGATCACCTAAAGGAAGCTGATGCGCTCGCGCAAATCGTGGTGGAGCGCGGCGGCTTCCCTGTCATCTGCAACAACGAGTACCAGGTAAAGCGCGCCCTGGCCGACATGACCTTCCCCATGGCACCGCCGCGCAACCTGCATCAGGCGATGGTGACCTCCGACGAGATCATCATCATTACCAATCTGGAATGGGCGAACCGCTTCGCTCACGTCTCGGCCGTTCGGGAGTCCTGCAACAACAACGCGAAGATCGCCTCGGTTGAGGAGGGCATCGGCTCGTGGGACCTCACCGAGGCCGATATTCGGGAGGCGACGGAGCGCGCCCGGCAGGCGATCGCGGCGCTGGAAGGGAAGAAATGGTGCCGCGTGACGAGCCCGGCCGGCACCGACGTCCGTGTCTGCATCGAGGGGCGCCCAGCGCTCGAAGTGACGCCGATCAAGAAGCGAGGCCAGATGATGGGGCCGATCCCGCTCTGGGCAGAGGTCGCCTTTGCCGCGGTCGAGGATAAGACCGAGGGGCGCATCGTCGTGGACGGGATCATGCTCGGCATCGGCCTCAAGGGGCAGACACCACATCCGATCGAGTGGCGCGTGCAGGCCGGGCGATGCGTAGCGATCGAGGGCGGTCCCGAGGCGCAACGGCTACGGGAGGTCATCGCGGGCGTGCCGGGCGCCGACGTCATCGGGGAGTTCGCCTTCGGGACCAGCGAGAAATCGCCGACCGGCTCACCCTCGGAGAAGGGCCTGCTTGGCACCGTGCACTTTGCGCTCGGCGACAACCACAACGCCTATCCCGGCGGCCAGAATGTCAGCACGTTGCACCTTGATGGGAATTGCCTCAACGCCTCGCTGCTGATCGAGGACACCGGGCAATACATCATCAAGGATGGGAAGTGGGCGCTGTCATAGTCTCATCCTGCGAGCAATTCGTGATGTGAGCACGGCACGCTCGTGCCGAGGATGGACGGAAAGCGCCGATGTCTGAGGAAAGATCCGGCATCACTGTGATCGCTCTCGACCAGGTCGAAGCCATACCGCTGCCTGGCGGAAGCTGGAGCCGGATGCTGGTGACCGGGGAGACCGCGCCGGGCACGCGGTCGTCACTGGGATATTCGGTCTTCACGCCGGGTAGCGAAACCGCGATGGTCGCCCACGACGTCGAAGAGGTCGCGTTTGTGGTGACTGGCCAGGGGGAATTGCGCCTCGATCATGGCAGCGTTCCGTTCCGAGCGGGGCAGGCGCTGCGCATCCCGCCGCACGTGTGGCACGCTGTCGCCAACACAGGGACCGAGGATGTGATCATGGTCTTTGGCTTTCCGCACCCCGGCTACCCGCCCACCCAACGGCGATAGCCGGCACGACACGAGGGTGATGCGAAGAGAGATGCCTGCGCTCGGACAAACGCTTCATGAACAAGTGGCCTGGGCTTGCCGGATTCTCGCTATGCGTGGCCACGGCGATTTCACGCTGGGCCATGTCAGCGCGCGGGATGGCGACCGCGTGCACATGAAACGGAACGGCATTGGGCTGGAAGAGGTGACACCCGCCGATGTTCTGACGATTGATCTGGATGGTCGGAAGATCGCGGGTGAAGGCCGCGTGCACCTGGAAGCGGTCTTGCACACGGAGGTGTATCGCGCCCGGCCGGATGTCGGCTGCGTCATTCATACGCATCCGCTGTACACCACGGCGCTCGCCGCGACGGACGGGCAGCTAGAGCTGCTCAACCACGACGCCGTCCTCTTCAAGGATGGCCTAGCGATCTTTGAGGAGACGGCAGAGCTGATTCAGGACCCGATCCAAGGCGCAGCGGTCGCCCGGGCGCTGGGCAACAAGCGAGCGGTGCTGCTCCGGGGGCACGGCGTGTTGATTGTCGGAGCCACGGTTCCCTGGGCGGTCTACACGGCGCTGACGCTGGAGCGGGTCGTCCAGATCCAGGCGATCGCGCGGGCGCTGGGCGAGCCGCGCCCGATGTCGCCCGAGATGGCTGACCGGGTCTATCCGGATAAGTATCGCGATGAATACCTGAGCACCTACTGGCAGTACCTCATCCGGCAGGTCCGGCGAGCGGGACTGGACGACGGGATGCCCCGGCCAATCCTGGAGGACACCTATGCTCCGCCCATTCGTCATCCATGAGCCGCGCTCGATCGAAGAGGCGTCGGCGCTGCTGGCGGAATATGGCCCGGAGGCGGCCGCCTACGCGGGCGGCACCGAGTTGCTGGTGGTGATGAAGGAAGGGCTGGCGCACTTTCGGCATTTGGTCAACCTCAAGACGATCCCCGGCCTGGGGGGCATCGCCGCCGAGAACAGTGCCTTGCGCATTGGTGCTCTGACGACGCACCGGGAGATCGAGCGGTCGCCGGTCGTTCGCGACCGGGCGCCGGCGCTGGCCACACTCGAGGCACAGGTGGCGAACATCAGGGTCCGGCAGATGGGCACACTCGGCGGCAATCTCTGCTTTGCTGAGCCGCACAGTGATCCAGCGACGCTGCTCGTGGCCTGGGACGCAACCTTGCACGTGGTGTCTCAGCGCGGCTCGCGAGCAGTTGCCGCGCAGCACTTCTTCACCGGACTGCTGCAAACGGCACGGGCGCAGGATGAGATCCTCACTGAGATCTGGGTACCGCTGCCACCGCAGGGAGTCGGCACCGCCTATGAGCGGTTCAAGACGCACGAGCGACCAATCGTTACCGTTGCCGCCGTGATTCGCGTGGCGCACGGCGTGATTGACGAAGGCCGAGTGGTCATTGGGAGCGTCGGAGCGCGGCCAGTGCGCCTACCACCAGCGGAGGCGATGCTGGCGGGCCAACCACCGAGCCCCGAGCTATTCGCAGCAGTCGCCGAGCGCGCGGCGGCAGACGTGGAGATTATGGAAGAGCGGTTTGAGTCGGTGGAGTACCGGCGGCACCTGGTGCGCGTCCTCGTGGCGCGGGCGCTGGACTCCGCGGCTGCGCAGGCGCAACGGAAGGAAGGCCGTGATGGTTCGGGAGCATGAGCGCGGATCGAGCGCGGTGCAGGTGGCGAACGACGGCACCGCGCTTCTGACGCTGGAGACAACCGTGAACGGCCGTCCGGTGAGAGCGGAGATTGAGCCACGCACGCTGTTGCTGGATTTCCTGCGGGACCGGCTCGGTCTCACGGGGGCGAAGCGCTCCTGCGATCTGCAAGTCTGCGGAGCCTGTACTGTGCTGCTGGATGGACGCCCCGTCAGCGCCTGCTGCACGCTGGCGTACGAGGCGAACGGCCGCGAGGTGCTGACGATCGAAGGGCTGGCGCGCTTTGGCGACCTGCACCCGATTCAGCAAGCCTTCATCGAGCGGACCGCGATCCAGTGCGGATTCTGCACGCCGGGGATGATCCTCACCGTCAAGGCGCTGCTCGACGAGCACCCACGGCCAACCCGTGAGGAGATCATCGCCTATCTCGGTG
>JBHOQQ010000048.1:0-19529 GCA_042408955.1 Thermomicrobiales bacterium
CCCCCAGCCCCTAACCCCTAAAAACCGACCCCTGACTCCCGACCCCCGACCCCTCCCTAGCCCCTCAACCGCCCCTGCTTCCTACCCAAGCACGTCGGCCAGAGCGCCTCCAATCGCCGAGACGATCTCGTCGCACTGCTCCTTGGTGATGATGAGCGGCGGCGCAATCGCGATGCCGTCGTTGGACGCGCGGACGATGAGGCCACGGCGGCGCAGCGCGCCCTGCAGTTTCCCACCAATGTTCAATGCCGGGTCGAACTTTGCCTTCGTGGCGCGGTCGGCCACAAGCTCAACCATCAGCATCAGCCCCTTGCCGCGGACTTCACCGACGTTCAGGTGGCCGCCCACCTGGCGCTGCAACTCGGCCAGCAAGTAGGCGCCTTGTGCCGCGGCGTTCGCCGGCAAGTTCTCCTCTTGGATGATCTGGAGGTTGCGCAGCGCAACCGCGCACGCAACTGGATGGCCGGAATAGGTGAAGCCGTGCATGAACATCCGGTCCGGCGCGCTCAGCACCTCGAAGATCTCGTCGGACACGGCCACACCGCCGAGCGGGATGTACCCCGACGTGATCCCCTTGGCAAACGACGCGATATCCGGCTGGAATCCATACGTCTCGCAGCCGAACATCCTGCCCGTTCGGCCAAAGCCGCAGATCACTTCATCGGCGATCAGCAAGATGTTGTGACGCTTCAGCACCTCGGCCACCGCCGGCCAGTAGCCATCCGGCGGCACGATCACCCCACCCGCGCCCTGCACCGGCTCGCCAATGAAGGCCGCGATCGTCTCCGCGCCCTCCCGGGCGATCGTCTCTTCCAATTCCTGCACCAGGCGTTCGACGAATTCGGCGTCGCTGAGGCCCTCACCCGCCCGATATTTGTACGGGGCTGTCAGGTGAACATAGCCAGGCGGCGGCGGGCCGAACCCCTCGTGATAGGACGGAATACCGGTCGCCGCCAGGGCACCCATCGCGATTCCGTGATACGCCTGCTTGCGCGACAGGATGGTGATCTTCTCCGGCTTTCCTTTGAGGTACCAGTAGTAGCGGGCGATCTTGATCGCCGTCTCGTTCGACTCGGCGCCGCCGGATGTGAACTGGAAATGGTTGAGCGGGCCAGGAAAGATTTCAGCTAGCTTGGCTGCCAGCTCGATCGTCGGCGGTGCCGCCAGGCCAAAAAACGTCGGCACGAAGGCGACCTCGTCAATCTGCTCGGCCGCGACCTCCGCCAGAACATGGCGACCATGTCCGACATTGACGTTCCACAGCCCGGCAAAGCCGTCGAGATATTGCTTGCCGTCCGTGTCCCACAGGTAGACCCCTTCGCCGTGCGCGAGGATGAGTGGCCCCTGCTCCCTCACCGCCTTCAGATTGGATACCGGGTGGAGCAGGTACGCCTTATCCTTTGCGATGAGCTCGGCCGTGTTCCACGTTTGCGTGACCGCCATGGGTGTTTGTCCTTCCCGCGAACCGATACGAGGCTGCACAGCTACGGCAGCAGCGCCTTTTCCGCCAGCGAAAATGCGCGGCCTATTGTCGCCCGTCCAGGGGAGCGCCGTCTACGTGGCTTGATTCACATCGCGCGTCGTGCGCGTGGCTTCAGGCTATACTCGCACGCTGACATGTGCTGATGATGGGTGATATAGGATGAGTGCTCGATGACAACTGAACAGGCAGTGCCCATTATTGATCCCAATCTGCCCGTGGTGCGGGTGCGCTTCCCTCCGAGCCCGACGGGGCTGCTACACGTGGGCGGAGCGCGCACGGCGCTCTATAACTGGCTCTTTGCCTATGGGCAGGCCCGACGCGCGGGCAAGCCCGGTCAGCTCATCATCCGGATCGAAGACACGGACCGCGCACGGTATGTCCCCGGAGCCGCGGAAGCGCTGCTCGAGATCCTCGAGTGGTTCGGGTTGACGTGGGATGAGGGACCGGATAAGGGCGGCCCGTACGGCCCCTACGTGCAGAGTCAGCGCATTGAGCTGTATCAAGAGCACGCGGAGCAGCTCGTCGCAAGCGGCCACGCCTACCGCTGCTTCTGCACGCCGGAGCGGCTCCAGCGCGTGCGTGAAGAGCAGCAGGCGCGGGGATTGCCCCCAGGCTACGATCGCCACTGCCGGTACCTCCCGCGCGAAGAGGTCGAGGCTCGTCTGCATGCAGGGGAGCCGCATGTGATCCGCTTCGCGATGCCGCGCGAGGGCGAGACGCGGGTCTACGATCTCATCCGCGGCGAGATCATCTTCGAGAATGCCCAGCTCGAAGATCTTATCCTCCTCAAGTCCGATGGCTTCCCGACGTACCATTTGGCCAACGTGGTGGATGATCATCACATGCGCGTCACGCACATTCTGCGCGGGGAGGAGTGGATTCCGACAGCTCCGCTCCATGTGCAGCTCTATGCCGCTTTCGGTTGGGACATGCCCGCCATCGCCCATATGCCGCTGATTCTGGCGCCGGGCGGGAGCAAGCTCTCCAAACGGCACGGCTCGACCGCGCTTGAGGAGTTCCGCGCACAGGGCTATCTTCCAGAGGCGTTGATGAATTACCTGGCCCTGGTTGGCTGGAGCTACGATGGTGTGCGGGAGATCTTCTCAAAAAAGGATCTGCTGGAGCTCTGGTCGCTGGAACGGGTGAGCCCATCGCCAGCGACGTTCGACTATAAGAAGCTGCTCTGGTTCAATCAGTATTACATCAACCACATCATTGACCTGGACGACCTCACCCGACGAGTGGTGCCGTTCCTGGCGCGCGCTGGGCTTGCCGATCCAGCGGCTGCCGATCCCACGCACCCCGATTACCCGCACATCCGCGAGGTCGTTGCGCTGCTGAAGGACCGGCTGGAGACGCTGGCCCAAGCACCAGAGCTGATGAGCTACTTCCTCCAAGAAGAGCTTGAGCCCTACGACCCGGCGTTGCTCGTGCCCAAGAAAACGGAGCCACGGCTCGTTCTGGAAGCGCTGGAAGCGACCTTGCGCCTGCTGCACGAGCTGGATGTCGCCGACGAAGCCACGGTCGAGGCACGGTTGCGCGCGCTGGCGGAGGAGCGCGGGCTGAAAGCAGGCCAGCTCTTCATGCCGATCCGGGTCGCTATCACCGGGCGGGACAAATCGCCGGGTCTGTTCGAGACGATGCGCGTCCTGGGGAACGAGCGCGTCCGCACCCGGCTGGCCGCGGCGATCGAGAAGCTCCGGGCGATGGCCAGCGCGCCCGTTGGCCCGGAGTGACCCACCCGCCACTGGCGAGCTGGTATATGAGGAGGACGCCATGATCCGGATCACTCGCATGGTGCTCGCTAGCGCCATCGCGTTCAGCGTGCTTGCCGGCGCCCCGGCCAAGGTGCTGGCTACGCACCCCGCGGCGACGCCGGAAGCGACGCCCGCGGCGGAAAACGAGTACGCCCACCCCGAATGGCTCGCGGATGCTGCCTGGCTCCGGCAGCACTTCGCGGATCCGCACGTCCGGGTAGTTGCGCTGACGCCCGAGGAAGACTTTGCTCGCGCGCACATCCCCGGCGCGGTCCAGATTGACTGGCCGGCGCTGGAAATCGTCGAGACCTCGGACCAATCGGTGGCGCACTGGCGCGGTGAGGTGGAGCGGCAACTGACGGCGCTCGGCATACAGCCCGACCAGACGGTCGTGGTCTACGACGGTGGGACGTTCTACGCCGCGCGCCTTTGGTGGATGCTGTATCAACTTGGCCATGCCGATGTTCGCGTGCTCAACGGCGGGCTACCGGCGTGGATCGCCAGCGGGGGACCAGTGGAGACCGGTCCTCCGCACGCAACGCCAGCGCCTCAGCCGTATGCCGGGAAGCCGGACGAATCCGCAATTGCCACGCTCGATGAGGTGAAAGCTGCGCTCGAGGATCCGGATGTCGTGCTCGTTGACGCGCGCTCGCCAGCGGAATATGCGGCCGGGCATATCCCCGGCGCGATCAACGTCGAATTCACGCAGAACGCTGAGCCGGGCCAGCCACGCTACTGGAAAGGCGCCAGCGAGCTGCGCGCGATGTACGCGGCGCTCGGCATCACTCCAGATAAGCGCGTCATCCCGTACTGCACCACGGGTGTGCGCTCGGCAGCGACGTATTTCACGCTGCGCCTAATCGGCTACGACGACGTGACGCTGTTCACCGGCTCCTGGAAGGAATGGAGCAGCCACCCGGATCTACCGGTGCGGACGGGCAGCGCGCCTTGATCGCCACTGCTGGCGCTGCAGCCACGTTGGCAAGCTTCAGCGGCGGGTTCGGGGGTCCAAGGCATCTCGCAGCCCATCTCCCATGAAGTTGATGCTCAACACAGTCAGCGCGATTGCCGCGCCGGGACCGAGCCAGACCCAGGGCTCGCGCACCAGCGTTTGCAACTGCTGCGCCGCGTTCAACATGTTGCCCCAAGACGGTGTCGGCGGCTGGATGCCGAGGCCAAGGAACGAGAGCGCGGCTTCCGAGAGCATGGCGTTGGCGACACCAAGGGTGCTGGCAACGACGACCGGGACGTACGCGTTGGGCAACACATGGCGCATGACACGCCACGCTGGCGACGCCCCACCAGCCACCGCCGCCTCGATATAGGGTTCATTCATGACAGAAAGCACCTGTCCCCGCACGAGCCGGGCGGGTCCCATCCATGTCAGCAACCCGATGATGAGGATCACATTCTTTGCGCTTGGTCCGAGCATGGACACTAGCACGATCAACAAGACAAACATCGGGATCGACATGAACATGTCGGTCACACGCATGATCACGCTGTCCAGCCAGCCACCGCTGTAGCCGGCCGTCACGCCAAGGATCGTCCCGAGCCCAGAGCTGATGGACACGGCCGCAAGTGCCACGGCGATTGAGACACGCCCGCCGACGAACACGCGGGTCAGGATGTCGCGCCCGAGGTTATCGGTGCCCAGCGGGTGCTCCCAGCTCGGCCGGAGACGGGCACTGGGGAGTTGCATCTTGTAGGGATCGTATGGGGATATCCAGGGCGCGGCCAGCGCAGCCAGGCTGACCATGACAACAAAGACCATGCCGGCGACGGCCAGCCGGTGACGCAGGAAGCGCCGCCAAAATCCTGGCGGCCGCCGCTCGACGAACGTCACAGCACCAGCGCGCGCGGCCGCTTGCTCCTGCACGAGGGTGCTCATTGGTCGCTCAGTCTCCATACCGGATGCGAGGATCAGCCAGGCTGTACGCGATATCGGCAAGGAATGAGCTGACCACGACGACGACGGTCACCGCCAGTGCCAATGCCATGATCAGCGGGTAGTCCTTTTGATTCGCCGCGGTGAGCGTAAGGAAGCCAAGACCTGGCCACTGGAACACGGTTTCGATCACCACCGCGCCGCTCATCAGGTACGGCAGGCGGAAGGCGATGACCGTGATGATCGGGATGAGGGCGTTGCGCAGGCCATGCCGGACGACCACCACCCGTTCCCGCAACCCCTTCGCGCGCGCCGTAGTCATGTAATCGCTGTGCAGCACCTCCAGCAGACTCGCGCGGGTGTAGCGCGTGAGCGCCGCGGTAAGCTCCAGCCCGAGCGTAACGCCGGGCAAAATCAGATGCTCGATGCGGTCGAAGAACGGGTTTGTTGCCCCCGCCGTCGAGGTGCCGAACGCCGGGAACCAATTCAAGCGAACGGCAAAGACATAGATCATCAGCATGCCGAGGAAAAACCCTGGGACGGACAACCAGGAGAAGGCAAAGAGCGTCACCAGATAATCAATCCACGTGTATTGCTTGACCGCGGCAATGATGCCCGTACCAATCCCTAACACCGCGGAGACGAGCAGCGCGAAGCCGACCAATTGCAAGCTGACCGGCAAGCGATCGAGAATGATGCTCCGGATCGGTTTGCGCGTTGCCAGCGAGTAGCCAAAATCACCCCGCACGGCGCGGCCAAGCCAGCGGACATAGCGGACCGGCGCGGGCTCATCCAGGCCAAGCTGCTGACGCATCTGCGCCTTGACTTCCGGCGTGACGAACATCTCCGGGCTGATCATCGAATCCACGATGTCACCTGGCGCGAGCTCGACGAGCGTAAACACGAGCACGCTGATCCCGAACAGGATCACCACCGAATGGATGAAGCGTTGGATTAGATACGCGCGCATATGCCATCCGCCATGAGCATAGGGGTCAGGAGCCGGGAGTCAGGGGGCAGCCGATAGCAATCAGCCATCAGGTGTCAGCCGTCAGGAGTCAGGGGCAGGCAATTGTGCGTCCCTACGCCATCATACATGGGCGCGATTTATCGCGCCCCTACGTCACCTGACGGCAGATCGCTGACGGCTGATAGCTCCAAGCTCGAAGCTTCCCCAGCCCCCAACCTCTCACCCAGCCCCACTCCGACCCCTTACTCCCGACCCCTGACCCCTGCGGGCGGGCACCGGTCCCGCCCCTACCGGCTATCGGCTATCGGCTAATACCTGACGGCTGATGGCTCTCCTGCTCTGCCAGCTACTCCACCGTCCACAGATGGGCATTATTTGCATAAAGAATGTGACCGGGACCGAAGGACGGCGGATCGCCCGTATGCAGCTTCTTGTTGACCGCGATCAGGTTCTTGCGGTTGAAGAGCCAGACCCAGGGCAATTCCTCGTTCAGGATCTTAATCGCCTTCTGGTAATACTGTGCCTGCTCGTCCTGGTTGTACGTGCGCAACGCCGCTTCCATCGCCGCGTCGAATTCCGGATTACAGTAGGTCCAGGTCTGCCGAGCCTGGCACCCCCAGATCACCGACAGGTTGGACGGAGCAGGCTGGGCGCCATAGGAGCCGTAAATCAGCATCCAGGCACCTTCGTCAAATTCCTTTTGCCGGGCACCGCTGCCATCGTCGAACCGGAGCTCCACCTTGATCCCGACCGTAGCAAGGTATTGCTGCACGGCTTCCATCACCGTGGCCGTGAGTTGATCCGGGTAGTAGTACCAGAGCGTGTAGGTCTTATCGCCTTTCCAGCCTGCTTCCTGCAAGAGCGCCTTTGCCTTGTCTGGATCGTAATCGTACGGGTTCAGATCTGGCGGCTGAGTCCAGGTGAGATACGGAATCTCCGTAGAAACCGGATCGGCGTAGCCACGGAACAAGCTCTCGCAGATCGTCTTGCGGTCAATGGCGTACGACAGCGCCTGGCGGACTCGCTTATCTGCCCAATCCGGCTGCGCGGTGTTGATCCAGATCGCGCCGACTCCGGCCGGGGTCGTGATGATGTCAGCAAAATCGAGCGATTGCACCAGATCCAGATTGAGCACCGTCATCGGGGCGGCATAGCTGGTCTGCTGCTGGAAGGCGGCGAGCGACGTCTCAAAGCTCTGGAAGAAGAGCAGGTTGAGCTTGTCGATCTTTGGCCGGCCAAGGACGTAGTTGTCAAACGCCTCCATCTCGATGCGCTCATTCGGCAGGAGGCGCACCATCTTGAAGGGGCCGGCACCGACGCGGTTCTGGGTCCAATTGGGATGCTCGCACACCTTGCTGAGGTCGGCGTCTTTGAAGATATGCTCCGGGATGATGCTGATGAACATGAATCCAGGCAGCAGCCCCGAATCCGGCTGCGTGAGCTCGATGACCACCGTCGTATCGTCCGGCGCGGTCACTCCTGCCAGGGATGTTGCCGTGCCGTCCTGCAGCTCCTGATAGCCCTTGACGGAGCGGAAGGTTACGCCCCAGCGGGATTTGCTTGCCGGCGTGGCCAACAGGTTGATCGTGAAGACGACATCGCGGGCGGTCAGCGGCTCGCCGTCGTGCCATGTGGCATTTGGCCGGAGCTTGAAAGTGGCAGTCGTACCCGCGATGTCCCATGACTCCGCGAGCTCGCCCACATAGCTTTGCAAGTCAGCGCTCAATGTCACCAGGCGGATATCCACCATCCGGTCGAGCTCAAACTGCGATCCGCCGTTAATGATCCGGCAGTACGCGAGAATATCCTCGGTCGGCTTGCCACCACCGCCACCCGTGCAACCTGCGTCGAACGAGAGGGTGACTTCGCCCTGCGCCTGTGCCGGTCCTCCGGCCGAAAGATGGGACAGCGCCGCGATCATCGGCGCTCCCAGGCCCAGCGCGGCCGCACGCTTTACCAACTCACGGCGCGACAGGCTGCCGTCCGCCGCGCCAGCAATCAAGCGATCGAGGGTGGTGATGCTCTGATCCTGGGACATGTCCTCCTCCTTCGGCACGCTCAAGGAGCGAATGATGGCGCGTTCGGGGGACGTTGCGTCTCCGCGCGAAGCTGTGGCCTGCCAATCACCTCCTTCGTTCCTTCGCGCCGTACGGCGAAGCTCGACGGCACCTGCCAGTCATCTGCTGGATGGCCGGCATCTTAGCAGCCCTGATACGCACGTCAAGTCCGGGTGAAAACTTGCGCAACACCGATCGTGCGCCGGTGGAACCTGAGTTCGCCTCGCGCCTCCCTGGTGCTTGCAGCCAGCGCGGCCGGGTCCGGGAGTTTTGGATAGCTCCAGATCAGGACGAGATTCCCCCGCGCGCTCTCGCACGAGCAAGGCATGTTGTGGTGAGGTTGATGGAGAGCGACAGGGAACGGGCTCAGGGGGTTTTACCGCGCAGCAGCGACGCTGTGCTGACAGGATGCAGACAGGGGAAATGGGCCGACTCGGTTGGCGCACGGTCCTGGCGCTGGGGTTGGTCGCGGTTCTTGGGTTGGGGCTGGTCTCAGCTGAAGTGCCGCGCGCCTTGTGGTACCTAGGCACTGGCGTGGTCTGGACAACCCTGGCGCTGTTCGGCGTGCGTCATCACCGGCCACACCATCCAGGGGCGTGGCTCGCGCTCATTGCCGGACAAGCCCTGTTCGTCATGGGTGATGGAATCTGGTACTTCTACGAGCTCATCCTCCATCGCGAATCGCCGATACCGTCGGCGGCTGATGTCGCGTATCTCAGCGGATACCCCGTGCTGGCGCTTGGCCTGCTCATCTTTGTGCGAGCGAGAACCGGCGGTAAAGACGTGGCCGGCCTGCTCGATGCCGCGATCATCGCGCTCGGCGCGGGTGTGGCCATGTGGGAGTTCGTGATCGAGCCCAGCGCGCTCGCCAACACTGCTCCCCTCGGCCAGCGGATCGTCGCGTTTGCCTATCCGCTGATGGATCTCCTGCTCTTGGCGCTGGCTGCCCGGCTCGTTCTCTCGCCTGGCGCTCGCGCCGGTGCCCTGGTGCTGCTGGCCTGTAGCCTCGTCTCGACCCTTGTGGCAGATGTTCTCTACCTAAGCCTTTCTGTCTGGGCGATCCCCAGCCTGAACTTGGAACAGTTCGATTATCTTTGGACCGCTGCCTACGTCCTCCTCGCTGCCGCGGCGTGGCATCCGACGATGCGGCAGGTTGACGAGCGCTTCCACTCGGACATGGAGCGACTATCACCGCGGCGCCTGGCCGCACTGGCCGTGGCCGCCTTGCTCGCGCCGGCAACGCTGGCGCTGCAATCCTTCATAGGACAGCCGCCCTCCATCCCAGTGATTGTGGGTGGCTCATCGGCCCTGTTTCTTTGCACGTTGCTGCGCGTCACTGATCTTGTCCGCCAGCTTGAACGCGCGCTCGTGCAACGCTCGCTAGCCGAGACCGAGGCGCGCGAGGCAGAAGCACGGTACCGGCGGCTCGTTGAGCACATTCCGGCTGCTGTCTATGTGCTCGATCATGATCTGCTCAGCCTGCCGCGTTATGTGAGTCCGCGCATCGAAACCATCGCTGGCTACCCGGCAAGCGACTGGCTTACCAAACCCGGTTTCTGGATGACGATCTTGCATCAGGACGACCGGGATTGGGTGCTGCGGGAACACCAGGGAGCACAAGCGAGCATGCGCCCACGCTGCCTGGAATATCGCCTCGTCGCTGCGAATGGACGCGTCGTCTGGGTAAGAGATGAAGCGGTCTGGCACGGCGCCCCGGGTGCGGATGGCGGCTACTGGCAGGGCTTCCTCCTCGATATCACCGACCGCAAGCGCGCTGAAGAGGAACTCGCCTATCGCGCGTTCCACGATTCGCTTACTGGCCTGCCCAACCGCGCGCTTTTCCTCGACCGGCTTGAGCGCGCGCTTCACCTCGCCCGGCGCAGTGGCGAGAAGGTGGCAGTGTTGTTCCTCGACCTTGACCGGTTCAAGCTCATCAATGACTCGCTCGGCCATGAGGCTGGCGATCAGTATCTGATCACCGTCGCCCAGCGCTTGGCCCGAAGCATCCGCGATGGCGACACGGTTGCCCGGTTCGGCGGGGACGAGTTCACCGTGCTCCTCGAACGGGTCACAGCGTTCAACGAGGCGACCGCCGTCGCTGAGCGCCTGATCGCCGCGCTCGACACGCCGTTCGTCGTCGCAGGGCGGGAGGTAATAGCGTCGACCAGTATCGGCATCGCGCTTGCTACTGAGCCTGGCGCCACAGCTATGGACCTGCTCCGCGAAGCCGATGCCGCGCTGTACCGGGCGAAGGTGACCAAGCGTGGCGGCTACCTGCTCTTTGAAAAGGAAATGGCCGAGGAAGCCGTCGAAACCCTTGAAGCCGAAGCGGCTCTGCGGCAGGCGCTGCGCGACGGCGCGTTGCGCGTGTATTACCAACCCCTAGTCAATCTGGAAGATGGGCGGATCGTCGAGATTGAGGCACTCGTGCGGTGGGAACACCCTACGCGGGGTCTGCTCGGTCCATCCGAATTCATCGGCTTGGCCGAGGAGACCGGACTCATCGTGCCGCTCGGCCAGTGGGTTTTGCAGACAGCCTGTCGTCAGATGCAACGCTGGCTCCAGGCATTCCCCGACACGGCACCTGCCGCGGTGAGCGTCAATCTCTCGCCGCGCCAGCTTATCCAGCCAGACTTTGCCACATGCGTGCAGCAGATCCTGAGCGAGACGGGGCTCGCTCCGGCGGCGCTCCAGCTTGAGATCACCGAGCGCATGGCGCTCGATGACACACCCCAAACCGTCGAGAATCTTGCTGAGATCAAGCGGTTGGGTGTTCGCCTGGCGATCGACGATTTCGGTGCGAAGCACGCGGGCTTTGCCTCGCTCAAGCACCGGGCGATTGATGTTCTGAAAATTGATCGCGCCTTCACCGCCGGGTTGTGCATTGACCGCGAAGACTCCGCGATTGTTCGCGCGATCCTGGATTTTGCCAAGGCGCTGGGCATCACCGTCGTGGCCGAGGGCATCGAGAGCGCGGAGCAGGTGACCATCTTGCGTGCGATGGGTTGCATGATCGGCCAGGGTTTCTTCTTTGAGCATCCGCTGTCCGCAGCGGATTTGGAGGCGCTCATCGCCCGCGGGCATCGCTGGCCCGTCGACGCACCAGTCTCTTCCCGGCACAGCGCACCACTGAGCAGCGTCGCCAGCTAATCATTCCCGCGAATTTGGGACTGGAGTTATCCTGGCCGGGCGGCGCCCGGCACCAAGCGCGGCGCTGGCGCCGCCCGCTCGCCGGCGCCCGGCTCTCCGAGATCACCCTCGACCCGCTTCAAGAGCACAGCGTTCGTCGCGACGATGATCGAGGAGAGGCTCATCAGCAACGCGGCCCACTCCGGCCGTAGTTGGATGCCATATGCCGGATAGAGCACCCCGGCAGCGATCGGGATCGCGAGGACATTGTAGACACTCGCCCAGACGAGGTTCTGCTTCATCTTGCGTACCGTGGCCCGGCTCAGCCGAATGGCGCGCACGACATCGAACGGATCGGAGCGCATCAGGACAACGCGCGCGGTCTCGATCGCGACATCTGTCCCGGCGCCGATGGCGATGCCGACGTCCGCTTGCGCCAGTGCCGGAGCATCGTTGATGCCATCGCCAACCATGGCGACAACCTTCCCCTCCTGCTGAAGCGCGGCAACATAGCGAGCCTTGTCCGCTGGCGTGACCTCGGCAAAGACGCGCTCGATGCCCAGCTGAGCGGCTAGCGCGCGGGCCGTTCGCACATTGTCCCCCGTGATCATGACCGGCTCGATCCGCAACTGGCGCAACTGCTGAATCGTCGCGAGTGATGTTGGCCGCAGTGTGTCGGCCACGGCCACGACACCAGCAAGCTGGCCATCAATCGCGACGTACATCGGGGTCTTGCCCGCCTCAGCCAGATCGGCGGCTCGCGATTCGAGCCCAGTGACGACGATCCCGCGCTCAGCCATCAGCGCGGCGTTCCCGGCAAGAATGATGCGCCCCTCGACCGTTGCTTCCAATCCCCGCCCGGAGAGCGCCTGGAATCGGGTCGCCTCCGGCAATGCCAGCCCGCGCTCGCGCGCGCCGTCCACGATCGCCCGGGCAATGGGATGCTCGGAGGGCTGCTCGGCGGCTGCCAGGAGCCGGAGCACGTCCTCCGCTGACCACCCCGGCGCTGGGAGCACATCGGTTAGGCGGGGCCGGCCCTCCGTCAGGGTTCCGGTCTTGTCCAACACCACGGCGTTCACATGCGCCAGCCGCTCCAAGGTCTCGGCATCTTTGATCAGGATCTGGTGCCGGGCGCCAATACCTGTCCCAACTGCGACCGCGGTTGGCGTCGCCAGCCCGAGGGCATCGGGGCAAGCGATGACGACCGCGGAGATCGCGAAGGTCAGCGCTTCGGCCACGCGGACATCGCCGAAGATGAGCCAGGCAAGGAAGGTGACGACGCCGGAGCCGACGGCGAGGATCACGAGATACTGCGCGGCGCGGTCGGCCAGGCGCTGCCCCGGCGCCTTGGATGACTGGGCGGTCTCGACCAGCTTGACGATTTGAGCGAGCGTTGATTCAGCGCCAACGCGCGTCGCGCGCACGGTGACAGCCCCCGAGCGGTTGATGCTCCCGCCAATGACCGGATCGCCCGGCCCCTTATCGACCGGAATCGATTCGCCGGTGACGAGCGATTCGTCAATGCTCGTCTGTCCGCTCACGATCTCGCCATCGACGGGGATGCGGTCCCCTGGCCGGATGAGGATCAGGTCACCTGGCACGATCTCCGACGTCGGCACCTCGACCTCGCGGCCATCCCGCAGTACCGTCGCTGTAGGCGGGACCAGCTCGAGCAGAGCGCGCAGCGCATCGGTCGTCCCGCGCCGGCTTTTCATCTCCATCCAATGCCCAAAGAGGACGAAAGTGACCAGCATCGCCGCCGCTTCGAAGAACGTGTCTTCCCGGCGCTCGTACCCTGCCAGCGTGACTCCAGCGCTGTACGTCCAGGCGGCGAGGACGCCCACGGCGATCAGCACGCTCATATTGAGCATCCGGTGCCGCAACGAGGTGGCCGCACCGCCGATGAAGATCCAGCCGCTCCAGAAGACGACCGGGATGGAGAGCAGCAGCATCGGCCAGTTCGGGGAGAGGCCGAACGGCCGCCAGGCGCCAATGCCGAAGAGCTTCTCACCGAGCGCTGAGAGAAGGACGATCGGGATGGTGAGGATGAGCGCGACGAGGAAGCGGTTCCGCATGTCTCGCTCCATCGCCACGGCCATTGCCGGATCAGCGATGAGCGCTCCGTGTTCATGGTGCGGAGGCTCCTCACCTGGGGCCTGCGCTGGCGGATGGATGCCGTGACGGTCGTGGGCAGCGGCAGCAGACGTGTGCGGCGCTTCGTACTGCATCCGGTCGTGCTTCGTACCCATGGTAATTGGGGCCATGGCTGCGCGGTGAGAAAGCTGGGTTGCTTCGTCACGGGGATGCGGTTGGCTGGGCCGATGCCCATCGTGCTCCGGCATGCACGCGCATCCGAACCCGGCGATCAGGGCTTCGACCGCGGCCCGGTTGCGCCGTCCCGGACGGTACCGTAGGTGAATCATGTTCTGCCGAAAATCGACGTGGGCATGCTCGACGTCCGGGAGAGCCGACAACTGCCGCTCCAGGGCCTCCGCGCACCCGACGCACGCCAGGGACTCGATGTGGAGCGTGTCGCTCTCCTGGTCGTCCAACCGGTGGTGGCTGGAGTGAGGAGCGCTGGTCATGGGGCATCCTTTTCGTCGACGGAGCAGAACGCCAGGCGGACACGACAACCCAGGCAGCGACATTATACCCTATAGGGGTATAATGTCAATGCGAGACAACTTGGTGACGGCACGTTGCTGAAGGAGGCGGTGTCGCTGAGAGCGCGACGGCTGCTCCGGCATGTGGTTCGGGAGTTTAGGAAGCATCCGGTCCAACCCAGACGATGCAGTACTCGGCGCGCCGCCTCTTCCGCGCGAGGCGACAATCCCACTCCCTCGCTCCGCTCGGGATAAGGCCTAGGACGACAACACTCCTCGAAAGGAGATGAATCGGCACGGCACCCGAAGCAGCAGTGCCCGTTCAGTCCCACGCTGCCGTCCGATGCAACAGGCTAGACGCCTGCCGGGTCGTTTCGGCATCCAGAAGTCATTCGGGTGAGCGCAGAATAGGCAGCAGTGTCAGAAAGGCTCTTGGTTATCGTTCTTGAGATGATCGAGCACGGCGAGAAAGTCGCGAGGCGAGAGGATGCTCACGCCCGCGTAGGAGCCGAGCCGTTGGAGTTGCTTGTCACTGGTCATCAGGTAATCAGCACCAGCACTGACAGCCGTCGCCAGGACCTCATCATCCTCGGGATGGGTGGCGACGCCCACAACCTCGGAGGTGATTGGGACGATCTCGGCTTCCTGCCGCAACAGCGCCAGTGCGCGAGCGATCTGGACGAGATCAAGCCGGGCCTGCCAGTATGGCTTGGTCCAGGCCCGTCCGACTGCGGCACGCAGGTGTTCGAAGATAACGGGACCGAACAGCCCCGCCTTCCCGTGGTCCATCCATGCCGCGAGCACACCGTGAGGAGTGGGGAATGCGGCCGTGATCGTCGTCGCATCGAGGACCGCGAATCACCGCTTTCCAGCACGCTGCTCGCGCTCGGCTCGCATGTCAGCCCGCGCTGTCGCGGAAGCGCAGGCCGCTTTCCGCTCAATTTCCTTCACTGGTACTCCGGCAGTCGCTTCACGGAGCTTGTCCAGCGCAGCAAAGCGCGCCGCGCGCTCCCGCTCCAGCCGTTCTTTGTCCTTCAGCTTGGCTGACACCGTGTGCATTGCACTCCTCGTGCAGACGCGTACGACGTCTTCATGAGGACGTTAGGGTACCCAATGCGCAGTCTGCGGCTAAGCCGCAGATCCCTGGTCCTCTCCTCAGCGGGGTGACTGTGTCGACATCACCCCTGCCGATGCGCACGCCCACCTTCCGTCATTCGGCGGTGCAGCCCTCGTCATGCCGAGGCGGCGGCCATCTTCCCGGCATCCGGAATTTCGAGGCACCTCCCATTCATCATTCCGTTCGCGTCAGCGCGGGAGTGAGGAGCGAGGGATGACCAAGCGCAGCGCCTGGATTGGCCGGACGCTCCTGCAGTCGGGATGACGAATGTGAGGCGGCGCGCGCTGGCATCTTGCCGCCGCTTGCTGCCCGAGGGCGCATGGTCCTCCGGTACCACGAAAACGGGGAGTGCCCTGCCTCGCACTCCCCGCAGAATCAAACGGGCAAGGCGTGGCGCGCTAGCCGGCTGCCGGGGTGGCGCCGTACCACTCAGCGCGCCAGCGCGTCATCTGCTCGATCTCCGCCTGCTGCGCATCAATGACGCCCTGGGCAAACGTGCGCAACTCCGGATGCTGGGCCTGCTGCAACGCGGCCTGCGCCATCAGGATCGCACTTTGATGGTGGGCAATCATGCCGCTGATAAAGGCCAGGTCGAACGGTCCTTGCGTCTCGCACAGCGCGCGCATCTGGCCTTCGGCGTCCATGCCGTGCTGCATCATCTCCATCATCTGCTGGCCGCCGCCCATGCCGGGCATCCCCTGCATCATGCCCATGATCATCTCCATCATCTGATCCATGGGCATGTGCGGCGCATTCGGGTACCACTGATCGCGCCAGGCGCGGAGTTGCTCGATTTCGCGGGACTGAACATCAATAATCGCCTGCGCAAGCTGCCGCACCTCCTCATGCTCGGCACGAGCCAGCGCCACCTGCGCCATGGCGACCGCCCCTTCATGGTGCGGGATCATCATGTCGATGAACATCAGGTCGAAATCCATCATGGGCATACTGGGGGTAGCCTGCATCATCCCGTGGCCCATGTCAGAGACAGGGGTTTCCATCGTGTGGCCGCCCGTCATGCCTGGTGTTGCCGGGGGCAATGCCGCGCAGGGATCAGGAACCGGGGTTCCCTGTGCCTGAGTCTGGCCAGCGAACGCGAGCACTCGCGCCAAGCTGAGCACCAGCACCAGTAAACCCACTCCACTTCCTAGCACACGCATTCTGGTCATCATCGCCATGCCTCCACTTTTGGGCGCATTGTGCGCACAACATCCTCACCATCTGGTCTCCCTCGCACCGCGATAGCGGCCTAAATCCGGTAGACCTGAAGGAGTGCGCGCCTGACGCTGGAAGGCAGGTCTGGGGCAACGCGAGGCGCTGCCATGGCATTGCTATGAATAGACGCCTGGACTGCGTGGTTCGTGGAGGCGGGAATGACTGGTGTGTCTGGCGCGGTATCGTCGCGCCGGGGTAGCAGGGGGAGAACCGTGTTGCACCCATCGAGCTCTTGCGGACGCGGATGCTGCTCCATCGTCGTGGTCGTCTCCACCCGATCCAGCAAGCGCGCGTCCTGCCGCCCGGCGAGCGATTGGTGCGCCAAGCCGGCCAGGGGGTGCAGCGCCGCATGCGCGGCCCCGAGCATCAACACGCTGTGCCCAAGCAGGAGAACGACGATGATGCATCCTACAAGCCAATAGCGGGTGTGTCTCATTGCCTCACATCGCCGCGATGTACCGGTACATAACCCGAGCACCGTGTGCCGTCATCTCACCATTGCATCGTGCTGCAACTCAGGCCGCTCGGCGAGCAGCGCCCGGCTCAGCGCGTCCCCGGCGATGCCTCCAAGCCGGTCGAGGAGGAAGTGTAATCGCCCTTTCGGGTCAGCGAGCGTTACCAAGCCAACCTTGGCTCACTTCACGGGAGACGTGCCGATGTTCTGTGGTGATTCATCCCTCCAGCAGCGTACGCCGGCGTTCATATTCGGCTTCATCGATTTCGCCCTTGGCAAAACGCTGGCGCAAGATCTCGAACGCCTCCTGATTGGTCGAATGACGAAGCTGGGAGGATGAGCCGCGAGCAACGAGCGCAATGAGCACGGCGATGACGACAATCCCGGTGATCATCCAGACACTCATCCAGGCCCATCCCCATCCCGTCATCTCCCATCCGTTCATCATGATTGCACCTCCAGAGCGGTTCCCCGTCTACGATTGGCCAAGTGAGCGAAACAGCCGGTCTGCCTCGGCTTGCATGTCCTGGCCATCGCGCTTGAGCCGTTCACCTAGCGCGACGATCTCCCGGGACCGATCGAGCGCTTGCCCGGCGAGATCCGGGCTGAGCCAGCCTTCTGCTTGTGCGCGATTCACCTCATCGATCATCTATTGCCCGTGAGCAATGAGCGCGTTCCCCTCGTGCTCCATGACCAGTCCATTGCCTCGCAGATTCTGGAGATTGACTTGCCTCGCAGCATCCGGATCATGAATCATCGAATCCGCGGTTGCGGCAAGGATCATCCAGTTGCCACGCGTCCGCATCATGCTGGCATCCGCTTTCCAATGCCGGCCTAGCTCGGCGCGTTGGGAATCGCCAGCAAGCGAAGAGGATGTCAAGAGCGCCGTCGCCACGTTGTCCATCGCATCTGCCATCGCGATGATGGCCCTGCCACCAGCGACCATGGGGTTGCCGTTTACGCGCAGAGCAGCGATCTGCACTTCGTGGTCAGTGGCTGGGGCAGTCGCTTCGTGCGCTGGCACGGGCGGTGCCAAGCGCTGGGGCGGAGTACGCTCCAGCCTGCTAACAGCGGTCGCGGCAAGGGCACCGGCCATGACGACGAGGAACAGCAGAGCAAGCTTGCGGAGGAGAGGTGAGATCGGCATCATGGCGCTCCTCCTTCGATCGAGATCGGGATCCCCTATACCACTGGAGGGTATACTCGGCCACGTCACAAACGCGTCACAATCGCAGGCACACTCGTCATAGCGGAGCCACAACCTAGGTGGGGTTGGTTGAGCCAGGGACTGAGCAAGGAAAGGAGCAGGGGGTGAAGATCACGGCGCTGCGGCTGCGGGAGCTCACAGGGACCTTCGAGCATCCCGGCACCTTTTGGGAAGAGCGGCTCGGCCGCCCGATCGATCTCTACCCGGAGCACCGGGCGGACCCAGTCAGCGCCGGATTCTGGCTGCCTGAAGATCTAGGCGATGGGCGCTACCGAATCCGGACGGTCTTCCTCCAGATTGAGACGGACGAGGGAGTACCAGGGATCGCTGGCCCCGTGCAGCACGAAGTCGCATGGATTATCGCGAGGTCATTCCGCGGACTCCTGCTCGGTGAGGATCCGCTCGCCACCGAGCGCCTGTGGGATCTGATGTACCGCGACGCGGTGCACGGCCGGAAAGGGCCGACGATGATGGCGATCAGTGCCATCGACTGCGCGCTTTGGGATCTGAAAGGGCGATGGCTCGGCCAGCCGGTTTATCGTCTGCTGGGCGGCCCTGTGCGGAAGACCCTGCCGGCATATGCCAGCATGCTCGGCTATTCCCTTGAACCGGAACAGGTTCGCCGCCGCGCCCAGGAGGCGGTGGCGCAAGGATTCACCGCGATGAAGTGGTTCCCGCGCTGGGGTCCGGGCGAGGGACGGGAAGGGCTTGCGCGCACCGTGGAGCTGGTACGGACGCTGCGCGAGACCGTCGGTCCGGATGTCGATATCATGCTCGATGCCTGGATGAGCTGGAACGTCCCGTACACAGTGGAGGTCGCCGAGCGCATTGCCGAATACCGCCCACGCTGGATCGAAGAGCCGGTGATGCCGGACAAGATCGCCGCCTGCGCCGAGATCCGCCGCCGCTCTCCCGTCCCTATCGCCACCGGTGAGCACGAATACACGCGCTGGGGCATCAAGGAGCTCCTGGATGCTGGAGCGGCAGACATCCTTCAACCGGATACCTACTGGGCGGGCGGGATCACCGAGATGGTCAAGATCTGCGCAATCGCCTCGGTCTACGATATTCCCGTGATACCGCACGGGCACTCGGTGCCGGCCAACGTCCACCTCAGCGCGGCCCTTCCGATCGACGCCGTTCCCTATGTCGAGTACCTGGTCAAGTGGAACGAGCTCTTACAGTACTTCTGGAAGGAGCCGGTCAAGCCAGTCAATGGGATGGTCACCGTGCCGGACGGTCCGGGGATGGGCATGGATCTCGACCCGGCGAAAATCGAGGAGGAACGGGAGCTCGACTGGGCTGCCAAACCCGTGCTGGCCGAGCGACCGGAGTGACCACCGAGCACGCTGGAGGCCTTGCCCAGGGTCTCGCCACGCCTCAGAGGTGACGAGACCGGCGCTAGGGTAGCTGCTAGAGCTGCGCTACAATAGCGGCAACACCAGCGCATACCGACGTGCCGGGCGTGGCACCTCGGCACCGTCACGCCCGAGGGCGAGTCATGGTCCCGACGTCGCATCTCACGGCAGCCGTTCCTCCGGTGATCGTTGGGCGCGAGCAGGAGCGCCACTTCTTGCGGGACCAGCTCGCGGCGGTGACCGGTGGCCACGGTCAGTTGGTGGTCATCGGCGGCGAGGCAGGTATCGGCA
>JBHOQQ010000053.1:0-9240 GCA_042408955.1 Thermomicrobiales bacterium
CCGGCTTGTGGAGTTGGATCACGACGGTCGACCACAAGCGGATCGGTATCCTCTACGGCGTGACGGCCTTCGTCATGTTCTTGCTGGGTGGCATCGAGGCGCTCATCATCCGCCTCCAGCTCGCCCAGCCGAATGGGGACATCGTCAGTGCCCAGCGATACAACGAGCTCTTCACGATGCACGGCACGACGATTATCTTCCTCGCGCTCATGCCGCTCAACGCCGCGCTGTTCAACTTCGTCGTGCCGCTGCAGATCGGCGCGCGCGATGTGGCGTTTCCGCGGCTCAATGCCTTCAGCTACTGGACGTTCCTGGCCGGCGCTATCGTGCTCAATATGAGCTGGTTCTTCAATGAAGCGCCGAACCAGGGTTGGTATGGTTATGCGCCGCTCACCGAGAATGCATGGAACCCAGGGCGCAACGTCGACTTCTGGATCCTTGGCTTGCAGATCCTCGGCGTCGCCTCGATGGCCTCATCGTTCAACTTCATCGTCACGATCTTCAATATGCGTGCCCCCGGCGTAACAATGATGCGGGTGCCGGTCTTTAGCTGGGCGACGCTGATCGTCTCCGTGCTGATTGTGCTAGCTTTCCCAGCCATCACCGTTGCGCTCATTCTTCTGATGTTCGACCGCTACGTTGGCACGGGGTTCTATCGGGTTGCCGCTGGGGGTGACCCGCTGCTGTGGCAACACTTGTTCTGGGTCTTCGGCCATCCTGAGGTCTACATCCTGATCTTGCCCGCGTTTGGCATTGTCTCGGAGATCATCCCGGTTTTCTCGCGCAAGCCGCTCTTTGGCTACGCCGTGATGGTCTATGCCCTTGGCGCGATCGCCTTCCTTGGCTTCGGCGTTTGGGTGCACCACATGTTCACCACGGGCCTTGGCCCCACCGCGAATGCAATCTTCTCCGGCAGCACGATGCTGATCGCGATCCCGACGGGGGTGAAGATCTTCAACTGGCTGGGCACGATGTATCGTGGCTCGCTGAAGTTCACCACGCCGATGCTCTTCGCGGTCGGGCTCGTCTCGCAATTCACGATCGGCGGCCTTTCCGGGGTGATGCACGCGTCGGTGCCGATCGACACGCACCACAACGACTAGTACTTTGTGGTCGCCCACTTCCACTACGTGCTCTTCGGCGGCGCGATCTTCGGCGTCCTAGGCGGGTTGTATTACTGGTTCCCGAAGATCTTTGGCAAGATGCTCGATGACCGGATCGGCCGGTGGAACTTCTGGCTGACGTTCCTGGGCTTCAACCTGACCTTCTTCCCCATGCACTTCCTGGGCCTGGCCGGCATGCCGCGCCGCTATTACTCCTACGGCGAGGACACCGGATGGGGTCCGTGGAATCTCGTCTCCACGATCGGAGCATTTGTCCTCGCCTTCGCGATCCTCGTGTTTATCTATAACGTCTGGAAGAGCCTGCGCACTGGCGAGCGCGCGTCCGCCGATCCGTGGGATGCCGCGACGCTGGAGTGGTCTATCCCCTCGCCGCCACCGCCGTACAACTTCGCGCGGATTCCGGTGGTTTCCCACCGCGATCCCCTCTGGTGGGAAAAGTACGGTGGGCATGAGGATCATGTGCAGGAGGAGGAAGTCGAGATTCACGTCGCCGGCAGGCCAATGGCGAAGGTGCACGCTCCTGATGAGGAGCCGGAGCAGCAGATTGCCCGGCGAACTGCTCTCCATGCAGAGACCAAAGAGGATATCGAGCATATTCACATGCCAAATCCGTCCTACTATCCGGTGATCGTGGCACTTGGCCTGTTTGTCGCGGCGCTTGGATTGCTGATCGACAACCCGACCTTGACGATCGGGCTGCTGCACCTACCGATCCTCGTGCCGGTTGGTGCGGTGATCTTGTTGCTGGGCTGCTACGGCTGGGCCTTCGAGCCGGCCGGCTAGGCACCTGATGGGGATGCGCGCGTCTTGGCGGCTGACCGCGTGGGATGACGGAGGGGACGACGTTGGCAGCAACGGCTGCGACCATTGAAGCGGCGCACGGAGCGGGTCACGATGGGGATATCGGGCATTCGCCTCACCCGCCGACGAGCACCGGAATTGATCATCGCAAGCTCCTGATGTGGGTGTTCTTGGCGTCGGACTGCATGTTCTTCGGCTCGCTGATCGCCACCTATCTTATCTATCGTGGCCGGGCCGAGGAGCTGGTAGCGCAGGGCCAGGGCAAAGGGCCGCTTCCGCACGAGGTGCTCGATATTCCCTATACCTCGGTCAGCGCCTTCGTCTTGCTCATGAGCTCGCTGACGATGGTGCTCGCCCTGGCCGCTATCCAGAAAGGGAACATCCGCGGCACACGGATTTGGCTTTTTGCCACGGCCGCGCTCGGCTCGATCTTCTTGGGAGGTCAGTACTTCGAGTTCACCAGCTTCTATAAGGAAGACGGGCTCGGCTTCACGACGAATATCTTCGGCACCACGTTCTACACGTTGACAGGCTTCCACGGCGCCCACGTAACGGTCGGCGTGATTCTCCTGCTCTCGCTCCTTTGGGTGTCGCTGCGGGGCGGCTTGCGCCAGGAGCAGGCCATCAATGTCGAGATCGTCGGTCTGTACTGGCACTTCGTTGATATCGTCTGGATCGTCATCTTCACACTGGTCTACCTGATTCCGTACGATGACAAGATCTCGACGATCTCAGAGGGTGCGGAGCACGCTGCGCGTCTGTTCGGGATCGGCTAGGACGCTCACTGGACAGATTCGGCGGATGTGAAGGGGAGCATCACGAATGGCGCACGGAGCAGGAACGACACCGTACGGCGGGCATCCTGGCGCTGCCGCGGGCGAACACGAGGTAGGTCATCCGGGGGAGCGAACCTACATTCGGGTTGCGCTCATCCTCGCGATTATTACCGTCATCGAAGTTGCGATCTACTACATTCAATGGGTGCATGATGCGGGCATCCTGGTTCCAGCGCTGCTGGCTCTGTCGGCACTGAAGTTTTCCGCTGTCGTCGGCTATTTCATGCACTTGAAGTTCGATGACCGCCGCCTCTTGTGGATCTTTCTCAGTGGTCTGGTGGTCGCGTTTGCCATCATCATCACTTTGAAGGTGCTGCAAGACACGCACGCCATCGACTACGCGGTTCGCTTATTCACGGGTGGCGCGTAGGGCCGGACGGAGCGCCCGGCCTGCGCCGCCTGCCTTCGCATAGGATCAACGATGCAATCTCCGGCGCTGCCGGTGCTGCACACCGGTGCTTACCCACCAACGGGCTTCCTGTCGAGCGCTTGGGCGGTCGATCCCACCGTGGTGCTCGCCGCGATTGGGATGCTTGCCGCTTACACCTACCTTACCGGCCCGAAGGCGAGAGCCGCGGGCCGGCCACCAGCAAGCCGTAAGCAGCGCGCCTTCTTCGTTGCCGGCGTGTTGATCTTCTTTGTCGCGCTGGGGCCGCCGCTCGATGATTGGGCGGATTGGTATTTGCTGAGCGCGCACATGTTTCAGCACATGCTGCTGATATTCGGCACGGCGCCGTTGCTGCTTCTGGGCTTGCCGGCGTGGATCTTCGAGCCAGTCGTGCAGCGACCGTTGTGGAACCGGGTGGGAGCGAGCCTTACCCATCCGGTCACCGCGTTCGTGGTCTCCAATCTGCTGATCACCGTTTGGCACTTGCCCGGACCGTATGACGCCGCGCTCCGCAACGAGTTTGTCCATGTCGTCCAACATGGCTCGTTTCTTGTGGCGGCGCTGCTTGGCTGGTGGCCAGTGTTTGGCCCAGTCCCCGCCTGGTCGCGGTTATCACTGCCGCTCCAGTGCCTCTTTCTGTTTCTGACGAGTATCCCTGGCGGCATCGTTGGTGCATTTGTCGCTCTTGCCGAGCCGGGACTCTATCACTTCTATGTCACTGCTCCCCGGCTCTGGGGAATCAGCTTAGCGGCAGACCAAGAATTTGCGGGTGTGTTGATGTGGGTTGGTGGGAGTAGTATTTACCTGCTCATCATTACCGCGCTCTTCTTCCGCTGGGCGGCACGGGAGGATGCCAAAGAGACCGGGCTCCAGCCCAGGATGCGCCAGCAAGAAGCGGCACCCAGTGACGGGGAGCGCCCCGATACCCTGCGGGTGAGCGCGGTGACGCGGGGATAGGCGCGTTGAGCGGCATGAGGTGGGTGCAGTATGGCATACGTCGATATACACACCTATGCCACCGAAGTCAGCGAGGCCGCAGAGCGCAAGCGCCGGGCAGACGAGCGGAGCACGGTCTGGGCGTTCGTCTGGACGCTCTTTGTCTTCAAGATCGCGACCGTGGCGGTGATCTTTTGGGCAGCAGGCGGATCCAAAGAGGCAGGTATCCTGCTCACGGTGACCACCTGGTATTACCTGGCGATTCCGGCCGTCGCGATCGCCGGTCCGCTGGTGTTCTACTTGCGTTTGCGTCGCATACGGGCGCGGCGGGAGCGCCTGCGCCGTGCGGAGTGGATGCTTGATTGATCTGGATGCCGGTTGTCCGGTGAGGGTGAAGAGAGGGGAGAACGATCTGTGGCCCAGGGGTTCATGACACGTATCGTCCGCCCATTGGTTGTGCCGATTCTGGTCTCGGTTGCCGCGGGAGCGATGATCATCCTCATCGGGGAGTCGCTGCTCTCCCTGTTCCAGCACGGGCGGCCCGAGCTTGAGCGTCACGAGCTTTGGTTTGGTGTGGGACTCGCGCTGCTGATCCTCTTTGGTTGTGGCTTTCTTGCCACGCGGCCGGCCGGGGCCTTGGGGGCCCTGGACCGGGAAGTCGCAATCGGCAAGCGGCCCATGTTTGCGCCGGCGCTGCCTCCGGTCGATCTTCAGGCCCGGCGTGGCCCGCTTGGCACCGTTGATGATATTGGTCCCGATTACATCCTGTATGCGCGGGCGGGAGCACTGGCCCGCGTGATTGAGGTGCTCAAAGGCGTCGAAGAGCACGGACGGATACGCCGGGGGCTGATCTACGCTCAGGGCCTCTATGGGGCTAACGACAATTTGTGGATCCCGGTAGAGGCGGTTGCCGCGGTTTATCCGGAAACCCGGTCGGCCTTCCTGGCGATCAATGGCGACGAGGTTGAAGCTCTCGGCTGGGATCGTCCGCCCGCCTCGTTCAGCCGCCAGCCGCAGCGCCAAGGTGCTCATCCGTCCTAGGTCGACAAGCTTGAACGGTCATCTCACAGGGTGAGGGCGGACACCTTCTGATCCACCCTCGATCATCGCCCGGATCGACGTGACAGCGTGGTTTGTTGACGCGGTGAGGCTGGAATGGACGAACGGTTCGACGTCGTCATCGTTGGCGGTGGTACCGCGGGTTGTGTGCTTGCCCATCGCCTCTCCGCCCATCCCCAGCTTCGTGTCGCGCTCATCGAGGCCGGTCCGGACACTCCGCCAGATCATCATGACCCGGTTCTGTGGGACAGCTACCCTATCGTCGCCTACTTCGATCCACGCCATCACTGGACCGATCTGCGCGTTCGTCTCCAGCAGCGGCCGGCAAGCGGGCCGGATACGAGACCGCTGCGGCGCTACGAGCAGGCACGGGTGATGGGTGGCGGCTCAAGCATCAATGGCATGATGGCCAATCGTGGCCAGCCAGCGGACTACGACGAGTGGGCTGCCCTAGGCGCGGCCGGCTGGGGATGGACGGACGTTCTCCCTTATTTCAAGCGTCTTGAGCACGATGTCGATTTCGATGGACCGATGCACGGCCGCGGCGGACCCGTGCCGATCCGCCGTCTGCCGCGTGCGGTTTGGCCAGGCTTTTCCCGCGCTGCGGCCGAGGCGCTCCAGGCAGCAGGGTTGCCATACATCGAGGATCAAAACGAACACTTCGCGCCTGGCCATTTCCCTATCACCATCAATAACCTGTACGATCGCCGCGTCTCGACCGCTATCGCCTATCTCGATCCGCTGACCCGGCGGCGACCGAACCTGACCATCCTGCCGCGCACGCGCGCCCGGCGCTTGCTGATCGAACGCCAGCGCGCGACCGGCATCGAGGTCATTGACGAGCACGGTGTGTTGCGAACGATCCGAGGGCGGGAGATCGTCCTCTGCGCGGGAGCGCTCCACTCCCCGGCCATGCTCCTGCGCGCGGGCATCGGCCCCGGTGAGTCCCTTCAGCAACTCGGCATTCCTGTCGTTGCCGACCGCCCAGGTGTGGGCCGCAATTTGCAGGAGCATCCGCAAATTGCGGTTTCCTCCTATCTCCGGCCCGATGCCCGGCTGCCGTGCTGGCAAGGACGACACATCTTCGTCGGATTCCGCTATTCCTCAGGCCGGGAGGATTGCGGTGAGACCGATATGTACGGCGTCGTTGTCAACCGGGGCGCGTGGCACCCACTCGGTCGGCGCTTGGGAGGATTTCTGCTCTGGGTCAACAAAGCCTATTCGACCGGCTGGGTGACAATTGCCTCGCCCGACCCTGACCGCGAGCCAGAGGTGGAATTCAACCTGCTGGCAGATCACCGAGATGCCCAGCGATTGATGGACGGGCTGCGGTTCCTCGCGCGGCTCTATCGCCATCCCGCTTTGCGCCGGGCTGCCGCGTATCCGTTCCCCACGAGCTATAGTGAGCGCTCTCGTGACTTGGCGGTCGTCACTTGGGAGAACTGGTTGCGCACCGCTCCAATCGGTTGGCTGCTCGACCGCCCAGCGCCGGTTCGCCGCATGGTGATGCGGCGCCGTGTGGCTGGAGGGCCGTGGCTGCTTTCGCTCGTGCGTCATGAGGATCGCTTGGAAGCCTTCGTGCGGGAGCGTGTGCATGGGACGTGGCACGCCTGTGGCACCTGCCGCATGGGTAACCCCTCGGACCCGCTGGCAGTGGTAGATCCGAACGGATGCGTGATCGGTGTCGAGGGCTTGCGCGTTGCCGATGCATCAATCATGCCGACGATCCCCTGCGCGAACACGAACTTGCCGACCATCATGATCGCGGAGAAGCTCTCCGACGCGATGCTTGCCGGCGTTGGACTCCCGGTGAAGACTGGAGTGTGACCGATGCGGCTAGCGAGGGTCATCACGGCAGTCGAGGCGCACGCGGGCGGTGAGCCGGGAAGGGTCATAACCGGTGGCGTCCTCGATGTGCCCGGTGCCACGATGTTCGAGAAGATGCAACATCTCGCCAGGCATGGCGATCAGCTGAGAAAGCTGATGCTGCGGGAGCCGCGCGGCTATCCGGCTCTCTGTTGCAATCTCCTGCTGCCGCCAACGCATCCCGAGGCCGATGCGGGCTTCGTCATCATGGAGCAAATGGAATACCCGCCGATGTCTGGCAGCAACACGATTTGCGTCGTCACCGTGCTGCTGGAAACCGGCATTTTGCCCATGACCGAGCCGGTCACCGAGCTTACCCTGGAGGCTCCTGCCGGACTCATCGCGGTGCGCGCCGCGTGCAAGGATGGCAAAGTGACGCGCGTCACGTTCCGCAACGTGCCAGCGTTTGCCGTCCATCTCGGTGTGCCGGTCGAGGTCCCGACGATTGGCACGGTCACGGTAGACGTCGCCTGGGGCGGGATGATGTATGTCCTCTTCGATGGGCCATCGGTCGGGCTGCGTGTCATGCCCGATGAGGGCGCGGATTGCGTCCGCATCGGTGAGATGGTAAAAGCCGCCACCCGCGAGCAGTACCCGGCAGTGCACCCGGAGAACCCGGATATCGTTGGACCGACGATTGCCCTCATTGCCGCACCGCCTACGCGGCCGGACGCGCACGCCAAGAACACCGTCGTCATCTCGACTGGAACGTTTGATTGGCACAAGCCAGCGACCTGGACGGGCGTGCTCGACCGGTCGGCGTGTGGGACGGGAACGTGCGCCCGCATGGCGGTGCTGCACGCGCGTGGCCAGCTTGGTCTTCATCAGGACTTCGTCCACGAAAGCATCATCGGTACGACGTTCGTCGGCCGGCTCGTCGGCGAGACGCGCGTTGGTCCGTACCCAGCCGTCATCCCTGAGATTAGCGGCGAGGCCTGGATTACCGGCATCAGCCAGCATGTTCTTGACCCGTCCGACCCATTCCCCGAGGGATTCGTCGTCGGTGACATCTGGGGCGGCATTCGATGAGCCAGGCGTGGACGCGCGCGGCCCAGTGACCATCCGCACTGTCGTGGCCACGCGCTACGTCACTCCCCTGCGCGAAGGGGGATCGCTCCCGGCGATCGTCGAGGCAGACGACGACGGCATGTACGTCGTCAAGTTCCGTGGTGCTGGGCAGGGGCCAAAGGCCCTGATCGCTGAGTTGGTAGCCGGGGAGATCGGGCGGGCGCTCGGCCTGCCCGTCCCGGAGATCGTTTTCATCGAGCTTGATCCGGCGCTCGCGCAAGCCGAGCCAGATCCAGAGATTCAGGACTTGCTACGTGCCAGCGCCGGGCTCAACCTGGCGCTAGATTACCTGCCTGGTGCGCTTGCCTTTACCCCAGCGGCTGGCCCACGGCTCGATCCCGCGCTGGCCGCGTCCGTCGTGTGGTTCGATGCCTACGTAACGAACGTCGATCGCACGCCGCGCAACCCCAATCTCCTCCTCTGGCATCACCGTCTGTGGCTGATTGATCATGGCGCCGCGCTCTATGTGCATCACACCTGGCGTGATCCGATGGAGCGGGCGCGCTCGCCATTCCCCATGATTCGGGAGCATGTGCTGCTCCCGTTTGCTGGCTCGATCCTGGCGGTAGATCCGGCGCTGAGGTCGCGCCTGACACCCACGATCATTGACACCATCCTGGGAGCCATCCCGGACCCATGGCTCGAAGGGGAGCCGCTGTTTGCCAGCCCAGAGATGCACCGGGCCGCGTACCGGTCGTATCTCTTGGAGCGTCTTGCCGCGGCACCGATCTTTGTTGAGGAGGTTGAGCGTGCCCGCAACGCCGCGCGCGCCATTTGAATACGCGCTTGTCCGCGTGGTGCCGCGCGTTGAGCGTGGCGAATGCCTGAACGCGGGCGTGATTCTGTTCTGCCGGCCGCGACGGTTCTTGGGAGCGCGCATTGCCTTGGACCGGGATCGACTGCGCGCGCTCGCGCCCTATCTGGATCAGACGACCATTGATGACATCGAAGCGCAATTGCTGCTTATACCACGCGTCTGCGCTGGCGATCCGTCGGCAGGGCCGATTGCCCGCCTGACCCTCAGCGAGCGCTGGCACTGGCTTTCCGCACCGTCCAGCACCATCGTGCAGCCATCTCCGGTCCACACCGGGCTCTGCGACGACCCTGAAGCCGAGTTGGACGATCTGTTCCGCGATCTTGTGCTGCTGCCCGCTGCCGATAC
>JBHOQQ010000054.1:0-31692 GCA_042408955.1 Thermomicrobiales bacterium
CGCTGCGTGCCCACGCTCCCACGTACGGCATTGATCCGGACCGGATCGGCGCCTGGGGCAGCAGCGAACGAATCGCACATTTCACATCCTCGATCATGGCCGGGAAGGTGAATCGGGGCGCAAGGCGGTAGTTGACCGCCACGACCGTGAATCCCGCATCAAGCAGCGCGGGCATTTCAATCGCGCCCGCGCCATCGGACTTGTCTCCGAACATCCACGCCCCGCCGTGCACGTAGACGACGGCTGGAGTGACACCGTGGGCATCGCGCGGGGCATAGACGTCCATTTTGAGTGCCACTCCGTCCATGGTGCAGTAGGTGACGTCGCGCCAGACGCGGCTCGCGTGATCGGCTGGGTCGTCGTGGCGTGGCCGCTGGTGCAGCGGGACGAGATTGGCTGCCGTCACTGCGCTCCCTGGCAGCGGGAATCCAGCGACCAAAAGTGCACCGAGGAGTAACGCCGTTCCGGCCTGGCGCATCCTGCGGCGGGAGAACAGTCGGAAGAGGCAAGGCATCATCGGGCAATCTCCACAATGTCTTCAGAGGTCACCACCGCGAGGTTCCTCGCACTGAACGCGACGAGCCGCTCGTACGCAGCGAAGATGGCGTCCCGCTCTTCGGGCGGGCGCAGCCGGGATGGATCAGGAGCAGTCAGATCGAACGGCGGCGACAGAGGTTCTGCCCGCTGCCCGTGCTGCATCGCATAGTAGATCCCGCTCCAACCCTCCGCTCCGCGCCGCGAGAAGTTGTTTTCATGGATGAGGGCGGTGATAAAGGGAGCGCGTCCTGGTTCTCGCGCCTCCCATTCGGAGAGCTGAAGCTGAAGCATGGCTGCCGGATCGTAGCGATTGGCCTCCGGTGAGGCCATCTTGTTCCACCAGAAGCCTTCCCCGCCGTCAACTGGAGTGGTCCGCGTGACGCTGAAATCGCTCGGCCGCACCAGCAAGCCGTCAACCCACACAAACGGCGCTTCCAGCGCCGTTCCGCTTTCGTGATAGATCACCGTCATTTGGGCACCGAGCGAGGCGTAGACGCGGCGCGCTGCCGCATTGATTCGGGGGGCAATATTTGCCCCGCTGGCAACGACTGGCTTGCGGCCAAAGAGACCAGCGACGTAGGTGTATCCGCCTGCGCGGGAGCGATGAAGATCGCCGGTCGTCAGATCAAGGGCGTAGGTTTCATAGTCCAGCAGGACCTTCTCCAACTCCGTATCACGCAATCCTGCTAGGCGGCTGTCGAATCCCTCGTACAGCGGATGAGGCGGCCGCACGTGATAGCTGATCGTCATCGCCGATGACCTGATCCGGTCAACGGTCTCCGGCCGCTCGTCAGCCAGCACCCTGGCGATTTCCGGGGTGAAATAGAAGTCACCGCGAACACCGTGGCGCTCGAAAAGATCGACTAGGGCGAGGAGCGTCTCGGCGCTCTCGTTCGGGTGTGTCCAATCGTGGACGTTGATGGCAAACGTGATGTATCCCCGGGGCGATGCGGCCACCGCCTGCGCGAGATGGGTGACCGTGGCGGCAGGAACGATCCATGGCAGCACGCTCGCAGCGCCCAGCCGGAGCATCGTCCGCCGCGTGAGGCGATCTCCCGCGTTGCCGGCCATCGCTCCTACTCCTCTTGCGCATCGCTCCCGGCGGCCGCGGTGGATACTCGGGGGTTGGCGCCCGGATGCGCGGTCTCCCAGGCGATGAAGGTATCGGCCATTTCCGACAGCGTTGCCCAGCGCACCTGGCCGCTCTCGACGAGGGGATCGACGACCTCGATCAAGAAGCGCTCGATCACGGAGAAAGGCCGCACGGGATCGCCACCAAATTCGCCCGGATGAACGGTGAAATGGAAAACATTGACCCGGTCTGTACGCGCAACCTCAAGCGACGCGATCAGCGCGCTGGCAAGATAGGCGAAGTACGCCTCATCCCCACCGGATTCCTCGGAGCGGCGCATCGCTGCGAAGCTCTCGCTGTCATACTGACCTTCAGGCAGGAAGACGACAGGTCCACTGGGATCGTGCCGGGTGAACAGGGACAGGTCAATGCCATCGGTGCCCCCGGCCGGCCGCCAGGGATGGACACCAACGAGCGCCAGATCCGTGGTCTGCGTGCGGGGATTCTTCCAGTCGCTATTGACGTCCAATCCCGCGCAGGCGGCGGCCTCATAGAGTTGGGGATAGAGATTGCCCCCACTCCAGTAGCGAATGCGCGACACGCTGCTGGCTTCCCGAATCAGCACGAGCTCTTCGTCCATGACCGTGCACCACGTCTGGACGGGCAACGCCGCCGAGCTCGGCCCGAGATGTGCATCCTCGTGGAAATGCAGCGCCATCTCATGGCCGCGCCGTGCCAAGTTGGCCAGCACCGCGTTGCCGGTCTGCAAAGCGACGGTGGTGAACGGGGATTGCGCTTGGATAGTCATGCGTCCACCGTGAGCCTCGACCAACGCTGTCACGGTCAGGATGTCCGCCACGTGGCGCTCGAAGAACTCCGGCGTGGTGTAATCCGGGCCGCCGCGAGTGCTAGCGGCGCGACCGGCCGTCTCCGTGGCCAGTTCGCTCGGGTTCGCGCCGAACGGCTCGATATGCATGCCGATCGTCAAGAGCAGGGTGGCTCCGTCGGTCTCTGAGGGTGCTGCGACCGTGCCTCCGGGCCACGGTCCGGTCAGCGTCGCGCCTGGCAGGATAGGCCAGGCGAGCGCCATACCTAGTGTGCCAGCAAGGAATCTGCGCCGCTTCACCGTCGTTCCCCTCCGTTCGTGAACTCCGAGACAACCAGCTCGGGGTTCCTGCGCGATCAGGGATCGCGTGGGGTCCCATCGTCTCGGTGCCTACGGTTAGGGTAGATCCGCAGTGTAACACGACGGTAAACCGCGCTGGCGTCAACGGATCGCATGTACGGTCGAGCTATCCAGATGAGCCTGATTCGACAAAAGGCTCTTTGATCTCGCAGTTCGTCACGACGTCTTGCGGTGGACGATCGGTCCAGATGTCGATTCCCGAGCCGCAATCAATGACGTTGACGCCAAGATCCCAGCTTTCGACACGATCGTTGCCAGCGCTGCCCAGTAACGTTTTGCCGCCGTCTCCTGTGCTATTTAGGCGGTCGTTGCCGGATCCTCCGTTGAGCAACGCCTGGCCGGACAGGTCGGCAATCAGATTATCGTTCCCCGAGCTACCGAACAGGGAGCTTCCAGCAGCGAGATCAAACACGAACAAATAGTCGTCTCCGCTCCCGCCGGACGCCTCATCAACGTCGCTCAGGGCGTATATCCAATCCTCTCCAGGCCCGCCAAAGAGGATATCGCTACCGAGACCAGGAGCGGGGGGCATCAGATCGCCCGTGATCGTGTCGCTCCCCCCGCCACCGTAGACGCGGTCGTCGCCAGCGGCGCCACAGATGATGTCGTCGCCGCTTCGGCCAAAGATCGTGTCGGGGCCGGGCGACCCGAGGATCACATCATTGCCGGATGTCCCTACGATCAGGCCGCTGCCAACGATTGTCGGCTCCAAGCCGAAGCAGAGATTATTCGCCGCCGCACGATTCTGATGCGCGTGGAGCGCGAGCAAGGGCAGTGTCATCGCTAACACAGTGAGCAAATGCCGGGCATTCATCGCGATCCTCCTGGAATTCTTGCCGCATCGCGTGATAGCTGCGCCTGGGCACGATCTCCCCGAGCCCAATTGTGCCCGTGGTGCGTCGCGAAATGGTCAGAGGACCAGCGGCATGCATTGCAGATTCGCATTCGTCTCATGGTGCAATGCCACCGGCAGCGCCGCCTCGTGGCTGAGACGGCGGTGAAGCTCGGGGATTCGCACCGAGGGATCGGATGATGAGTGATCGTGAGATTATACAGTTGACGTACATTACAATATTAAATTGATGTGCGTTAAAATACAACACTATTCCAGTATTTTCGTCATGTGCATCACGATGTCAATGTTGACACCTTGGGGGCATGGTGCTAAAAGGAGCGTGAGACCTGCCCCGGCGGGTTGATCCGGCGGTACGGACAAATGGACCACCATCCTCGTGTCCGTGCCGGAAGCCTGGCCCTCGCGCGTGGTGGTAAGCGACTCCGGTGTTAGACCGGAGGGGTCAGGCGTACCCCTTGGTCAACCTGGCAGATTGGCGGGCCTCGGAGGTGAACGGCTATGCGAGCAAATCGCATCCTCTGGGGAGTGTGGCAAGTCGACAGGTGAGGCCCCGCGGTCCGCGGGGCAAGAGGATCGGTCGGCCTGGCGACTTCCGATCCCCGTAGCATCGCCGATGTGCGCATGCACCAGGCGGTAGGAATACCGCAGGCCAGGTTGACCTCAGAGGCAGGACACCCAACCACCCTTGAATGTGACTTGAATGTGAATGGAACGAGCGGGGCTGTGTGATGAGCATGGCCCCGCTCGTTTGCCAACTCTAAGCGGTAGCGTTCGGCGATCAGCCGGCGGTGGCGCGATACTCGCACTTGCTTCACGAGCCTCGTCAGCATGGATGACGAGTTCAAGAGGGTCGGCGCGAGACTGTTCGCTCAGCTACCGGCTGACCGCGCGAGACATGCATGCGCTAGACTGTGGCTCAACACCCAGTTGTCGCAGAGGTGAGCGCGATGTGGCACACGTATTTCCAACCGGCTCGTCTGCAGGAGGCCCTAAGTCTCCTGGACCGTTATCACGGAGACGCCGCGGTCATCGCCGGCGGTACCGACGTCCTGGTTGAATACGAGCATCGCCGGCGCAGCACCCCAATTCTTGTCGATATTTCCCGGCTTTCAGAACTTAGGTACGTGCTGGAAGCCGGGGGGACGATGCATCTTGGCGCGCTGGCGACGCATAACGACGTAATCGCTTCGCCCGTTTGCGTCGAACGCGCTTTGCCACTGGCCCAAGCGTGCTGGGAGGTCGGAGCGCCACAGCTACGCACGCGCGCGACCGTTGCTGGGAACCTAGCGACTGCTTCCCCAGCCAATGACACGATTACGCCATTGATGGCGCTCGATGCTGAGGTAGTCCTGGCTAGCCTGGATGGCGAGCGCGTGCTTCCCCTCAGCGCCTTCATGCTCGGCGTGCGGAAGACGGCACTGCGGCCCGATGAGATCGTCCGTGAGATTCGTTTCCCAGCACTCGGCCCAGACGAGCGCGGAATCTTCCTCAAGCTTGGCTTGCGGCGCGCCCAGGCGATCGCGGTGATCAACGTCGCGGCGATCGTCCGGTTCGCAGAGGATGGACGCGTGACACGGGCGCGAATCGCGCTTGGCAGCGTCGCGCCGACGATAGTGCGCGCATCAGCGGCCGAGGCCTTCCTTCTTGGCAAGCCGCTGACCCCTGAGCACTGTGCTAGGGCTGGACAGTTGGCCGTGGAAGCCGCGGCGCCGATCGACGATGTACGTGGCTCGGCGTGGTATCGCCGGGAAACGCTGGCCAATCTCGTGGCGCATGCGCTTGAGCGGATCGCAGCAGGAACGGAGCGGCAGGGCTGGCCAGCCAGGCCAGTGCGGTTAGAAACCCCGTGGCAACGCCAGCCGCACGTGCTCACCTATCAGCCACGAGAAGCGCTGGTGCTGACCGTCAATGGAGCACGCCGGGAGTTGCCACCTCACGCCGCTCGCAAGTCGCTCCTCGATGCGCTCCGTGAGGATGCCGGTCTGACTGGCACCAAGGAGGGCTGTGCCGAGGGTGAGTGCGGGGCGTGCACCGTCTGGCTGAATGGGCAGGCCGTGATGTCCTGTCTTGTGCCCGCTCCCCAAGCCCATGGCGCGGCAGTGACGACCATCGAGGGGCTCGCCCAAGCTGCCAGCAACGATGTATCCGTCGTCGCTGACGGTCTCCACCCCTTGCAGGCGGCGTTCATAGCGCACGGCGCGGTCCAATGCGGGTATTGCATCCCGGGTATGCTCATGGCTGGCGCGAAGCTGTTGGATGAAATGCCACGGCCAGAGAGAGAAGCGATCCGGATCGCCCTCAGCGGCAACATTTGCCGCTGCACGGGCTACCGGAAAATTCTCGATGCTATCGAAGCAGTAGCCAGAGGAGCATGCCGGTCATGAGCAGCATTGTCGCTCCTTCGTCCATCATCGGCGCCGCCCTTCCCCGGCCCGACGCACTCGGCAAAGTCACAGGGGCAGCGCCCTATCCGGCCGACCTGATCCGTCCAGGGATGCTGCATCTGAGCGTCGTCTTTGCGGGGCGGCCGCACGCGCGCATTCTTCGCATTGATCCGGCGCCCGCGCTGCAGCATCCTGGCGTGGTCGCCGTGCTCACCGCGGACGATATTCCCCACAATGCCTACGGGCTGATTGAAGAAGACCAGCCGGCGCTCTGCAAGGAGGTCGTGCGCTTCGAGGGTGACAAAGTGGCGCTGGTGGCCGCCGAGAGCGCAGAGGCGGCCGCGGCCGGCGCGGCACTGGTCCAGGTGGACTATGAGGATCTGCCGGCAGTTTTCGACCCTGAGGCGGCGATGCAACCGGGCGCGCCGATCGTCCACCCGGCCAAGGGCTCGAACATCCTCTTCCATTGCCCGATTCGCAAAGGCGACATCGCGCGGGGATTTGCCGAGGCCGACATCGTCCTCGATGGTGAGTTTCAAACGGGTTGGCAAGAGCATGCCTACCTCCAACCCGAGGCGGGGATCGCCTACCTGGACGCGGCGGGGCAGATCGTCGTTGAGACGGCAGGCCAGTGGCTGCATGAGGATCGCCGGCAGATCGCCAAGATGCTCGGCGTGCCGGAAGACCGCGTTGTGATCCGATACGCGGCGATTGGAGGCGCGTTTGGCGGCCGGGAAGATCTGTCGTTGCAGCACCTCCTCGCGCTGGCGGCTTGGAAGCTCGGCCGCCCGGTGGCAATGCAATGGACGCGCGAGGAATCGATCATCGCCCATCACAAGCGCCATCCGGTGCGAATTCGCTGCCGCTGGGGAGCGACGCGTTCCGGAAAAATCACTGCGGTCGAGGCGACCGTGATCGCAGATGGGGGTGCTTACGCGTCAACGAGCGTGGAAGTCACCAAGGTTGCGTCCCTCTTTGCCTCGGGATGCTATGAGGTTCCTAACATTCATGTCGATGGCTACGCGGTCTATACCAACAACGTCCCCGCGGGCGCGTTTCGTGGATTTGGCGCGCCGCAAGCGCAGTTTGCCGCCGAGATCATGGTGACACGCTTGGCCCATGCCCTCGGCTTGGATCCGGTCGAGTTACGCCGCCGCAATATCTACCGGGAAGGCAGCCTGGAGCCGACGCAACATCCGTTGCCCCCAGGAGTCAGTGCACCGGCCGTGTTGGAAGAGGCGGCGAAGTGGTTGCCGGGATCGGGCGAGGAACGAAGCACGATGCCCCGGTTCCACAACCCGGCCCCACACCTGCGGCGCGGGATCGGGCTTGCCTGCGGCATGAAAAACGTCGGCTATTCCTTCGGATTTCCTGAGCAGGCAACCGCCACGGTCGAGCTATTCGGCCGGTTCGAGGGTGAGCGGCGGGCGCGGGTGCGAGTTGGCGCTGCTGATGTCGGGCAAGGCGCCCATCTGGCATTGCGGCAGATTGCGGCGGAGGCGCTGGATTTGCCGCTGGAACAGATCGAGATGATCACGGATGACAGCAGCGAGGCTCCGAACGCCGGAAGCGCTTCCGCCTCACGCCTCACCCTGATGGCAGGCCGGGCCGTGGCCGATGCAGCAGCACAGGCGCTTGCTGAATGGCGAGACACGGAGCAAGAGCACGTCGTGGCGACCGCCACGTATCGCCCACCGCACACGACGCCGCTCGATCCGGTCACCGGCGCATGCGTGCCGAACTACTGCTACGGCTATGCCGCGCAAGTCGTCGAAGTCGAGGTCAACGTGCTGACGGGGCACGTGCGTGTGCTACGCGTCGTCTCCGTGCACGACGTTGGCAAGGCGATCAACCGCCAGCAGGTCGAGGGGCAGATCGAAGGCTGCCTGGCACAGGCAGCAGGCTATGCCTTGCTGGAAGATTTCCAGGTCAAGGATGGGCGAGTCGTCACCAGGTATTTCAACAACTACCTGCTGCCGACCGCGCTCGACATGCCGGAGGAGATCGTGCCGGTGATTTTGGAGCTGGCCGATCCTAATGGCCCCTATGGAGCGCGGGGCGTCGCGGAGATGCCGCTCGTGCCGTTCGCCGCCGCCGTCGCCATCGCTATCCACGACGCGACTGGCGTGTGGCTGACTCACCTGCCGATGACCCCGGAGCGCGTGCTGGCAGCGCTTCGAGCCGCCCGCGTGAATAAGCGATTCGTTCCTGGCGCTATCAGTCGTGGCGACGTTCAAGAATCGCCAGAAAGCTTACTGCGCTGACGATCGGGATACCTTCATAGACGCGAAGCTCGAGCAGGTCCCTATCTTCGCTGACAAGGTAGTCAACACGACCAGCAACGGCGGTGGCAAGGACCATGTCATCCTTTGGATCGCGGGCAACTGCTGGCACGATGCTCAGTTCGACAAGCTCGGTGGCAGCGAGTACTTGGGGAATGGCGGTCGCGGTGAGCTCAGCAAGACGGGCGAACCGGCGAGTTAGCTCAGGCCGGTTCAGCACATCGAGGTATTCGGCAAGGAGCGGGGCGGAAACGATCAATTAATAATCACGAGCGTTTTGGGCGAGGAGCCGGCCCCAGATGCTGCCAGGGTTGATTCCGGCGCGCAGGACCACCACCGTGTCGAACACGGCTCTGATCACGGCTTCCTTGCGCGCACGGCTTGGATCGCTTCATCAATCCAGGCGTTGATCTCTTCCTCAGAATAGCCCTTGTTGACCGCCTCCTCCCGGACGGGAGCAAGCATGTCATACAGTTGGGCAAACCATGGCGAACCGGCACCGGTTGACTCAGCATGGACCGGGCGGAGACGGAGCTCCCCGTCGTGCAGCGAGAGTTGCAGGAGAGCGCCTGGACGATCGAGGCCAAGTGCTCGGCGGAACTCGACTGGAATAGTAATCTGTCCACTCCGCAAAGGGCGCACGAGCTTTGTGATTGGTTTGGCCCTTGCCATGTCTTTGTCCCAGCCCCAATGCTCGACGCGCAGGTTTCCAAATCTCTATTGTATAGAATCACATGAGGATTGCGCGGTAGCCGCCGCCACGAGCGGTGTTGGCTATCGCAAGTGTAGCCAATCTGCCGATGACCCCGGAGCGCATTCTGGCAGCGCTCGTGCAGCCGGAGTGAGCAGCCAGGCTCGCGAAACGGTCACGCTTTGCCAGCGGCCACGGCCAGTCCCTTGACCCACGTAGCATAATTGGCGTGACGTTGCCCTGGAGGGGCTGGGGCAGGAGTCAGACTGGGGGCTAGGGGGTTAGGGGCTGGCGGCTGGGGGCTGGGGAAGGTTCGAGCTTCGAGCTACGAGCTTCGAGCGATGAGCTTTCAGTCGGCAGGGTTCAGCCGTCAGGTGTCGTAGGGGCGCGATTGATCGCGCCCGGTCAGAAAGCGTTGGAGTGCGATGCAGCGCGCCCCTGCCGGCTACCGGCTCGCTCCTGACATCTGATCGCTGAACGCCTTCGGCTACCGGCTGAGGCCTGGAGGCTCATCGCTGATAGTGCACGAGGAGGATGGATCTTGGCCGTTGCAATTGATAAGCGTCTGGAGACTCTCGCCATCAATACCATCCGCATGCTTGCCGTGGATGCCGTGCAGAAAGCGAATTCCGGCCACCCAGGCATGCCGATGGGTGCGGCGCCGATGGCCTATGTGCTGTGGACCGAATACCTCAAGCACAACCCCCGGAACCCAAGCTGGCCAGACCGCGACCGCTTTGTTCTTTCCGCCGGGCATGGCTCGATGCTCTTGTATGCGCTCCTCCACCTCACCGGCTACGACTTGCCACTGGAGGAGATCAAGAATTTCCGCCAGCTCGGCTCCAAGACCCCAGGCCACCCAGAGCGAGGACTCACGCCCGGTGTCGAGGTGACGACCGGGCCGCTGGGCCAGGGGTTTGCCAACGGTGTCGGCATGGCGATCGCCGAGGCGTTTCTCGCGGCCCGGTACAACCGCCCTGGTCACGAGATCGTCGATCACTACACCTACGGCATCGTCTCGGATGGCGATATCCAAGAAGGCATCGGGATGGAGGCAGCTGCGCTGGCAGGGCATCTCCGGCTCGGCAAGCTGATCTATCTTTACGATGACAACCGCATCACGCTGGCCGGCACCGCCAATCTCACCATGTCGGAGGATGTAGCGGCGCGCTTCAGCGCGCTCGGCTGGCACACGGTCCGCATCGACGGCATGGACACCGATGCGGTGCGCGCGGCGCTGGATGAAGCGCGGGCTGAGACAACGCGGCCATCCCTGATCTTGGCGCGCACCCACATTGGCTACGGCGCGCCCCATAAGCAGGACACCTTCGCGGCACATGGATCGCCACTCGGGCCGGACGAAGTCCGGGCGACCAAGGAGCGTCTGGGCTGGCCCTTGGAGCCCGAGTTCTTCCTGCCGGACGAAGCGGTGAGCTATTTTCGGACCGCGATCGAGCGAGGCGAGGCAGCCGAGGCGGCCTGGCGGCAGCGATTTGAAGCCTATGCCGAAGCCTATCCAGACCTGGCCGCGGAACTCATGCAGGCGCTAGCCGGGAAGCTCCCCGAGGGATGGGATGCGGACCTGCCGGCATGGCAGCCGGGCGACAAGCCCATCGCCACCCGCAAAGCCAGCGAGGCGGTGATTCAAGCCTTCTTTCCTAAGATTCCGACGTTCATCGGCGGCTCAGCCGATCTCAATCCCTCGACGAATACGGCCATGAAGGGGGCCGGCGATTTCCAATCCCCACTCAATGTGCCCGAAGGAGACGTCCAAGGCACGACGGGTGGCGGCTGGGGCTACCATGGCCGCAACATCCATTTCGGTGTCCGGGAGCACGCGATGGGCGGCGCAGTTAATGGCATGGCTGCGCACGGCGGCGTCATTCCCTTCGGAGCCACCTTCCTCGTCTTCTCCGACTACATGCGCGCGGCGGTGCGTCTCTCTGCTCTCTCGCATCTGAAATCTATCTGGGTCTATACCCACGACAGCATCGCCGTCGGCGAGGATGGTCCGACGCATCAACCGGTCGAGCACGTGATGTCCCTCCGGCTGATCCCCCATCTGACGGTCATCCGTCCAGCGGATGCAAATGAGACCCGCGAGGCCTGGCGGATTGCGCTGACAGCCTCGGGACCCACCGCGTTGATCCTCACGCGGCAGGACTTACCAATTCTTGACCGCTCCGGCGCGAAAGGTGACGTAAGCCAGGGCGGCTATATCCTATGGGACACGGATGGGGAGCCGGATATTGTCCTGATCGGCACGGGATCGGAGGTTGCCCTCTGCGTGATGGCGCGGGAGATGCTCACGGAGCGCGGCGTCAAGGCGCGGGTGGTCAGCCTGCCAAGCTGGGAGCTGTTTGAGCGACAGCCGGCCTCATATCGCGAAAGCGTGCTTGGTCCCGAAGGAACTCCCCGGCTCTCGGTTGAGGCGGGAATCCCCATCGGCTGGGAGCGGTACACTGGATCGCGCGGGCGGCAGATTGGTGTCACGACCTTCGGTGCATCGGGTCCCGGAAGCAAGGTCCTGGCACACTACGGATTCACGAAGGAGCATGTCGCCGCAGAAGCACTGCGGCTCCTTGGCCGCCTGGAGGATGCACAAGCAATTGAGCCCGAGCGGAATGGCGGCCAGACCGCTGGGCGGGAGGCAAAAGGCGGCGAAGGGCATTCGTAACGAGAGCCGAGTGCCGATTGCGACGAGCCGTTAGCCCTCAGGTGTCAGCCATCAGGAGCGGAGCTATCCATCGCACCCCGACGATTCCTGCCGGCTGATGGCTGAAAGCTAATAGCTCACAACTCGGCTACCGGCTACCAGCTAAATAAAGGAGGCATCGATGGTTCATCCCCGCGTGGCGGCTCTGCTTGAGCAGGGCCAGAGCATCTGGCAAGACGATATCAGCCGGGCGCAGCTCACCAGCGGAGAGCTGGAGCGGGCGATCTCGGAGATCGGCATTCGGGGACTTACGTCGAACCCGACGATCTTCGAGAAGGCCATTTCTTCCGGCACCGACTATGACGAGCAGATCATGGAACTCTTGCGCGAGGGCAAGAGCGCGGCCGAGATCTTCGACGCGATTGCGGTGGCGGATATCCAGGCAGCCTGCGATCTCTTCCGGCCGCTGTATGACGCGACTGACGGCGCCGACGGCTTCTGCTCGATCGAAGTTTCGCCAAAAGCGGCGCGCGATCCTGAGATGACGCGCGTGGAGGTGCGCCGGCTTTGGGAGGCGGTGAGCCGCCCGAATCTGATGGTCAAGATCCCCGGCACCGCTGAAGGAGCGCCGGTGATCGAGGAGATGCTCACCGAAGGGTACAACATCAACATCACGCTCCTCTTCTCGATCGAGTCGTACACCCGGGTCGCTGAGGCATACATCGCGGCCTTGGAGAAGCGCCTGCAGGCGGGCAAGCCGATTGACCACATCGCTTCGGTCGCATCATTCTTTGTCAGCCGGGTCGACACCGCAGTCGACAAGCAGCTCGACGCCAAGATCCAGGCGGCGACGAGCGAGGCCGAGCGCAAGCGGCTGGAGGCGCTAAAGGGCAAGGCAGCGGTCGCGAACGCAAAGCTGGCCTACCAGCAGTTTCGCGAGATTTTCGGAGGTCCGCGCTTCAAGCCGCTTCGCGAGCGAGGCGCCAAGGTGCAGCGTCCGCTCTGGGCGAGCACCGGCACGAAGAACCCGGCCTATAGCGATGTGCTGTATGTCGAATCGCTCATTGGTCCGCACACGGTCAACACGATGCCGCGTCACACGTTGGCCGCTTTCCTCGATCACGGCGTGGTCGAGCGGACGGTGGACCGCAACGTGGACGAGGCCCGGCACGTATTCCACGAGCTGGCCGCGGTTGGCATCGACTTCGCGCAGGTGACGCGCACCCTCGAAGATGAAGGCATTGCCGCGTTTGTGGCATCGTATGAGCAGCTTCTCGCGGGGGTGGAGACGAAGCGTGCGGCCCTGGCAGAGGTGGCGCGGGCCTGAGGCGGTCTGAGGGCCGAGCCGCCAGCGTGCAGAAAGGTTGCGACGATGACACTTCCTACCTCCGGGCAAGACCGCCACGTCGGCGTCATCGGCCTTGCCGTCATGGGAGAAAATCTGGCACTCAATATCGAGCGCAATGGCTTCCCGATCGCGGTCTATAACCGGACGGCAGAGCGGACCAAGCAGTTCCTCGAAGGCCGGGCCGCTGGCCGGAACATCGTGGGAGCGTTCACCATCCGGGAATTTGTCGCGTCCCTTGCGCGCCCACGTCAGATTATCCTGATGGTCAAAGCGGGCGCTCCCGTGGATGCGGTGCTCACTGAGCTCGCTCCGTACCTTGAGCCCGATGATATCGTCGTCGATGGCGGCAACTCCTTCTTCCTCGACACCGAGCGGCGAGCAAAGGAGACCGCCGGGCGCTTCCTGTTCATGGGCATGGGCATCTCCGGTGGTGAGGAAGGAGCGCTGTGGGGACCAAGCCTGATGCCCGGTGGGCCGGCCGAAGCCTACGCGGTCCTCGAGCCGATGCTGGTGGCGATCGCTGCCACGACCGAAGCCGGTCCGTGCGTGACGCACATCGGCCCCGGTGGATCAGGGCACTATGTCAAGATGGTCCACAATGGCATCGAGTACGGCGACATGCAGCTCATTGCTGAGACGTACGACATGATGCACCGGGCGCTTGGCATGACCGCGCCCGCGATGGCCGACGTCTTTCAGCGCTGGAACGAGGGGCGCCTGGCAAGCTACTTGATCGAGATCACGGCGGACATTCTGCGCACCATCGATCCTGAAACTGGCCAGCCGCTCGTGGATGTCATCCTGGATACCGCCGAGCAGAAAGGCACCGGTCGCTGGACGAGTCAGAACGCGCTGGAGCTTGGCACCCCGATTCCAACCATCGATGCCGCGGTTTTTGCCCGGTCCATCTCGGCTATGAAGGAGAAGCGCGTGGCGGCGAGCGCCATCCTCTCCGGCCCCGAGGGAAGTCCTGCGCATGCCTGGGACGATAGCGCGCGCGAGCGCTTCATCGGCGCACTCGAGGACGCGCTCTATTTTGCCAAGATCTCCTCGTATGCCCAGGGCATGGCACTGCTCCGCGCCGCGTCGGAGGCGTATGGCTACGGGCTGAATCTTGCTGAGATCGCGCGCATCTGGAAGGGAGGATGCATCATCCGGGCGAAGCTGCTCGATCCGATCCGGGCAGCGTTCTCCCAGCAGCCGGAGCTGGAAAATCTCCTCCTGGCGCCACATATCGCGGACGCGGTGAATGGGACGCACGCGGCTTGCCGTGACGTGACCAGCACCGCCATCCGCATTGGATTGCCGGTGCCCGCGCTCAGCGCTTCCCTAAGCTATGTAGATAGCTATCGCACGGCGCGGCTGCCGGCGAATCTCATTCAGGCGCAGCGCGATTACTTCGGAGCGCACACGTACCGCCGGGTGGATAAGCCTGGCATCTTTCACACCATCTGGAAACCGGCCGACTTGGAGCAACCGCGTCACGCGGAGCCGGCGCTGTCCTCGGCTCCCGGTGGAAAGGACGACCGGCCGTCGCGCGACGCGTAGATGGAGTTTTCGGTGAGCGACGCTCGAACCGGACCACGTCCCGGCAGTGGCTCTCAATCTGCAGCGACCGATACCGTCTTGATGGAGATGGATCACGTCGGCCATCAGTTTGATCGTGACGGCAGCGAGATCGTGACGGTCGTGAATCCGCTACGCGCGGGCTTGCAGCTCGACCGCGTGCCTGCCCCGTGCGTTATGGTCATCTTTGGCGTCTCGGGCGATCTGGCGACGCGCAAGCTCATGCCAGCCTTGTACGACTTGGCGGTTGGGTTGCCATTGCCGGAAGGCTTTTCCATCGTTGGCGTCTCCCGGCGTGAATGGAGCGACGAAGAGTTCCGCGCTGAGATGCGCAAGGCGGTGACGGAGCACGCACGCACGCCGGTTACCGAGGAAAGCTGGGACTCCTTCGCCAGTGGTCTGTTCTACGTGCGCGGTGATTTTGATGACCCCGAGACCTATAGCCGGCTCAAGGAACGGCTCGAAACCGTCGACCGGGAACGCCGCGCCCAGGGTAACCGGCTCTTCTATCTGGCGACGCCCCCGAGCTTTTACTCGGCGATCATCGAGCATCTCGGGCGGTGCGGTATCGCGCACCGGCAAGACATCTACAGTGACACCCAGCAGGGCTGGAACCGGATTGTCGTGGAAAAGCCCTATGGCCACGATCTTGCTAGCGCGCACGCGCTGAACGCCGCGATCGCTCAGGTCTTCTCGGAGCGGCAGATCTATCGCATCGATCATTATCTCGGCAAGGAGACCGTCCAGAACGTCCTGGCGTTCCGGTTCGCCAACATCCTCTTCGAGCCGGTCTGGACGCGGCATTATGTCGATCATGTCCAGATTACCGTTGCCGAGTCGATCGGCGTAGAGAACCGGGCCGCGTACTACGAGGAAGCCGGGGCACTGCGCGATATGGTGCAGAGCCATATGCTCCAACTCCTCGCCGTGGTGGCGATGGAGCCGCCGGCATTTTTCAACGGCAACGCGGTCCGTGACGAGAAGGTAAAAGTGTTCCGCTCCGTCGTCCCGCCGATGGGTGATGACGTCGCCAAATATGTGGTGCGGGGCCAATACGCTGCTGGGTTCATTGATGGCCAGCCGGTTCCTGGTTACCGGCAGGAGAAGGGAGTCAACCCGACGTCAACGACGGAGACGTTCGTGGCGCTCAAGCTCGGCATCGACAACTGGCGCTGGGCCGATGTTCCCTTCTATCTTCGCACCGGCAAACGCCTCCCGCGCCGGGTGACAGAGATCGCGATCGAGTTCCAACGTGTGCCTCACTTGATGTTTGCCACGGTTGGGAAGCTTGATCTGCAGCCAAACGTCCTAACGATGCGCATTCAACCCGACGAGGGCATCTCCCTGCGATTCGCGGCGAAAGTTCCCGGCGCTTCGATGCGGCTGCGCACCGTGCGCATGGACTTTGCTTATGGGGCGGCCTTCGGCGGGGCGGGAGCCGACGCCTACGAGCGATTGCTCCTCGACGCCATGCTTGGTGATCCTACCCTCTTCGCTCGCCGCGACGAGGTGGAAGCTGCCTGGGCGATCGTGCAGCCGATCCTTGACGCCTGGGCGGCACAGCCGGTCTCCCACTTGCCGCTGTACGAAGCCGGCACCTGGGGACCGGAAAAGGCCGATGACTTGATCGAGCGCGATGGCCGATCCTGGCGGCGACCATAACGGTGCCGCCAGAGGATTCGCACCGCACGAGGGCTTGCGTCATGACATCCAGGAGTGCCCAACCCATCGCATCCGCCCCGCGCCCGCCCCTCGTGGCGGCGTGGACGGCACCGGTCCTCGATGCCGGCAAGGTGCATCGTGAGCTCGACCGGCTCTGGCAGGAGTGGAACCAAGCGCGGGCCGGGGATGAGGACTCGGCGCTGTACGCCTACGAGGGCGCTCTGATGCGCGCCAGCACCCTCAACCTCATCGCCATAGCGGAGACGCCATCCTGGGCAGACCGTATCGAGGCGACCGTCCGCGAGCTAACGGAATTCAGCCCATCGCGCACGGTGATCCTGGTCCGGAATAGCCGGAAATCCGCCGGGTTGTCCATCCGCGTGGCCGTCTATGAGCGCGTGCAAGGCCGGGGGCGGCCAGCGATTCAGCTTGAGTGCGTGACCATCGCCGCCCGCGAGGGCAGCGATGATATTCTCGCCAGCGTAGTGACACCGCTGCTTGTCCCGGAGCTTCCCGATTTTCTCTATGTGCCAAAGGGAGCCTTGGCCGGCAATGCGTTGCTCGCAGACTTGGTCTCAATCGCCGATCGCCTGATCGTCGATACCGCGTCAGGCGACGATCCTGGCGGTGTGCTGAGGTTTCTGGCCGCGCTCACTCAGGAAGAGAAACCCGAGCCGCGGGTGACGGATGTGGTGTGGACCCGGCTGACGCCGTGGCGCCAGTTGATCGCGCAGTTTTTTGACCAGGAAGCGACGCAGCCATGCCTGGACGCCCTTGACGACGTAGAGATCGTCTATGGAGAACGCGATGGAGACGGGCGCTCGGGCCTGACTGCAGGCTTGTTGATGGCGGGATGGCTCGCGACGCGCTTGGGCTGGCGAGCGCCAGGTGAGCTTGTGCAAGCGCGGGATGGCTGGCGCCTGACCCTGCGAGCCGGTCCACGCGGGCGGAGCCGGGAGGTGCTTCTGCGGCTGCGCTCGACCGACGCGGCCCAGGCGCGTGGGAACCTGAGCGCGGTCACGCTGAACGCTGGTCTCGAATGCCCAGGCACGTTCTGTGTCGAGCGCACACCCAATCACGGCATCATGACCATGAGCGAGACGCCATCAATGCCGCGCGTGAGCCGCCTGGTCTACGGACGGAATTACGACGACGCCGCGCTCCTCAGCCAGGAATTGCGCAACTTTGGCGGCGACCGCATCTATGAAGAGGCGCTTGTCTTCGCGGCCGATCTCTGGCCGGAAGGAGTCATGATCTGAATGGAGCATACGTTCGATTATGGGCCGAGGGGCCGGGTGATCGTCGTCCGAGATCCCGTCGCGCTGGCGCAGCGGGCGGTCGATCTGGCGCTGACAGCGGTCAGTCACGCCCAAGCCGCGCGGCGCTGGGCGTATGTCGCTCTGTCTGGCGGATCCACGCCTCGGCAGATGGGCGAGTTATTGGCGCGCGAGCCGTATCGCGATCTGACCCTCTGGCATAACCTGCACGTCTTTTGGGGTGACGAGCGTTGGGCGCCACTCAAGAGCGACGAGAGCAATGCGGGCGTGATGAAGCGGATCTTTCTCGATCACGTGCCGATCCCGGCTGCGCAGGTGCACCCAATGCCAACCGCGTGCATGACGCCAGCGGAGGCCGCGCAACGCTACGAGGAGTTGATCTGCAAGCTCGTGCCGACCGAGGGCGGAGTGCCACGCTTTGATGTGATCTTTCTCGGCATGGGTGAGGATGGGCATACGGCGTCCCTGTTTCCTCACACGCCAGCGATTCACGAGCGGGAGCGCCTCGTTGTCGCGCACCATGTGCCACAGCTTAGTGCGACGCGGTTGACCATGACGCCGCCTGTGCTGAACGCGGGCCGCCAAGTGATTATGCTGGTAACCGGCGCGAGCAAGGCTGAGCGCCTCAAGGAGGTGCTCGACGGACCGGAGCGCCCCGATGATCTCCCCGTTCAGATCGTCCGGCCGGTGCTTGGCGAGCTCATTTGGCTGGTTGACCGGGCCGCGGCGAGCCGCCTCTCCATCGCACCGCAATTGAGCAGCGCCGTCCATGATTGACGCCGAGCGCCTCGCCCGGCTCGCTGAGCGAGCGGCAGACGAAGTCACCGATGGCATGATCGTCGGGCTGGGGTCGGGCTCCACTGCTGAGGCGGTGATTCGCGCGCTCGCCCGGCGGATCGCCGGTGGTCTCCGCATCACTGGAGTGCCGACGTCAGCGCGCACGGAGCGGCTGGCGCGCGAGCTTGGCATACCACTGGCGACACTGGACGACGTTGATCGGATCAACCTCGGGATTGATGGCGCCGATGAGATTGACCCGCGGCTGAATTTGACGAAGGGCCGGGGTGGGGCGTTGTTGTACGAAAAGCTGGTCGCCCTGGCCTGTGACCGCTTCATCGTCGTCGCCGCCAGCGAGAAGCTCGTTGAGCGGCTTGGCACGCGGGTTCCTCTGCCCGTCGAGATCATTCCCTTGGGCTGGAAGCAAACGGCCGCGCGACTTGCCGCACTTGGCTGTCCTGGATCGCTGAGGTGCAACCCGGATGGCAGCACGTTCATGAGTGACGGCGGCCACGCGATCCTTGATTGCCAGATGGATCCGCAGGCTGACGCGCCTACCTTGGCCGCGGCGATCAAGAGCATCACGGGCGTTGTCGAGCACGGGCTGTTCATCGGCCTTGCCGAGCGTGCGCTGGTTGTGGATCGGGAAGGGAGTGTGCGCGCGCTGACACCCGTGCAGTAGCGGGTGCGATGTCACCGGCCCTGGGATCCCGACCGTGTCCTGATGCCGGTTCTCTCGACGGCGGCGTCAGAATTCGCTAGCCTATTGGTGAACGTGCTGCTGCCGGCCCAGCCGGCATGAGTTGACTGCTCTGAGCATGACGTGCGGAGGAAGATGGATGATCGCCCGGCTTCTCGTCGCGTTTGGCTTGGTTGCCGCGGCTGTGGGATTCACGGTCTTCGGGATGGCAACATCGTATGTGCAGTTCAACGATGATTACGCGCGGATTTCCTACCTGTTAATGGCAGGCGGGCTGCTGGCAGCGATCATCGGGCTGGTCTGGTATCGGGCTGATGAGAAGCGAGCAACAGCAGCGCAAGAAGCGAGGCAGACCGGGCGCCGGGGTGCCTGACGCCGGTGGCCGGTGTAGCCACCACGACGAGTTCGCGCTCTGCATGGCTCCGGGGTTTCCGGAGTCATGACATTTTTCGGGAGTCTGCCGCGTCGCCTATCGTCAGCCGCCGGCGTTGTGTAATTCCCAATCACCATTGTGGTTATTGACGGCCGAGCCAGTGCGGCACTACCATGCCGTCGTTGACGGAATCATGCTGAGGAGTTGGCACGGCAGTGGCGACGTATGTTCTCCGCCGTTTGCTCGCGTTGATCCCCGTGTTGCTGGGTATCTCGCTGGTGGTCTTCTTCCTGATGAAGCTCATCCCCGGCGACGTTGCCCAGGCGCTGCTAGGACTCACGGCTCGGCCGGAAGACGTGGCCAATTTGCGCGAAGCGCTCGGCCTCAATCAGCCGATCTGGGTCCAATATGTCAAATGGCTCAGTCACGTGCTGCGCGGTGATCTGGGCATTTCGTTGCAGCAGCGCACCGATGTGCTGCCATTCATTCTGGACCGCTTCCAAAACACGTTGCTACTGACCGCCGCCGCAACCCTGATCTCGCTGCTGATCGGCTTGCCCGCGGGAATCATCTCGGCGACCAAGCAATACTCTATCTTCGATCGCATCAGCATGCTCCTCGCGCTCTTTGGCAACAGCATGCCGGCATTCTGGCTCGGGCTGATGTCCATCCTGATCTTTTCTCTGAAGCTGCGCTGGCTTCCCACTGGTGGCATGTGGCCGATGGTGGGCGAACGAACGCCGTGGGTGCTCCTTGAGCACCTTGCCCTGCCAGCGATCACCCTGGGGGCTGCTTCGGCCGCAATCACCGCCCGGATTACGCGCTCCTCGATGCTCGAGGTGATCCGGCAAGACTATGTGCGCACGGCGCGTGCCAAGGGCCTGGCGGAGCGGACAGTGCTGACGCGCCACACGCTGAAAAACGCCTTGCTGCCCATTCTGACCGTCGTCAGCCTGCAATTCGGCTTCCTGCTTGGCGGCGCGGTGCTGACGGAAACGGTCTTCTCCTGGCCTGGGGTTGGCCTGGCGCTCTACAACGCGATCTCGTTCCGCGATTACCCGATGGTGCAAGGTGGCGTGCTCGTCGTTGCCTGCGCGTTTGTTCTCGTCAATCTCGTGACCGATCTGCTCTACGCGCTGATTGATCCGCGCATTAAGTATTCGTAGGCTGAGGGGACTCACGATGGCTCACCGATCGCCGATGTTCTACCCAGGGAAACAGCGAACCGCTCCGCGTCACGGACCGATGCTGAGCGCTCAGAAGATTGTGCTGAGCGCTCAGAAGATTGATCCCTAAGCGAGGCTCACCATGACGGATCTCGTTGCGCACGATCGCCACGAACGTGAGGTCCAGCAGCAGCAGGACCAGGGGAGAACCGGCGCGCTGGCGCCGCTCGCTCTGGCTGCGAAGCGGCAAACGCAGCTTGGCATCGTTTGGCGCGGGCTCCGGCGCGACACCTTCGCCCTGATTGGCGGCGCGATCGTCCTTGTCACCGTGTTCCTCGCCGTGGCTGCCCCGGTGATCGCGCCGCATGACCCTCTCAAGCAGAATTCCAAAATCCGCCTGTCTCCGATTGGCACAAAAGGGCACCCCCTAGGCACGGACGGCAATGGGCGCGACATCCTCAGCCGGCTGATCTACGGTAGCCGGACCGCGTTGCTCGTCGCGACCGTGCCGGTCATCGCCGCTGCCGTCGCTGGCCTGGCGATGGGATTAGCGGCCGGGTATTTCGGCGGTTGGGTTGATGCCATCCTGATGCGGATTGCGGATATCCTGTTTGCCTTCCCCGCCATCCTGCTGGCGATCGCCATTGTCGCCGCGCTTGGCCCGCGCCTGATCAATGCGATGATGGCGCTGGCGATTGTGTTCATCCCAGCGTTTGCACGGTTGGTCCGTGCCTCCGTGCTGTCGCTGCGGAACCGCGAGTTTGTCCTTGCTGCCCGCGCCAGCGGCGCGACAGGTTGGCGCATCATCGGCCGGCACATCCTCATCAACGCCCTGCCGACGATCATCGTCTTTGCCACGCTGCAAACCGGGCAGATGATCATCTTTGGCGCCGCGCTGTCGTTTCTCGGCCTCGGCGTGCAGCCGCCCACGCCAGACTGGGGCACGATGGCCAATGACGGGCGGAACTCGATGCTCATCGCCCCGTGGGTGACGACACTCCCCGGCATCGCCATCTTCATCGTCTCGGTTGGCTTCAACCTGCTGGGTGACGGCCTGCGGGATGCGCTCGATCCCACGCTGAAGGTGTAAGTGACCTGGCCTACCGCCGGGTTTCCCCGAGAGCCGGCGGATAGCGGCGGAAGGAGGTGAGACACGGCAGGAGCGGCGGATGCCAAACAACACCGCGGGTGAGTGATAGCCCTTGGAAAGGAGTCAGTGATGTCCAAAGAGGAGTTCGCCAAGGTTCTGCTCGACAACACACTGAGCCGCCGTCAGCTCATCCAGCGCCTGACCGCGCTTGGCATTGCGGCGCCGATCGCCACCAGCATCGCCATGCACGTCGCTCCGGCAGCCGCGGCGCCCGCGCACCTGGTCACACGCCGGTCGCTGTCGCACCAGGGTGGCGATGGCACGCTGATCGTCGGCACCGAGACCGATATTGAGGGCTTCGACCTCGCGCACGCGGCGGCCTTGGCTACCACCAGGGTCGTGGCAAACGTCGTCGAGGGCTTAGTCAAATACACTCCGGGCACCGTGGATCTAGAGCCGCTGCTCGCCACCGAGGTGCCCACGCTTGAGAATGGCGGTATCTCTGAGGATGGCACCGTCTACACCTTCAAGCTGCGCCAGGGAGTGAAGTTTCACGACGGGGCAGACTTCAACGCTGAGGCAGTCAAGATCTCCTATCAGCGGCTGTTCGACAAGAACGCGCCGTTCTACGACGCGACCAACACTGCTGCCTTCTTCCTGGCCGGCTTGCAAAGCGTTGATGTGATCGATGAATACACCGTGCAAATGAAGCTCGCGGCGCCGCACGCGGCATTCCTCGAGCTGTCCAACATCTATGCCGGCCGGATCATGAGCCCGAAGGCGATCCAGGAATTGCCGGTGGCGCAATGGAACGAAGGCAGCTACGGCACCGGGCCATTCAAGGTCAAGAGCTGGGAGAAAGGAATCAAGGTCGAGCTGGAGCGAAATGAGGAGTACTGGGGGCCGAAGCCTGGCATCAAGACGCTGATCTTCCGCCCGATTCCCGAGCCGACGGCCCGCGTCTCCGCGCTGCTGAGCGGCGAGGTGGATATGATCGTCGTCGTTCCGCCGGACGCAATCGACACGATCAAAGCCGACGAAAATCTCGTTTACGAGCAGGGACCGAGTCTCCATTACTGGTTCATCCAGCTCAACACGAAGGCCAAGCCCTTCGACGATGTGCGCGTGCGGCAGGCAGCGAACTACGCGGTCGATAAGGAAGGACTCGCCAACGACATCCTGCGCGGTTCGGCAGTGCCGGCGACGCAGCCGATGCCAGCCGCGAATTGGTCGTACAACCCCAACATCAAGGGCTATCCCTACGATCCGGACAAGGCCCGCCAGTTGCTGCAGGAGGCGGGATACGGCGAGGGCGTCAAGACGAAGATGATGATCCCGCAATCAGGGTCGGGGATGATGGTGCCCATCCAGATGAACGAGTTCATTCAGGGGAACTTGGCGGATGTCGGCATCGACGTCGAGATTCAGTCGTTCGAGTGGGTCTCGTATCTGGGTATCTGGGCGAAGGGGCTGACGGACGAGGTGACGATGGGCAATCAGTCCATCATGGCCAGCGAGCCGTATGTCGCCAACTTCCTGCTCTCCAGCAGTGCCATGCCCGCCAATGGCGGCTGGAACATCGGCTACTACGAGAACCCAGAAGTCGACAAGCTCCTGGACGATGCACTGCGCACGCCGGACCGCGAGCAGCGCAAGCAGTTGTACTGGCGCGCCTGGGAGCTGATCACGAACGACGCTCCCTGGATCTTTGTTGTCAATGATCTCCAGCCGATGGCCTTCAAGAAGAAGGTCAAGGGCTACGTTACGAACCCCGCGTACGTCATCGATTTCACCACGATCACCGTCGAGGAATGAATGGCATCGTCCGGCCAGCGCTCGCCGCTCGCGCCAGGCTGGCCGGACGATCCGGCGCTGTGGGCAGATAGTCAGGCACCTCTGACCGGCACGGCCTGGGGTGCAGGGGGGTGAAGCGCCATGTCGCAACCGGACTTCGTGCACGTCATGCTGGACGAAGCGCTCTCGCGGCGGGACCTGTTGCGTCGCTTGGGAACGCTGGGCATCGCGGCGCCCATTGCGGCGGCTATCGCCGCGCGTGTGCCGGCCGCGTCGGCCGCGCCATCCGGCGTGGTCGCGCGGCGAGCGGCGATCCAGCAAGAGGGTGAAGGTGGAACTCTGATCGTTGGCACCGAAACGGAGATCGAAGGCTGGGATCCGGGCCGGGGCATTGCGCTGGCGACAAACCGCGTGCAGTCTACGGTTTTCGAGGGAATGGTTAAATACGCGCCCGGCACCGTTGATCTCATGCCGTTGCTGGCGACCGAGATCCCCACCCAGGCGAACGGTGGTATCTCCGCCGACGGGCGGACCTATACCTTCAAGCTCCGCGAGGGCGTGATGTTCTCCGATGGCACGCCCTTCGATGCGGAGGCGGTGCGCTTCTCGCTCCGCCGGCTCTATGACAAGAGCTTCGAGTACTACGATGCGGCGAACACCGGCGGGTTCCAGCTTGCCGGATTGCAAGACGTGCAAGTCGTTGATCCCCTGACGGTGACGATGACGCTGGCGGCGCCGAATGCCGCGTTCCTGGAGTTAGCGTTCCTCGGGGCGGGCAAATTCGTCAGCCCAAAGTCGATCCAAGAGAATCCAGGCGATGCCTTGAGCGAGCGCGCGGTGGGAACCGGGCCATTCGTGGTCAAATCGTGGGAGAAAGGGGTCAAGGCCGAACTGGTGCGCAACGAGCAGTACTGGGGGCCGAAGCCGCCGCTCAAGACGCTCATCTTCCGCCCGATTCCCGAACCGACCGCGCGCGTGGCGGCACTCCTCAGCGGCGAAGTGGACATGATCGTCGTTGTCCCGCCCGATGCGATCGAAGCGATCAAGGCAGACAGTAGCCTGGTCTACGAGCAGGGCCCAAGCAACCATTACTGGTTCATTGAGTTGAACTGCAAAGAAGGGCCGTTCGCCGATAAGCGCGTCCGCCAGGCAGCAAACTACGCCGTGGATAAGGAAGGGCTGGCGCGCGATGTGCTCGCCGGCTCCGCCGTTCCCGCCACGCAGCCGATGCCAGCCGCGAACTGGTCGTATAACCCGAATATCACCGGCTATCCATACGATCCGGAGAAGGCCAGGCAATTGCTGGCGGAGGCCGGCTACCCGGAAGGGTTCTCCACGAAAATGATCATTCCCACCAGCGGCTCGGGCATGATGGTGCCCGTGCAGATGAACGAGTACATCCAGGGGAACTTGCGCGACGTGGGGATCGACGTGGAGATCCAATCCTTCGAGTGGGTCTCCTACCTCGGCGTATGGGCGAAGGGGCTGACAGCCGATGTGACACTGGCGAACCAATCGGTCATGGCCAGCGAGCCCTATTTCGTCAACTTCCTGTTCTCCAGCAAATTCACTCCCGAGGCAGGTGGGTTCAACATCGGCTGGTACAGCAATCCTGAGGTTGACCGGCTGCTCGACGAGGCCCTGGCGACGCCGGACCGCGAGCAGCGCAAGCAGATCTACTGGAAGGCATGGGAAATCATCACCGAGGATGCACCGTGGATCTTCGTCGTGAACGACTTGCAGCCGATGGCCTTCAAAACCAAAGTCAAAGGATATGTGACCAATCCTGCCTACCTGATCGATTTCACCACGATCAGCGTCGAAGCGTAACCGGGGAGGTTGACCGGGTCCCTGGCACCTCGGAGGAGAAACGATGACGTTTTCCATTACGGCGCGATGCCCGGAAACAGGCATGCTCGGCGTCGGCGTGAGCACCGCGGTGATTTGTGTCGGAGCGCTCGTTCCCTTTATCCGCGCTGGCGTGGGCGCAATAGCCACTCAGTCGTTCGTCAATCCCTATCTCGGCATTTGGGGACTGGAGTATCTGGCCGGGGGATTGGATGCCCACGAAACGGTAGAACGATTGGTGGCACGCGATGAAGGCCGAAGCGTGCGGCAATTCGCCGTGGTGGATGCGCAGGGGCGCGCGTCTGCCTACTCCGGCGAGCAGTGTGTCGGTTGGTTCGGCCATCGCGTGGGCGACGGCTACGCGGTCGCGGGGAACATGCTTGTTGGGGAAGCAACTCTTGCCGAGATGGCGCGCGCATTCGAGTCGTCGCGTGGGGAGCATCTCGCCGAACGGCTGGTTCGCGCGCTCGAAGCCGGCCAGGCCGCCGGGGGCGACCGGCGAGGGCGAATCTCCGCGGCGGTCAAGGTGTATCACACGGAGGAATATCCGCTCGTCGATCTGCGCGTGGACGATCACACCGATCCGGTCACGGAAATCCGCCGGTTGTGGGGGCTCTACCAGTCCACCATGAACGATTTCATGGCGATGATGCCATCGAAGGCGCACCCGGCGGGGACGTATGACGTCGAAGCCTTGCGCAATCTGTTGCCGAAGGATGCCTGATGGATGAGCGAAGCGAAGCAACGCCTGGCGCAACGCCAGCACCTATGACCACGGCGCCGTATGGCATTAGCGCGATCCGGTTGCCGCCGGGGCTGACACCAGGTCAGCTTGCCGACCTGCTGTACGGTATGCCGGAGGATGTGGCCGGACTGCCGCAGCAGCGGGTGTTTTCTGACGCCGATAGCGCTGTCGTGGTCTACGCCATCGAGACGGGCGTGCCAACGCCACGGTTCGGCATGGCCGTGATCCTCATTGTGCCACCGGCGGCAGATGCCGATCGCGCGGTGACGGATTTGGAACGCAACCGTTGGGGCGATCCGGCAGAGCACGACGTGAGCGCCAGCGGCGCCGGCGGTGATGGCGAGCCTGCCTTCCGCGAATTCTCGCGCTCTTTCCCGCCCGGTCTCTTTCTTCTGCCGTACCGGCCAGTGTTCTTCTTGCTGTGGTACCGGCAGCATGAGGAATACGCATTCATGGTGATCGGTGATACGCCAGCGGTGCGCGAGGGACTGGCGCGGGCAATGGCGCAGGCATTGCAGGCGTGAGTGACCGCACGCTGCCAGCGTGACCAGGATGCGGTGCAGGAATTTCATGATGTTTTACTCATCTCTGGGCTTGCGCATCGCGTCAGAAGCCGGTATAGTGCGGCCATGAGCGACGTTCTGCGCGCCACCACGATCGGCTGTGCGGTGACCATGATGACCACCACCGGCATCATGATTACCAAGCGCTTGCCTGCCGATCGGAGGGTGAGCGGTTAGCGCGGCACAGTCGCAACGCACATCCAGACGAATCGGCAGGCGGGAGCGGCAACGCTCCCGCCGCTCGTTTTCTGCAAACAATCCGGCGCCAGAGCCGGAGTGGCAGGAGGAAGCACCGGGCGAGGAGCACACGATGATCGTCTTGAAATTTGGCGGGACATCCGTCGGCAATGCCGATCGCGTCCGAGATGCGGCAACCATCATCGAAGCGCAGCCACTGCCACGCGCGGCGGTGGTGTCCGCGGCAAGCGGTGTGACGAACCTGCTGCTTGAAGCGGCAGCGCGAGCGGCCGCCGGTGACGCTGCGAGAGTCGCTGAGATCGTTGCAAACATTCGTGGTAGACACCAGGAGATTGCCGCGGCGATCCCTGATGAGGGAGAGCGCGCGGACGCGGTGGCCGAGCTGGACCGCCTCCACGCGGCGCTGGACGCGGCGCTGGAGCAGGTGCGAGCTGCTGGCTCCGTGAGCAGCAGGGATTCCGACCGGATCGTGGCGACGGGCGAGAAGGCCATGAGCGTATTGATGGCCGCAACCCTGCGGGCGCGCGGTACGCCGGCCACGCATGTGTTTGCCGACCGGGTCATCGCGACCGACGACCGCTACCAATCGGCGCGGCCTCATCGCGAGCGGACCCGCGAATGCGCCGCTCAGATCATCCGGCCGCTCCTCGACGATGGTGTGACCGTCGTCATGACCGGTTTCATCGGCTTTGCCCCAGACGGCTCGACGACAACGCTCGGCCGTGGCGGCTCGGATTACTCCGCTACCCTGCTCGGCGCGGCGCTGGATGCGAGCGAGGTTCAGATCTGGACCGACGTGCCCGGTGTGCTCTCCGCCGATCCACGCCAGGTCAGCGATGCGCGGGTGGTGCCGCACCTGGGGTTCGAGGAAGCGCAGGAACTGGCCCACTTCGGCGCCAAGGTGCTCCACCCCCGGACCATCCGCCCAGCAGTTGCACAAGATATCCCCGTCCGCATTCTCTCGACCTTTGCCCCGTCTGAGCCCGGCACGCTGGTGACACGCCACGCTTCTGGTGAATATGTCAAGGCTGTGACGGCACTGAAAGGGCTCGTGTTGCTCACAGTGGACGTACCCGAGCTGGAGGATCTCTCCGGGGCAGCGTCTGCGGTATTTGGAGCATTGCATGAAGAGCGGATCGAGGTGGTGCTGGCGGCGCAGGCATCCTCGCGCCGCCGCATGACCTACCTGGTTGATGCGCTGGGCGCTGGTGGCTGCCCGCGCTTGCGCGCACGCATCGAGGAAGCGCTGGGCGACTTTGAGGCTGAAGTCGGCTGTGCCGAAGATGTGGCGGTGGTCGCCGCCGTGGGCCAAGGAGCGGCCGAGCAGCCGGCGGCGCTGGCGCGGTTTCTCGGCGTGCTCGACCGCGCGAACATCCCGGTCTTAGCCGCGAACCAGCAGATGAGCAATGTGGCACTGGTAGCGGCGATTCCGGAGCGCTTCGCCGAGCGGGCGGTGCGGGCGATCCACGATGCGTTGATCGGTCCGCAGCCTGCCAGCGCCCGCGGCCGCCGGCCGCGCCGCAGCGAGCTGCTGGCCGAGCCGCTTCGGGTTGGCTAGCGTGGCACAGGGTTGTCGATCGGAGGGTAGGGCTGAGGCTGGAATCAGCCGATAGCCATAAGGTGAAAGGAACAACGGCGGTGGACAAGCGAATTCCGGTGGCAGTGCTCGGCGCGACAGGGAGCGTTGGGCAGCGATTTGTGCAGCTGCTGGCGCACCATCCCTGGTTTCGGATCGCGGAGTTAGTGGCGTCTGATCGCTCAGCAGGGAAGCGGTATCGCGAGGCGACGGAGTGGCGGCTGGATGCTTTTATGCCGGAGGAGGCTGCCAATCTGATCGTCCAGGATTACGATGCCGATCTCCAGAGCCCGGTCGCGTTTTCCGCACTCCCAGGGGAGGTCGCCGGGGAGATCGAGCAGCGCCTGGCGCGCGACGGCCATGCGGTGCTCTCGAACACCTCCACCCACCGGATGGAGCCGGACGTGCCGCTGCTCATTCCCGAGGTGAATCCTGATCATGTCCACGCCATCGAGGCGCAGCGGCGCAATCGCGGCTGGTCCGGCTTCATCGCCACCAACCCGAATTGCTCGGCAATCCACATGGTCCTAACGCTCAAACCGCTGCAGGACGCCTTCGGGCTGGACGCGGTGATGGTGACTACCCTGCAAGCGGTTTCTGGAGCCGGGTATCCGGGCGTCCCCTCGCTCGACATGATTGACAACATTATCCCGTACATCAGCAAAGAGGAAGAAAAGATGGCCGAGGAGACACGCAAACTCCTTGGCAGCTACCAAGACGGGCGCTTCGTTGAGGCCGAGGTGATCGTCAGTGCTTCCTGCAACCGCGTTCCGGTGCGGGATGGGCACACGGAGGCCGTCTCGGTCCGGCTGAAGCAGGCAGCGACGCCAGAGGACGTGATCGAGGCATTTCGCGCATTCCGCGGCAAGCCGCAGGAGTTGGAGCTGCCGAGCGCGCCGAAGCAACCGGTCGTGGTTCGCTGTGAGCCAAACCGCCCGCAGCCAATGCTCGACCGCGACGTCGAGCGTGGCATGGCCTCGGTCGTTGGCCGCGTCCGCCCCTGCCCGATCATGGGGATCAAATACGTCTTGCTCGGGCACAACACGGTCCGCGGCGCCGCCGGTGCCAGCATCCTCAATGCCGAGCTGTTCAAGGTCGAGGGTCTACTGCCGGTGTAGCGCCCTTCTGCCCCGGGGGCTAAGGAGGGGGGTCAGGAGTCGGGGATCAGGGAAGGTTCGAGCTTCGAGCTCCGAGGCATCGGTAGGGGAGGCCACAGGTGCCTCCCGAGGAGTCAGGAGTTGGTAGAGGCGCGATGCATCGCGTCCATCCGATCCCTGACGGCTGAAAGCTGATAGCTGTCAGCTAGGCGCGGTGGAAGTGGAGCTCGGTTCCTTCTGGTCCCTCTTCAACATCGAGGGTCAGCCCTTCGAGAATCTCCGCGAGGTTCGAGGCGACGATCACGACGACGCGGCCATTGCGCTCGACGACTTGATCGAATTCGCCAGGCACTGAGAGGGCCATCCCAAGCTCACCCTGCGGCCCAGCAAAGATCAGCACCCCCTCATTTTCTTCTGCATTGTTCGCGTCCCGCATCTGTTCCAGCAGATCCAGGGCCTCTTCCGTGACTCGCAACATCGTGTGATCCTCCGTGTCTTTTCGCGGGACCGTGGCCGGACAGTCTCGCGCCGGGTTATGCCTGTGTGTCGCGCTCCGGCCTGCCGCGCGACTGATGCCGTACCGCCCGCTAGCGGTGGCGGAATATGATCCTTCCGCGCGAGAGGTCATAGGGGGATAGCTCAACGGTCACCCGGTCGCCTGGCAACACGCGGATATAGTGCTTGCGCATTTTTCCTGCCAAGTGACCAAGTACGCTGTGACCGTTGTCGAGCTCCACAGTAAACATGGCGTCTGGCAATGCCTCCACGACTCGGCCATCAAACGCGAGGGCCTCAGGGTCCTGGCGTCGTGGCCGCTCCTCGGTCGTTGCCGGCGCCGGGCGTGCGGGGCGGGTTGGCTTGCGATAGGATGGCTTCTTCCGCAACAGTGATCTCCTCTTGGGTGTTCCCTCATCCGGTCAGTCGGAGCCAGTCTCCGCCTGCGGGAGGGATGGGATCAGATAGTCAATCGCCGGATCAATCGGCGGTGGTGGCGCTTGCCGTGCCAGCCGCCGGCCACCTGTTCGCTCAGGTGGAGAGGTGACAGGAGCGCTCGCGGGCTCCTGAGCAAGCTGATCGCACAGCCACTGGCGAAGAGGCTGGCGTCTTCGCTGGCTTAGCCAGCCGTTGACATCGCTGCGAATGGCCGCGAGCACCTCCAGCAAGGAATCTCGTGTGAGACCGCCTTCGGTCAGACACGAGGGCGCGGTTGGATCGCTCATGCCGGTCCGCAGGCAGCGGTCGATGCGCAAGCACCAGAAGCGCGGCTGATCGGGATCGCGCACTGGCGTGATGCGAAACAGTGTCCCGCCAGTGTGGGCTCGGAGCAGGAGACCGAGCCCTTGGGGAACTCGGGAAGGAACGATATCGAAGACGGCAGCGCTCATCCGCACCATCCTCGCTGGTGCGGCGCGGTCTGCCAGCGATGCCCCGCAAGGCGGCAGGGCCAACAGAACACGAACCGGCGATTGCGAAGCATTGTTCCCGCCTGCTGCCCGCCGCGACCAAGTGCTGGTCACTGCTGCGAGCCGACACGACGGTGACGGCGCTTCACAACGCCGGTGCACACACCCATCGTGACCATCCGGCCAGGGATTGCCCTGCCCGAGTGCACGCTTAGTATACCATGCGGCCGGAAGGAGCCTTTGGACGCATCCCAAGCCAAAAAAACAACGGCCTGAGCCGACTCTTGCTCAGGCCAGCCCCAGGGTGGCGGTGGCTGGATTCGAACCAGCGACCTTTGGGTTATGAGCCCAACGAGCTACCGCTGCTCCACACCGCTGCACGCATTCTACGAGAGCGACGCAGTTATGTCAAGATCATCGCCGTGCTTGACCGGCACGCCAAAACGCCGTGCACCGCCCCGTCAGCCGTCCACGTCATCACTCCGAGCTGGCTGGCCACACTGGGTTGACAGTGCAACCGCTGGTCTCTAGAATGAAATAGAACATCTGTTCTATTTCGCGATGGTCAAGGAGGCGCCGCTGGCGATGCAAGACAGTCGCACCTCTCATGAGGTGAGCAGCCAATGCCAGGACCGCGTGATGCGATGGGAATGCTCCTGTCGCCGTCCGCCCGTCCTGCTCGGCACGTATGAGCCCAATGGACGGATCAATCTCAAGGTGCGAGACCGGTACTGGCATGTCGTTGGCACCGTGTGGACCGTTTGTCCTCGCTGCGGCGCAGAGCATGTGCTCCATCTCCCAGCCACGCGCGACGCAAACGGGCCGGGCCAAGGGTTGGGGGGTTA
>JBHOQQ010000056.1:0-48529 GCA_042408955.1 Thermomicrobiales bacterium
ACCCCTCAAGCAGGAGGGTGGTGGGGTCTTCGACCAATTCCTTGACGCGTACCAGGAAGCGGACCGCCTCGCTGCCGTCCACGATCCGGTGATCGTAGGACAGCGCCACGTACATCATCGGGCGGATCACCACCTGGCCATTGATGGCCACCGGACGCTCCTGGATTTTATGCATGCCAAGGATGCCAACCTGTGGATAGTTCAAGATCGGCGTTGAAAGCAGCGAGCCGAAGACGCCGCCGTTGGTGATCGTGAAGGTGCCACCCTGGAGTTCGGCCAGCGTTAGCTTCCCCTCACGGGCACGCGTCGCCATGTCGGCAATCTCGCGCTCGATCTCGGCGAACGTCTTACGATCGGCATCCCGGACTACTGGGACGACGAGTCCCTCGTCGGTGCTGACCGCGATCCCGATGTCGTAATAATGCTTCAGGACGATCTCATCGCCCTGAATTTCCGCATTTAGATACGGGAACGCCTTGAGCGCGCCGACACATGCCTTCGTGAAGAACGACATGAATCCTAGGCTAACGCCATAGCGTTGCTGGAAAGCCTCCCGGCGCGCCTTGCGCAACTCAATCACGGCGGTCATGTCAATCTCATTGAAGGTGGTGAGCATTGCCGCCGTGCGCTGCGCTTCCACCAGACGCGCCGCGATGGTTTGCCGGCGCCGCGTCATGCGCACACGCTCCTCACGCCGGCCCGCTGCCATGGAGACGGCGGGTGGCACGGCGGGAGTGACTTGCGGTGCGGGAGCCGGGGCAGGGGCCGGCTGCACTGGAGGCGCCGGTGGTGCTGGCGCCGGGGCTGGCGGCACTGCCGGAGCGACCGGGGCAGCCGGGGCCGCCTGGCGCGCGACGTACGCGAGCACGTCCTCTCGCGTGACCCGTCCGCCTGGCCCCGTGCCAGGCACAAGATTGATATCCACCTGGTGTTCTTCCGCTAGCCTGCGTACTGCTGGGGCGGCGCGGCCTGCGGCGGCAAGCTCCGCGGTCTCCGCCGGGGCGGCTGCAGGGGCAGTGGCCACTTCAGCGGGAGCGGCGGCCACCGGTGCCGGGGCCGGTGCGGCTACCTGCGCGGCCTCGGCGGCTCTAGCTCCATTGGTAGGCGCAACCGCGGCCTCGGTGATGATCCCCAGCACATCACCGACTTTGACAACTTCGCCTTCCCGCTTCTCGATCCGGCTGAGCACACCGTCCTCTGTCGCGGTCACGTCGAGGTTAACCTTATCGGTTTCCAACTCCAGGAGCGTGTCCCCACGGCTCACTGGGTCTCCCTCGTGTTTGAGCCATTGGCCAACGACCGCGTCGACAAGTGATTCCCCCAGTGGTGGGACGCGGATTTCAACCGGCATCGTCACAACTCCTCATCGTCACCGTGGTTTCCCATTAGGCATGCTTGGCGCGTGCCGCCTTTTTCGTGGCCGCGACTGCTGGACCATTGGCTTCACCCTCGCCATCCTGTCGCTCGGGGCGCACGATGGCCCGGCCATTGCGCCGGCTAGCAGGGCGCTCTGGCACATCGGCAAAGGCCTGAGCAACGATCCGTGCTTGCTCGATGGCGTGCAGGTCGGCGGAGCCTTCGGCCGGACTCGCCCGCTCGGCGCGGCCAATGTAGCGGATCGGCAGAGCGCCGCCCGTGAGCTCCCGTAGCCTTGGCTCCATGTAGCTCCAGGCTCCCATATTGCGTGGCTCCTCCTGAAGCCACACCACCTCGACCAAATTGGGATAGCGGCTGATAACCTGGCGCAGCGCGGTGTTCTGGAAGGGCGCCAACTGCTCAACCCGCGCGATGGCAACGCGGGTTGCCTCGGCACGGAGTGGGCTTGCCTCCAAATCGACGGCGACTTTGCCCGAGCAGAGGATCAGCCGGGTAACCTCTGCTTCGCGCCCAATTGCTGTCGGGTCGTCGAGAACTGGCCGGAAGGTACCGCTGGTCAACTCCTCGATCGTGGATGAGGCGAGCGGATGGCGCAACAGGCTCTTCGGCGTCATCAAGATCAACGGGCGTGGATCAATCGTCAGCAGGGCAGCCTGTCGCCGGAGCAAGTGGAAGTACTGCGCGGCAGTGGTGCAATTCGCGACGCGGATGTTGTCTTGCGCGAAAAGCTGAAGGAAGCGCTCCAGCCGGGCGCTGGAGTGCTCGGGGCCTTGTCCCTCGTAGCCATGCGGAAGCAGAAGAACGAGTGCTGGATAGACGCGCCACTTCGCGCGCGCGGCCACGATGAACTGGTCGATCGGTACTTGCGCACCGTTAGCGAAGTCGCCGAATTGCGCCTCCCACAGCACTAAACGGCCCGGTGCATGAACACTGTAGCCATACTCGAAGGCAACCGGTGCTTCCTCCGACAGGGGGCTGTTGTAGACCGCGAACGACGCTTTCGCCGTTGGCAAGTGTTGCAGCGGTGTGTAGGTGCGACCGGTCTTCGGGTCGTGGAGCACCAGGTGGCGCTGGCTGAAGGTGCCGCGCTCGGCGTCCTGGCCGGTCAGCCGAATTGGGATGCCGTCGCTCAGGATGGCCGCGAACGCGAGGGATTCGGCGTGTGCCCAGTCGATGCGCCCGTCTGGCTGATCGAGGATGCGCGCGCGGCGCTCCCACTGGCGGGCAAGCTTCGGGTTGAGCGTAAAGTCCGGTGGAATGACATGGATGGCGTGATGCAATTGCCGTAGCTGCTCTTCCGATACCGCGGTTTCAACCTCTCGCCGTGGTCCAGGTGGCGGCACCTCTTCTTCCTCGGGGAACGAGCCGTCCGTCACCGAGCGGCGCACGCTCGCCAAATGGTCCAGGGCAGCCTTGAGCATCTGCTCCGGCTCTTCTGGCGTGACGACACCTTCGGCGATGAGCCGCTGCGCCCAGATTTGGCGCACCGTTGGGTGCTTGGAGATCACCTCGTACATCCGCGGCTGGGTGAAGCTCGGCTCATCTCCCTCGTTATGGCCCCACCGGCGGTACCCGATGAGATCGATGAGGAAGTCTTTGCCGAACGTTTGCCGGTAAGCCAGCGCCAACCGGGTGGCTAGCAAGCAGGCTTCCGGATCATCGGCATTGACATGCACGATCGGGATTTCAAAGCCCTTCGCTAGGTCGCTAGCGTACAGCGTTGACCGAGCATCCTTGGGATCGGTGGTGAAGCCGATTTGATTGTTGACGATGATATGAATCGTGCCACCGGTGCTATAGCCAGGCAGTGCCGACATGTTCAGCGTTTCCGCGACAACACCTTGCCCAGGGAAGGCAGCATCGCCGTGGATCAAAATCGGCATGCTCGCCAGGATATCGCGTCCCGGCGCGCCAGCCCGATCGCAGACATCCTGTGCGGCACGCACCATCCCCTCGACAACCGGATTGATCGCCTCCAAGTGGCTCGGATTCGGGGCAAGGACGATTGGCACCTCGACCATCAGCCCGTGCTGCCCGCGGAGCAGCCGCGCACCGAGGTGATATTTGACATCTCCCGTCCAGTCATCGCTGACATCGGTGGATGGCTGGCTTGCCACGCGCCATTTATTGCCCTCAAACGCGGCGATGATCGTCGCGTAGGGCTTGCCAAGGACGTGCGTCATCACGTTCAGCCGCCCGCGGTGGGCCATGCCGATGACGATCTCCCGCGTGCCGGCGCCGGCCGCCTCATGAACGATTTCATCGAGCATGGGAACGAGCATATCGTTCCCCTCGATCGAGAAGCGCTTCTGCCCAAGGTAGGTTTGATGCAAGAATTTCTCGAACGCCTCGACGTCAGTCAGGCGGCGCAGCAGTGCCCGCTTGGTCGAACGCTCCAATGGAACGGCATACCGGCGCGATTCGACGGCCTCCGTCAGCCAGGCGCGCTCCGCCGCGATTTGCACGTGATCGAAGTCGTACCCAATCGTGCCTGCGTAAATCTCTCGCAGCTTCGCGATCGCCTCGGCGGCATTGCTCGCGCTCTCGGCGACCGGACCACCAACAACGAGCGCGGGCATCTCCGCCAAGTCTTGCTCGGCTAGGCCGTGGAAGCTCGGGTCAAGCTCCGGTGCCCCCGGTGGTTCACTCCCTAGCGGATCGACTCGAGCCGCCAGGTGCCCATATTCACGGATGGCAACGGCGAGTGAGGCCGCGCCAACGATGTTTCGAATCTGCTCCAGACTCGGTGGACCGGCAACCGTTACTGCCCGTGCCAGTGGCGCCGCGGCGGTGACGCCATTGGTGGGTGGCAGCGTTGGCTGAAAATCGGCGAAGAAGGCGCGGAGCTCGGGATCAACAGAGTTTGGATCAGCGAGATAACGATCATACAGCTCGAGGATGTACCCGGCATTCGGCCCGTGAAAGGCGCGCAGGTCACTCATCTCGTCCCACCTGGACCTCGCCCGCCGTCTGGCGTGTCGAGCGTCATGTTGTCGAATTGGGTGTCAGATCTGCGCCGGTACGAGCCGCCCGCCGACCTGACATCCTTGCGCACGGCAGGATAGCACAGTGCCGGCCTCATGAAATCGGGTTACGCCTCCCTGTTTGCCCTCCTCCTGCCCTCATCACTCCTGGCACCGGCGTTGACTTCGCGAAGCTTCGGGGAGGCGGGCATTCATGCATTCTACACAATTGCTCGTGGCAATGTTGGGCGTTGCGCAACAAACGGGCTGTTGCACCGTTGCCACATTCAGGGATGCTTCGTTACGGCCCTGCAAGGTGCTGGTCTGATAGGCTATACGCTGGAAGCCACTCGGTTCGTGGCCAAGGGAACTCGTCATGCGGCACGCCCAACGCTCACTCGCTACCACGATGCAGCACCGAGCGTCACGATGCATCCACCTCGTACGCCACGTTGTCGTGGCGATGGTGATCGCTGGATTGCTCTCCGTTCCGGCAACGTGTGCCCAGGCAGCGGGGCCGCACTCCTTGTACCTCCCTCCGGCCGCGCCCTGGCCTTCGGAGCAAGACGCGGGCACGCAAATCGTGCCGGTGCATGGTGACATTCCTCACAGTGAACGACACGTTGATTCAGCACCTCCGAGCGTGGCTCACTCGCACGCCGCGTTAGGCCGTCCGGCGCAGGACACTTGGCAGGCGCAGGAATCTATCGGCGTGGATGACAGCGCCCCTCTGGTTCAGCGTCCCCACGTCCGGGAGCTTCCCCATCCCGCGATGACAGCTTTGGCATTGGTGGCAGTATTGCCCGGTGAGCCGGCCGTAGCTCTTCCGGCTCCCGAGTGCCCGTTGCTCGAAATGAGCAGCATCGCGCACGGACGCGCGATCCCTCCAATCAGTCCTCCGCCCCGAGCGTAGCTCCCTCGCGAACGCGGTTGCCGGCGTGGTCCGGTGACCCATCCACGTGGTCACCGCTGACGATGCGAAGGAGCGAAATCAGAGATGTCACGCCGTATTTGGCTGATCGCGCTTGGGCCAGCCTTGGTTCTCGCCGTGGTCGTGATTACTGCCGGCTGGACGCGATGGAAGCAGGAATCGTACGCCTTCCATGGCGGTGAGCTTGCGCCGCTCCGGCCCGCGCCGCCCATCGAGCTTACCGATCAAAACGGACGCCCGTTCTCGCTCGCGGAGCAGGAAGGCAATGTCGTTGTCCTCTACTTCGGGTACACCTCCTGTCCCGATGCGTGCCCAACGACCCTCAGCGACTGGATCTCGGTAAAGCAGGAGCTGGGGAAGGACGCCGCCCGCGTCCGGTTCGTGATGGTTACCGTCGATCCGGAACGGGATACGCCCGAGCGGCTTGGCCAGTACCTCGCCTTCTTTGATCCGGAGTTCATCGGCCTGTCCGGAACCGTCGAGCAGACGCAAGCGCTGCTGCAGGCGTATGGGGTCGTCGCGGTCAAGCGCCAGTTCGATGAATCTGCGGCCGGATACCTCGTCGATCACACCACGTCGGTATTCGTCATCGATACCGCGGGACGCCTGCGCTTGATCTATGCGCATGGCACCGATCCGAAGTTCATTGCCGAAGATGTGCGCCATCTCCTCTAGTGGCGCACGGAACCGAAGAGCGAACACTGAGAAAGGAGTCGAACAGGATGCGTCGCTGGATGATAGGCTCGTTCATCGTCGTCCTTGCTGTCATGGCCATGTGGGTAAGAACGGGTGATGCTCACCATGGGGAGGAGGGGATGAGCGCCACTCCGGCCGGAACACCAGCCGCTATGGCGATGGGCGCCGCCTACCTAACGATCACGAACAACGGCACCGAGCCGGACCGGCTCGTCGGTGGTACGACTTCCGTGGCGAAGGTCGTCGAAATCCATGAGATGGTGAACAAAGACGGTGTCATGCAGATGCGCCCCCTGGCCAATGGCCTTGACATTCCGGCCGGCGAGACCGTTGAGCTGAAACCTGGCGGCTACCACATCATGTTGATCGGCCTCACCCGCGACTTGAAGGTAGGCGATCGCTATGAGCTAACGCTTCGCTTTGAAAAAGCAGGTGACGTGACGCTGATGGTTGACGTACGACCAACCGCGGAGCCTGGCCCGGGAACTCCCGTGGCCTCGGTGATGGTGGGCGATCTCGACATCTCCAACGTCTGGTCTCGCCCGGCGCCGGCCATGGCAGGCGCCATGAATCACGGCACGCCCGAAGCAACCCCGGGCATGCACGACATGTGACCGGCATTGACGTGAGGGGGCGGTCTCCCCGTCCCCTCACCGGCCAAGGAGGGATGTGATGAGCCAAGCACGTGCAGCTTCGGATTTGATCAAGCTGCGCGTCACCCGACGGGAACCATCCCAGCGTGGGCGTCGCCGCGCGTTGCCCATCGTTCTGCTGGCAGTCCTGCTTAGCGCGGTTCTGGCCTTGCTTGGCGCTAACCTCCTCCGAAGCGAGCCCAACACCGGCTCCAATGGGCTGCTCTTTGTCATTCCGGCGGGAAGCGCGGCGCGGCTCAGCCAACCAGGCATTGAATCGGCCATTCCGTTGCCAACGCTGATTCGCTTTCGGCCGGGTGAGACGGCCGCGATCTCCGTCCGCAACGACGATACCGTCGTCCATCGCGCTGGACCGTTTGTCGTCGGGCCGGGTGAAACCTACACCATGCGCTTTCCGGCGCCGGGTGAATATCCGGTGACGTGCACGGTGAATCCAGCCGAGTCAATTCGCGTCATCGTGGAGGCATAGCGAGCCAAGATGAAGACGCAACATCGTGGCGTGGTGGCGCTGAGCAGTGCGCTCGTTCTGACGCTGCTGCTCACCGGATGCGCCGGTGGCGGTGCCGGCCAGCCCGAATACGGCGTCATACCGTGGCCGGACAGCGGCGAGCAAGCAGAGCCGCGTCCCGGCCATCGCGCGCCGAATTTCCGGCTGGAGAGCCTTTCCGGAGCGCCCGTGACGCTCGCCGAGTTTCTGGGCCGGCCGGTGCTGCTCAACTTCTTCGCGTCGTGGTGCGGGAATTGCCGGGAAGAGATGGCAGTGCTTGACACCGCCAGCCAGCAGGACGTGGTAGTCATCGGGGTCAATCTCCGGGAGAGCAATGAGGCGGTCAGCCGCTTAGCTAGGGAAACGGGAGTCACCTTCACGCTGCTGCTAGATCGCCAGGGCGCGGTGACACGGGCGTACCGGGTGAGCAGCCTGCCGGCCACCTTCGGCATCGACGCATCGGGCACCGTGCGTGATGTTGTGCGTGGTCCAGTCGATGCCGAGCAACTCGACGCACTGATTCACGCTGCCAGTGGCGTGCAAGGAGGCACAGGATGACTGCCCCAGCACAGACGGTACCTTCCGGAGCAGCGACGCACCGGCAATCTCGGGAGTGGTGGCTTGCGTTCCGCGCCTTTGCCCTGACCTTGGCGCTCCTTGTGGCGCTCCTTATCGCCGTTTCGCTGCTCAGCGCTGCCCTTGATGCGCCAGAGCTTGCTGGAAATGTCCTGTCGCTCGCGCTGCCCGCGTTTCTGGCCGGCGTGCTCTCAGTCTTGTCGCCCTGCTCCTTCCCGATCCTGATTGGGTATTTCTCCGTTGCACTCCAGGAGCGCCGGGAGCGCATCGGCGCGGTGACCATCGCGTTTCTGACGGGTGTGGCGACGACGATGGCAGTGCTGGGCGCGGGGTTTACCACGCTCGGCTCTCTGGCACTCGATCACCAGCGAATGCTCGCGATCGCCGGCGGCGTTCTCGTGACGGGATTCGGTGTAATGAGCCTGCTGGGCAAAGGGTTCGCTGGGCTTCGGGTGGTGAGCCGGCCGGGAGTCACGTCTGGCGGCGCCTATCTCTATGGCCTGATCTTCGCGCTAGGGTGGACGGCCTGTGTCGGCCCAATCCTTGGCTCGATCTTGACGCTCTTGCTTGTCGAAGGATCGACACCGGTGGGTGTCGTGTCGCTCTTGGCTGGCGGCCTCCTCGCCGTGGTCTACGTACTTGGGCTCGGACTGCCAATTTTCCTGGTGGTCTTCTTACTCCTCGGCGGGCAGGCGCGTGGGAGGCTGAGCCGGCTTCTCCGTGGCCGGGGATGGGAGGTGCGCGTCGGCCCTGTGACGCTGTTTGCTCACTCAACGTCCGTGATCAGCGGCGTGATGCTGATCGCGCTGGGGGTGCTCTTGCTCACCGGCCAGATGACCGCGCTGAGCGCGTGGCTGGCGCAGAGCCCATTGGCCACCCTGGGGCTCAGACTCGAAGAGTGGCTTGACAAGATGTGGTCATCCGCTGCCCCGTGAATTGCTCTGAATTGTAACGACTTTGAAACGCCGGTTTTGGGATTTGTCATGGCTTTGCGTGCTCGTTGGGCCGACCATGCAAGGCGTCAGCCGGAAACTCAGGTTCCGGCTCGGTGGTAATTCGCTGGTGCGGCGCGTGGCGGGTACGTGGATCGACTGAGCTCATGGATGATGCGCGCCTCGATGGTGTGGCTGCTTGCGGGCGCGGTGGGAGGTGCGGTCATGATGGCTGATGCCTACGTTCCAGGAACCTGGCGCGTCTGGATCGCGCCGACCCATGGCCACATGCTCTTTGTCGGTTGGTTGGTGCAGTTCGCGCTTGGCGTCGCCTACTGGCTGTTGCCACGGCGGCGCACGCCCACGGCGCCTCTTGGGTATCGAGAGCAGTGGGGATTCGCGGCAATGCTCGCGCTGAATGCGGGTTTGCTGGCCCGGATGGTCGCCGAACCGATGGAGCGCGCGGGCCACGCGGCAATGTGGACATCGCTCACGCTGACGCTCTCCGGGCTGGTGCAGTTAGCAGCGTTCACCATCTTTGCCGTTCAGCTTTGGCCTCGCCTCAGCCCACGGCCGGTCCGGCGCTCGCTACCGGATGAGCAGCATCGCACTGGCGCCTAGCGCGGTGCCAGACTGTTCGACGAAAGGGACGATAGGAACAATGAGCACGCAACAAAGCGAGCGAGTAGCCGCACCTGATGAGGCGGCTGTTTTGAAGACAACGATCCGGGAGCTTGTTGAGCGATACCCTGAGACGATGGAAATTCTGGCTCCGCTGGGCATCGATCTCTGCTGCGGTGGCTCCCATCCGCTTGGCGAGGCGCTCGATCTTCATCACATCGACCGCGCCGTGGTGGTTCCGCGCGTGCTCGAGATTATTGCCAAGGGTACCAGGAGCTAAGCGCGTGGGGCGGTGGCTGGTACCAGTGACGATGGTCACCTCGCTGCTGGCCTACGCGGTTGCGGCGCTGACGGCTGGCAGCGTGCCGGATCATCCAGCGTGGTGGCGGGCGGTAGTGGCGCTCGCCGTCCTTGGCGGCATCGTGCCGATGATCTACGCGGTGAATATTCGCGTGGTGCCAGTGTTCTCGCGGCGATCATGGCCAAGCCAGCGCTGGCTGCGAATACAGGCCGCGCTCGCAATCGCTGGCGGGTGGGCTGTCTATCTGGCCAGAATCATGGATGCGCGCTGGCTTGAGATCGGCGGTTCGGTCGCGTCGCTCCTTGGCGCAGTGGTGTTCACCGCGAACATCGTCCGGTTGTTCCGGCAGCCGGTGTCCGCGCCACCGTCGCCCTTGCCATTCCCCGAACAAGCCACGGTTGACAAGATCGCCACGCGGTTTACTCGCTTATCGGGGCTCTACCTACTGGCCGGCCTCGGGATTGGCGTGCTCATCGCGGCAGATGCGGTCGAGTCCGCGCGGTGGGATCTCGTCTGGGCGCATGCCATGCTGGTTGGGTTTTTCCTTTCGATGGCCTCAGGTGTGTGCTACCACGTGCTAAGCCGGTGGACTGGCAGGAGGTGGCTGGCTATCTGGCCAATGCGCTTGCATCTGCTGACGGTGACCGCCGGTTTGCCATTGATGCTGGCAGCCCTCGCGACCGGCGCGAGCTCGCTCTTTGCGGTGGCTGGACCACTACAAGCGGCGGCGATCGTGGTGTTCCTCCTCATCATTGCCCCACAGGTGCTCGCGTTGCCTGGCTGGTCACGGCCTGCCATCGCTGGCGCTGCTCTCTGCTTGGTCATTGGGATCGGGCTCGGGACGGCATTTGCGATTGACCGGTCGCTTGGCGCACGGCTCAGAATCGTGCACGCGGAGCTGAATCTCTTTGGCTGGGCTGGTTTGCTGATCTCTGGCGTGGGTTATTACCTCGTTCCCCGGTTTGCCGGACGACCATTGCGGTGGCCACGGCTGGCCGCGCTGCAGCTCGTGCTCCTCGCTGGCGGCGTGGCGCTTGGAGCGATATCGGCGACCCAGCGCGGGTACGGTGAGACACCGATTCTCCCGCTCATGCTCCCGCAGATCGCGATCGCAGCCGGCTTTGGGCTCTTTGCGGCCATTGTTGCCGGCACGTTTGGTGGGCGGCCCGGCGCCTGGGTCTCGGTCTCTCCGGCACGGCGCCAAGTTCGGGTGCCGCGGCATGGCTCGGGGCAGTTGTCCCAGCCGTAGCCATCTTGGGTGGGGAACTTTGGGGGAGATTTTTACGATTTTGTAATGCCTGAGGTGCGAAATGTAATGACGCGGTGATCGCGTGCGGGCGATGGTGTGGCACGGATAGGTGTGCCGCAGTGCGGCCCGCGTGAGCGCTGCGGCTTATTGGCGTTTCACGGCGATGTGGCGAGCGGTGCGGGAGCAGCCTGGTGATTGGTGTATTGGGTGTGGAGGAAATTGAAGTAGTGTTGCGCCGGAACCGGATCGGCCGGCTAGGAGTTTCCGCGAACGACCGCCCCTATGTCGTGCCGATCAATTACGGCTACGATGGACATTATCTGTATGGCTTCAGCGGACCTGGCCGGAAGCTCGATATCATGCGGGAGCAGCCGCTCGTGAGCTTCTTGGTGGACGAAATTGAAGGGCCAAGCTCGTGGCGGTGTGTGGTTATCGAAGCCGTCTTCGAGGAGCTGACTGACGAAGAGGATCGAAGAGCAGCAGCGCAAGCGATCACCAGAAATGGACCGGCGCTGGTGGCGCGTGGTCTGGACGCGAGCTCTCCGCTGACTTTTTTCCGCCTGCGGCCAATCGAGAAATCTGGACGGTTTGAGCGAAGCGACGCCTGAGCTCGGGACGCTTTCATACAGGGTGGGAGGCAACACGCCTCCCACCCCTCGGTGCTTACTTGACGATCACCTGTCCCTTCATGTTCGCATGATACTCACAGAAATAGTCGTAGGTGCCTGGCGTGTCGAAGGTGTGCTGAAACGTTGCCCCTTGGTCCAGGCGCCCCGACTGGAAATTGCCGGTGCTCGTGACGGTATGGGGCGCGCTGTCCATGTTCGTCCAGGTGACCGTCGTACCGGCCGCGACCTCGATCGTTGGCGGGTTGAACGCAAAGCCTTGAATCGTCACCGCTGTTGTGCCTGCTGCCGCGGCCTCCGGGGTCGCCTCCCCGGCTGGCCCGTATTCCTCCGTCAAGAACACGTAGACCGTGGTCGTGCCGTTGCCGTTGTCATGCAGCCAGGCGACTCCGCTGTAGCCCGAGTTATTCAATTCCCCAAGCCCGATCGCCAAGTCGCTTGTGCCGATCATCGTCCCGCCGATGTCCCCGCAGGCGATGTAATTTCCGATGTTCTCGGCGCTTTCATGGATGTTGATCGCATGCCCTCCGCTGATGATGTCGGCGAGGGCCATAGTGACGGTGGTGATGCTAGCCTCGACTGGGATGGCGCTCGCCGGCCCCATCTGCTGGCCGGCCATCGGCGTGCCATCCACCAGCGCCTCGTCTCCAATGTTGCTCAAAGGCGCGACGACATCTCCGAGTTGGGCACAGGTGCCAGAATGAATGTGCGCTGGGTGGGACTCTTCTGCCTCCTCTTGGGCGCGCGCCATTGGCGTCCCGCGTCCTATGCTTACCGCTGAGAGCATGATGACGATCGCCACAAGTGATGTCAGTGCCGCAAGTCGCCGTATCCGTTGCATCTGATTGAACCCTCCTCACCACAACCATGACCTGCCACCGGGCATGCGTGTACCCGGCACAGAGCGCCACACCCTGTGCGCTTCTCCTACGAATGAGCACGGCGCTTGGATGCGTCGAATTCGAGATGGAAGGCTAGCAGGGATAGTCGAAGGCCATATCCTTCCGGCTGACGGCTGTTAGCTGATGTGCGCGGCATTTGACACTGTCCGGCGATCTCGCCACAATCCGGGTGGCAGCAATCAGCCGTCAGCCACATGCGCGAATGTGGGACGAGGTGACGGACGCGTGAGAGGTGCAGCGCTTGGGGCAACGCACGTGAGTCCACTCATCGAGTTCGTGGCGCGCGGTCAGATCGGCTTGGTTGCCGTGTGTGGAGTGGATGTGACGGGAGAAAGGAGTCGAAGATGACACAGCGACAGGACGTGTCGCTCACCCGTGCTCGCCTCACCCGCCGGGGCTTCGTCGGCGGAGCGGCGGCAACCGCGGCGGGGCTCGCCCTCGCCGGCCCGCGGGCCCGGCAGGCGGCGTTCGCCCAGGACGAAGGACCAACCATCATCATCGGCACCCTCGGCGAGGCGCAGACGATCAATCCTTTCTTGACCAGTGAATCCGAAGGTGACTGGCGCTGCAAGATGCTCTTCGATGAGTTCGTGCGCGCCAACCCGGCCACCTACGCACCGGAGCCGGGCCTGGCCGCCGAGTGGGCGATTGACGGGCTAACCTTCACGTTCAAGCTGCAACCGAACGCCAAGTTCTCCGACGGGAGCGATGTTACCGCAGACGATGTCGCCTTCACGATCAAGGGACACATCGCCAAATCCACCGGTTCTTCGCGGCAGACGAAGTATCTCGTGATCGAGGGCGCGGAGGCGTACGCCGACGGATCCGCTGACGATGTCTCGGGCATCAAGGTCATCGATCCCAAGACGCTCCAGATCACCCTTGCCAAGCCGGATGCGCCATTCCTCTTCAATCTCCGCTACATCTTCGTCGTGCCCAAGGCGATGCTGGAGGGCAAGAGCCTGACTGACGATCCGTTCTTCCAGAATCCGGTTGGCGCCGGTCCCTTCGTGTTCCAAAAGTGGGATACGGGAGGGGATTTCGTCGCCACGCGCAACCCGCATTACTGGCAGCCGGGCAAGCCAGCACTAGCGAGCTTCACTCACCGGACGATCGCCGATGCCAACAGCCTGGTGCTGGCGCTACAGTCGGGCGATATTGACGGTTCAAACTATCCGGCGCCGACCGCGAAGGAGCAACTGGAGCAGAATCCGGACCTCGTCGTGCTGGTGCCGCCGTTCAACTCACCGAACGGCTGGATGTTCAATTGCGCCCACGAGTGGCTAAGCAAGAAAGAGGTGCGCAAGGCGATTGCCATGGCGCTCAACACCGAGCAGTTCGCCGCGGATTCCCTGCTCGGTCTTGGCAAGCCGGGTCTCGGACCGATCGCGCCGGATAACTGGGCCTACGACAAGGATCTCAAACCGATCCCGTACGATGTCGAGGCTGCCAAGCAGCTTATCGCGCAATCGGGCATGCCAGAAGGGACGAAGATCCGGTTTATGGTCAACCAGGGGAACGTGTTGCGCGAGGACTGGCTGACCTTCTCCCAGCAGGGCCTCAAGGAGATCGGCATCGAAGTCGTCCCTGAGGTGATCGAGTATGCGACGCTGGTCGAGCGTGTCACGGTGCACCGCGACTACGACGCCTGCGGTGTGGATTTCGCTGGCGTGACCGCCGAGCCGAGCGAGCTTTACGATCAATTCCACACCGGATCGCCGGGGAATTTCATGAACTACAGCAACCCCGAGTTGGACGCCCTGCTTGAGGCGGCGCGCCAAGAACTTGACATCGAGAAGGCCAAGGGCATTTACAAGCAGATCCAGGCGATCATCATGGATGAGGTGCCGATGTTCTTCGCCTGGTATCGCCCATTCTTGCACGTCGTCAAGAAGAAGTTCACAGGCTACACCGATAGCGCCGCCTTCGGGCTCTTCCACACCCTGGAAGACTGGACCGTCACGGAGTAGCTGATCACCGGTAGCCGGTAGCCGATGGTCTTCGTATCGTGCTGAAGCGGCACCAGTCTCGCTGAGACTGCCGCGAATCGCCGGTTCACCATCGGCTCCGGCTACCGGCTTGGGATTTGACGATGCAAAGTGGGACCTGGGCCTATCTGGCGCGGCGCTCGATCTTTCTCGTCCCGCTCCTGATCGGCCTCTCCATTCTGATGTTCGCCTTGATCCACGCCGCGCCAGGCGACCCAGCGCTGGCGATGATGGGCGAGCGTGCCGCAAGCAACCCGCAGTTCGTGGAGCAGGTCCGGAAGAACTTGGGGCTTGATAAGCCGTTGCCCGTCCAGTATTTGTACTGGGTCCGCAACTTGCTCAAGGGTGACTTCGGCAAAGCCTACACCTTCGGCAACAAGCCGGTGCTCGATTTGATCGGGGAGCGCTTTTGGTCGACTGTCCAACTTCAGGCGATCTCCTTGTTCCTGGGCCTGGCGGTGGCGATCCCGGTCGGTATCATCTCGGCGACGCGGCAGTATTCCCTGCTCGACAACACGGTCACGGTCGGTTCGTTCCTCGGGCTTGCGCTCCCAAATTTCTGGCTGGCGCTGTTGCTCCAAATCTGGATCGGGGTCAAGCTTGGCTGGCTGCCGGTCATCAGCACTGGCCAGGCGAACGCTGAATTCCCCGAGCGCATCAAGTTCTTCATCATGCCGGTGCTCGTCCTGATGCTGCCGAACATCGCCTATTTTGCCCGGTTCATGCGCTCGTCCATGCTCGAAGTCATCAACCAGGACTACGTAACGGTCGCCAGGGCGAAGGGTCTCGATCAGCGAACCGTGCTCTATCGGCATGCGTTGCGCAACGCCTTGATCCCGATGGTGACGGTGATCGGCTTGCAGCTCCCGCGCATTCTTGGTGGCGCGGTGATCATCGAGCAGATTTTCGCCTGGCCTGGCTTGGGAGATCTGGCCTACAAGGCGATCGGTCAGCGCGATTATCCGGTGATCCTTGCCGTGACGATGCTCAGCGGCGTTGCCGTCATGGTGATTAACCTGCTCACCGATCTCGTCTATGTGCTCGTTGATCCGCGCATCTCGCTGACGGCGCGGGGCTAGGGTTGGAAAGCGCACCATGGACACGAGACAGGCCATCGCCCGCGACATCCCAAGTCCCCAGCGCCTAGCCGTTCGCGCGCTTGAGGAAGTACCACGTAGCCGGCGCTGGGCGACGGCCAGGCGCTTCGCTGAGAACCGCCTGGCGGTGGCTGGACTCGCAATCATCGTCGTCCTGTACGCGGCGGCAATCGCTGCCCCTTGGATCTCGCGCTATCCCTACGACGAGATCCAAGCCGGGATGCGCAGCAAGCCTCCCTCCTCGGAGCACTGGCTCGGCACCGACCGCAATGGCCGCGACGTATATTCCCGGCTGATCAAGGGTGGACAGGTGTCGCTCGCGGCTGGCTTCGCCTCCGTGGTAATCATCATGACGATCGGCGTCGCGCTCGGGGCAATGTCGGGGTTTTTCGGCGGTTTGGTTGATGGCCTGATCATGCGCCTGACCGACGTTTTGCTGTCCATTCCACAGATCCTGTTGCTGATCACAGCCGCGTCGCTCTTTCATCCTGGCTTGAAAACCACGGTGATCGTGATCGGGCTAACCTCTTGGCCTGGCGCGGCGCGCCTGGTGCGTGGGCAATTTCTCGCCTTGAAAGGCCAGGAGTTCGTGACAGCGGCGCGAGCGATGGGCGCGGGACCGCTCCGGATCATGCTGCGGCACCTGTTCCCCAACTCGCTGGCAGTCATCATCGTCGAGGCCACCCTCTGGCTATCGTACGCGATCATCCTCGAGGCTAGCCTGAGCTATCTGGGGCTCGGGGTGACGATCCCCACCCCGTCGTGGGGTAACATGCTGCAAGATGGCCAGCGGGAGTTGATCAGGGGAGCCTGGTGGCAGACCTTCTTTCCCGGCATGGCCATCTTCCTGACGGTGCTGGCGTTCAACCTGATGGGCGACGGCTTGCGCGATGCGCTTGATCCCCGTCACCGCCGGCGCTGATCGGCACGTTCGGCGATGAGACGTCTACCTGAGCGGTTAGCACTGATCTTTGACGGAGACTGTGGCTTCTGCACGCGCTCGGTCCGGCTTGTGCGAGCTTTGGACCGACACAGCCGGATTACGGCGATCCCGTATCAACATCCAAATGCTGAGGCGATCTACGGTGTGACCCCAGCAGAGGGATCGGTCTCTGTCTGGGCAGTGACGCCCGAGGGGCAGCGGTATCGTGGCGCGGCCGCGGTCAACGCCGTCCTCTCGGTGGCGCTGGGGACGCGGCTGCCGTGGCTGATCTATAGGCTACCGGGCATGGCCTGGATGCAAGAGGGGGTCTACGAATGGTTGGCCAGGCACCGGGGCCGCTTCCCCGGAGACCGGCCGTATTGCCAGCAGCATCCGGAGGACTGCGGGGTGGTTTTGTGAAGCTTGGTCCTCGTTTTTCGGGAGCCCATGCGTGGCGCGGGGTGGGCGCTGGTGTCGCGCGGGGCGAAAGCGATCGCGCTGAGGACACAATGCCGGCTTTTTGGGTCGAGCGCGGTACTGCCTCGAGCGCTTTCGCCCCATTCTCTTGCATCGCATTCGCGTCCCTTCTGGTAAGCTGGCTCGGCGAATCGGTGGCTTGAGCACGCGTGGCAAGCGGAGGAGAACGTTTGATGGCGCCTGCGAAAGAGAAGAGCAAGAAAAAGCGCGGCGAGATACTCCCGGCAGGTGGGAGCGCCCGGCAGACGCCGGTGATCGACTGGCGTATTGGGCCGGAGGAGTACGGGGAGCGCGTCGAGCGGGTCCGCGCTGAGCTCGAGCGCCGCGAATTGCACGGGCTGGTGCTGTTCCACCCGATTCGGATGGCCTATCTCTCCGGGTTTTTTCACCTCAGCACCGAGCGCCCGATGGCCATCATCGTCGGGCAAGAGGGCGGCTTGGGAGCACTCATCCCGCATTTGGAGCAAGAGCACATTGCCAAGGCGCATGGCGTCACGCGGGTCAAGGTCTATCCCGAGTACCCGACCGGTGGCACCAAGCACCCGCTGTACCACCTGGCCGATCTCTTGACCGAGATGGGACTGAATGGGCAAGGCAAGCGCATCGGCTACGATAGCGACGGCTATCTGGACATCAATGGCTACGATGGCCCAGCGCTCTCTCAGGTCGTGGAGCCTGGCGTGGAGACAATCCGGGCGCGCGACCTGGTAGACCGGCTCCGAGCGGTGAAGAGCGAGGCCGAGCTGCGCCTGATCGTTGAGAGTTGCACCTGGGGGAATCTCGCCCACCGGCTGATGCATGAGAAGATCGCGCTCGGGCGCAACCCGATCGAGATCTCCTATGAGGCATCGCTGGAGGCGACGCGGATGATGATTGCCGCGCTTGGCCCGACTTATCAGCCGCTGACGATGGTCTGGGGGATGCCGGCGGTGGCGATGTTTCACGCTGGGGCAAACACGGCGATGCCGCATGGGCTTTCGACGGCGTTCGGCGTGCGGCGCGGGGATGTGCTCGTGACCGGCGCTGGAGCCGATGTGGGCGGCTATAACTCTGAGCTGGAGCGGACGATGATCGTTGGCGAGCCGTCGCCGGAGTTCGTCAAGTACTTCGACCTGATGCTGCACTTGCAGCAGGCTGGCTTCGACGCTCTGCGTCCGGGACGTACCTTTGCCGAGGCCGAGGCTGACGTTTGTCGCGCATTCAAGGAGCTGGGCGTGGCTGAGCTGCAGCGGCATCACACCGGGCATGGCATCGGCTTGGAAGGGCACGAGTGGCCATTCATTGATAAGGGAAGCGCCGATGTCGTCATCGAGGAGAATATGGTCCTCTCGGTCGAGCCAGGACTGTACGTGCCGGGCTTAGCCGGCTTCCGGCATAGCGATACGGTCGTCATTCGCCGCGATGGCGCCGAACGGCTCACCTACTATCCGCGCGATTTGGAGAGTCTAACCGTCTCTATCTGAAGCGCGTATCCCGAGCGCATGAGATCAGGCGGGCGCCGCCCCGGCCGGCGCCCTGCACATCACTACGGATCGACCGCGGTCAGAAGATAGAGATCGCAAATCACGACGTTGCCCGGCCGCGTGACGATCGTAAAGTTGCCATCAGCGTCGCGCCGGTCGATCAAGACTTTCCCGGCCGGGAAAAACGGCTTGACCGAGCAGTAGACCCGTGTTCCGACGAAACCATTGAGGTCGTTGACGAAGAAGCGGTTGCTGCCAGCGCGCGGCCCAAAGAAGACCACGCCATTGCTGTCGGTAAACTTCAACTTGCAGAACCCGGCCGGGTTGCACCCCCAGATGCCAAACTTCGCAACCCGGCGATGGTGGCAGGTGTTGAATACGTCCCTGGTGTTCTCCGGGCATCGCGCGAGGTGGAAGGTGACCCGTGCAAACGTGCCGGATGCCTGCGCCGGGGTAGCCACTGTCGTCGCGACGGTAGCGGCAATAAGGACAAGACCGATCACGGCTCGAGCGAGGAACGAAACGCGTCGCATGGTCCTATCTCCTCTCGAACGTGATGACTTGCGCCATCGCTCCAACCGTAGCCGGCCCGATTCAGGATCTTCTCTTGACGGCGGTCAGTCAGATTGCTGGCGGACGTGGGCCAGTGATCGCGAGGGGAACCGTTGAGGTGGTACCGGCTGAGGGAGCCAGACCGCTGTCACTCCATTCCGCCCGCGAAATTGCGGCGACCCTCACGTCTATCCGGGGTTAGACGTGAGAGGATCGTCCAATCCGGGAGCGACCTCGCACTAGCCGGTGCCTCGCTGTGCGACTCGGATCGTGCGGGCTTCTGCTACCACCGTCGCCGGAGAGCAAGACGAACGGGTCGGCTTTCCATAATGTGCAACGAACGTGGAACGCGAGCGGTTACGCATGGCTGGGTGCTTGGCCGCAGTTCTTTGGGTTGCACGTATGGGCAGAGGCTGCTAGGATGGCCGCTCCCGGTGGTTATGCATCTACTTTCAGCAACAGGCAGCCGAGCTGGCTCGATAGCACGAACCTCACCACCGGACGTGGCACAGTTACCTATCCGCCGCATCAGTGAAGCAGCGTGCTGATAATCCCTGTCGCACTGCTGAGTCCAAGGAGTGCCAAGGTTACACGGCGAAATACGGGCACCGAGACGCGATGCGCCACCCGAATCCCCGTCAGCCGGCCAAGAAAGGCCGTGGGAACCAGCACAACCAGCACTGGCAACTTGGAGCGGCCAACCAGATGCTGCGTGAGGATCGCTGGCAGGCCGATCAGGTCGAGCACCACGAAGTAGGCGGCAAGCGTGCCGCGAAACGCGTGAATGCCGAAGCCACGCATGGTCAGCAGGAATACCACCGGCGGGCCGGATAATCCGGTGCTCGTCGAGAGCGCACCACTCGTGAATCCCGCGAGCACAGTTGCCCACCAGCGATGTGCCCGCTGTGCAGGCTGCGCTGAACCATGGCGGTCACGGAGCGAGAGCAACACGGCACACAAGACAACGCTACTGGCCACCAGGCGTATGGTGGATGCTTCGGCGATACGCAGGATCGCTATCCCCGCGGCAAGCCCGCAGAGTGCGCTGGGGAGCAGCGCCAGGACGGTGCGCCAGGCAATATCCCGGCGGGCATCGAGCAGGATGACCCAGCTTGTTGTCAGCGTCAGGACCTTGGTTAACACAACGGCGACCGGCGGTGGATATAACAGCAGCAACGGCGGCGCCGTCACGAGTCCAAACCCGAAACCGGTGAGGCCAGAAACCAGACCGCCGGTATAGACGACGGCGCAAGCCGCCAGCACATCCCAGGTAATCACGCTCCAGCATTGCCTCCCCTTGCGCGCTGCGCACGGGACGGTATCGTACCCGGTGATGGCGACTGATCGTGAGGAGAGGGCGACGATCAACGATGAATGGAGTCACGGGAGGCGGCCTTGGAGCGCGGCCGGTCGTGCTGGTAACGGACTATGCCTGGCCAGATCTGAGCGTTGAAGGGCGAGTGCTGCAGGCAATAGGGGCACGCTTGCTGCCCGCGGCGACCGGGAGCGAAGAGGAGATCGTGCAACTTGCTCCAGAGGCCGATGCCATCCTGACATGCTGGAAGCGCGTGCCAGCCGCCGCGCTTGATGCCGCTCCGCGCTGCCGGATCGTCAGCCGCTACGGGATCGGCCTCGACAACATCCCAGTGGCGCACGCGACCGATCTGGGCATCATGGTCACAAATGTTCCCGACTTCTGCCTCGATGAGGTGGCAGACCATGCGCTCGCGCTGTTGCTCGCCTGCGCACGCGGGATCGTTGGCTTCAGCCGGGCCACGCACGCCGGACAATGGATCCCTGCCGAGGGACGCCGCCTCCCCCGTCTGCGGGGGCAGACGCTCGGGTTGATCGGCTACGGGGCGATCGCGCGGAACTTGGCGCCAAAAGCCGCCGCGCTCGGCTTGCAGATCCTGGCCTATACTCCGCGAATCGCCCCTGACGAGGTCGCTCCGTATGGCCGAGGAACGCGCGATCTGGACGAGGTGCTGCAGCTGGCCGACTACCTCTCGATTCACGCGCCGCTGACCGCCGAGACGCGCGGGATGATTGGTGAGCACGAGCTGCGGTTGATGAAGCCAACGGCGTATCTGATCAATACCGCGCGTGGGGCGATTGTGGACGAGGCGGCGCTCGTGCGTGCCTTGCGTGAAGGATGGATCGCCGGTGCCGCGCTCGATGTTCTGGCGGTAGAGCCACCAGATCCGGCTAGCCCGTTACTGGCTCTGGACAACGTCATCGTGACGCCGCATGTGGCATTTGCCTCAGCCGCATCGATCGAGGACCTGCGCGCGCGGGCGGCCGAGCGGGTTGTTCAAGCGTTGCGCGGCGAGGTGCCATCGAACCTGGTGAACCCAGCGGTGCTGAACCAGCCGAATTGCCGACTTCGGCCTGCTGCGCTGAAAGATATGGAATCTTCGTCATTATAGGAGTGAGGCATGCAGCGCGGGCCGGCGTTCGTCTTCGATCTCGATGGCACGCTTGTTGACTCGGTCTACCAGCATGTGCTGGCTTGGCGACGAGCGCTGGAGGCGGTCGGCATCGAGCTTGCCGTCTGGCGTATACACCGGCGGATCGGGATGAGCGGCGGGCTCTTCATTCATGCCTTGCTCCGGGAGACTGGCCGCCCGGTGACAGCGGACGACGTTGTCCGGCTCCAGGCTCTCCACGCCAAGGCGTACCGGGCTCTGGCAGGGGAGGTACGGCTGCTGCCTGGTGCCCGCGAGCTCCTTTCTGTTCTCACGGAGCATGATATCCCCTGGGCTATTGCCACGAGCGGACGCCGCGATGTGGCCGGTCCAGTACTTGAGCTGCTGCGTGTGCCATCACATGTGCCGGTGATTACGCGGGACCAAGTGCCACACGCCAAGCCGGACCCCGATCTGTTCCTGGCCGCGGCCGAGCAGCTCGGGGTGGAGATTGCCGACGCGGTGGTGGTAGGCGATAGCGTCTGGGATCTGCTCGCGGCTCGCCGGGCACGGGCGCTGGGGGTAGGACTGCTCTCCGGCGGGTACGGCCGGGCAGAGCTTGAGGTCGCGGGCGCCTATCGCGTGTATGAGGATCCGGCCGATCTCCTGCAGCGGCTCGACGAGGTCGGCGTCCGCCTGGCACCCTCGTTGACCTAACATAGAAAGGTGCTTGGCCGGCTGCTCGTTAGAACGGACCACTTGAGGAATCTCGGCAGCGCAACAGAACGGGCGGATGTTGTTAGGCGCGCTGGAATGGGAGACGAGAAGAATAGGTTCTATAACTGATGTGCTGCAGAAGTAGAGATTTGCCGCGGAGTCATTGTCGTTTTTTTTGTGCTCTGCTGTAAGATTCACGAGCGAATTGGCGGTACTGGGTAAGCTGGGTGCAGTAGAATGCGGGGATACAAATTCGGTGCGTGGACAGTTGCTGCTAGGTCAGGGGGGTGCTATCATGTTGACAATCCCCCCTGCTGCTTCGACGGCAGGGCGACGGGCTGCCTGCGGGTGGCCCGTCTTTTTCGTTTGAGGGCGACATGAAAACCAATGTTTATATCGATGGGTTCAATTTCTATTACGCCTGCTACAAGAATTGGGCTGATCCGATGTGCCACGAATTCAAGGCATATGGTCCATACAAATGGGTTGACTTCTGCGCACTGAGCCAAGCGTTGTTCCCGAACGAGACGATCCATCGCATCCATTATTGCACCGCGATGGTTAAATGGGATCCGAAGAAAGCGGCTCGTCAGGAACTTTACTTGCGGGCGCTTCGCACGACGAAGATGCGATACGTCCGCCTCGGCCACCATGAGGAACGACGCAAGCGCGGACGGCTTGCATCCACGTTGCCTTGTCAGCACAATCCACCATGTATCGCAGGGTCTTCCGTCGTAGAAATAGATGTGCGTGAGGAAAAGGGTTCTGACGTCAATTTGGCAACCTACCTGCTAAAGGACGCGTTTCTCGGGGATTTTGATCAAGCTGTCGTGATCTCGAACGACTCCGACCTGGCATCGGCTGTTCGGGTCGTTCGTGTCGATGCGAAGCGACCAGTTCACGTGATCAGTCCATCCCTGAGCATCGTGAGGGAGCTACGAACGGCAGCAACGTCAGCACGGGTGCTGGACAAACGGCTAATTCCAAAATGTCAGCTGCCCACTCGAGTAACACTTCCCGACGGCACTGTCATCACGAAGCCTGTTGATTGGTAGGTGAAGGCAGAGAACCGTTTAGCAGCTGAAAAAACTGCCACTCGTCAACTCAGAACACAATTCATTGAGTGTAGATATCGCCGAGTAGTACATCAGGCCTAACTACTTGACTGCCCCTTCGGGCTCGGAATCGCTCTGACGTTCTCCTACAAAGGCAAAGAGGCCCAATCGCAAACTGGAGACTCGCCGAAACTATCAATCGCGAAAAGGCTCCTCCCCCGCAGCACCTGGTCCAACTTCGATAGCCACAGAGCACGTAGGCCTTCCCGGCAGCGAGCCTGCGGCTCCTCCCACTATGCTGGACTTGCTCACCTCAACGCGAAGTTGATGCTGCTATCTAAGAGGTGGCGATCAGACCCAGCGCAGGTGCCGGGTGCGCCGTCAGATCCCGCCCAGCGCCGCGACGCGCTGCGCAAACGCGGCGATGTCCGCTTCGCCATCCAGCGCGCCAAGCTCGAGGTCGTAGGCGCGCGTCTCCCCCGGCTGCAGGATGATCAGCTCGCCGCGCTGGCGGGCGTCCAGCCGGCCAGCCGTGCGGTTGGTTGATGGCTCGATGCCGACGGCATACGTCCCCTCCCCCAGCATCCGCCAGACGAAGTGGAACGGAAGCTGGCGCGCGTTGAAGATCTCGTAGGCGCCCAGGCCCCGCGCGCGATTCACCACGGCCACGGGCACCCGGCCATCCGGCTCGGCGATCACGTCGTGTTCGAAGACGCGCTCGACGTGCGCCGGCTCTGGTGCCTCCAGCCGGCGATAGCCTTCGGCCGGGTAGTCGCCGCGCGGTATCACGCTCCTGGTGGGCACCAGAATCTCGGCCCCCGCATCGACGACCGGGAAGCCGATGTTGACGTGATACAGATACATATGTGGCGTCGGATCCCAGCCCGCGTTCTCGACCTCGTCGTGAATGGTCAGGCGTGATTCCCCAACCCTGGCTTCAATCCGGCGGCGTAGGACGAGATGCTCGCCAAACACTGCCGCCTGCCGCACTTCCCCCTCGGCATAGAGCAAACACGCATCCCCGTCCCAGCGGTGCCCGTAGCCAGTGAGCCGGGCCGGCAGGTTCGAGACACGCCCGTGCAGCCCAAAGGATTCCGTCTGCTTCGGTGGGTAGTGGTAATGCGCGGCCGTGTCTTCCGCCATGAAGAGGGCGTGCTCCAGCCCGCAGGTCGTCAAAAGGCCACCGCCCCACGTGCGAAGCCAGCCAAGGCCACCCTGCTCGGCATACCACGGCCCGGCAAAGCCGACGCCCGATTGCCAGCCGAGCGCCCGGCCGCGTAGCTCGCACCGCCCAATGTCGAACGCCCGGTCCACCAGTACGTCGAAGGCGAAGCCCGTGCCGGTCCGGAATTCCAGCACCCGCACGCCCCGCTCCGTCCCGTCGCTCAGGGTAACCAGACGAGCCCCGGCGATCTGCTCCAGATCACCGATCCGGCGCATCAATTCCCGCCGGCTGAACTCCTCGCCCCACAATGTCGGCATAGCTCCTCCCCTTCCCGCAAACGTCGCTCACGCAAACACCCATGCCAGGCGAGCTAATGCATCACCCAGCCGCCGTCGATCTGGATCATCTGCCCGGTGATGAACGATGCAGCATCGCTGGCGAGAAACACGACTAAGTTTCCGATGTCTTCTGGCGTGCCGCGCCGCTTGATGCTCTGCTGCTCCAGGACATAGCGGTTATACCCCTCCGGGTCGGGATGGATCTTTTCCGCGTCGGTCGGGAAAGCACCGGGAGAGATGGTGTTCACCGTCACGCCCTCCGGGCCGACTTCGCGGGCCAGCGCGCGAGTGAATGCGACGATCCCGCCCTTCGAGCTGACATAGGCAAGCAGCATTGGCCAGCCACCGGAGACGGTGATGGACGCGACGTTGATGATCCTGCCTCGACCGTGGCGCTTCAAATAGGGAAATGCCGCCCTGGCACAGAGGAAATACCCGGTCAGGTTCGTTGCCAGCACCTGGTCCCATTCCGTCTTCGGGATCTCCGTCCACGGGCGGCGCGGGTAGATCGCCGCGTTGTTAACCAGAATGTCAATTCCGCCAAGCTCTCGGACCACCGTTTCGACCATCCGATCCACCGCCTCCGGATCGGAGACATCGCACCGCACCGAGATCGCATGGTGACCCGCGGCGCGCACCTGGTCGCGGATCGCATCAATGCTCGCTTGCGTCCGGCCAACGCAGGCGACAGATGCTCCAGCATTTGCCAGACCGAGGCAGATGCCTTCGCCTAGGCCGCCACCCGCGCCAGTGACAATCGCCACTCGCCCATGGAGGGAAAATGCTTCTGGTGTCCCGGCTGGCATCGCGCGACCCTCTCCCCGGCCGGTGCTTGCTTCGTTCGTCTCACTGTCTTGCGCAGCGCCGGCCTTCGACGCACAGTTTGTCTCGTTTCGAGCGGCACTTTAAGGGAATGGTGCGTGGCAAGCAATGGCGCTCTTCTGCGTGGTGGCCGAGAGGCAGGCTATGGTGTGGCCGCAAAGCCGAGAGCGATGGGCACATCGGCCAGGTCGGGACCTGTCCACGTCGGAAGCGGGCCGTGTCGCTCCGGGGGAAGGCCGGTGCGGTTGATCCAGCAGGTACGATAGCCAAACGCGGCCGCTCCGGCGATATCCCAGCCGTTGGCGGAGACAAAGGCGATCTCATGCGCTGGGATGCCAAAGCGGGAGGTGCCGAGCGCGTAAACACGTGGATCTGGCTTATAGGTCCGCACGCTGTCGGCGCTGACGATGGCATCCAGCAATTCCCACAATCCAGCGGCTCGTGCCGCTTCCTCAAGCATCAGTGGCTCGCCGTTGGAGAGGATGGCGCGCGGGACAGCGCCGAGCGCGCTCAAGACCATCCGGGCTGCGGGGTCGGCCGCGGGAGTCAGCCAGGCACGAAGCAGCGTGTCTCGCCCGCTGGGTGACATGTCCACGGCGAACCGGGCAATCGTGTAATCGAGCGCTTCCGTGGTGATCTCGCGGAAATTCCGGTAATGCGCCTCGCCCATCAGCGAGCGATGAACGCTGTATTCGAGTTGCTTTGTTCGCCATAGCAAGGCGAAATCCGCCGGGGAAACGGGCGACTTGCTGAGCGCGAGCATCGCGGCGCAGGCGCGCTCGATCGTTTCCATCCGAAAGAGGGTGCCGTAGGCATCGAAGAGAACCGCATGGGGGCGTGACGGGGCGCTCATCGTGGAATCCTCGGGCGTAACACGTGGCTGGGCCGCTAGCGAGCGCGTGGGTATTGTTGACAAGGCAGGCTTGGCAGTGCCCAGCGCCGATAAACAGCGGTAGCCGGACGCGGTAGCAGCATCTTTGCCGTGGTAGAGCGCCGAGCGTCCGGCCGCCGCGGTGGTGCGGAAAGGTTAGAGTGCAGCACGCCGGCCGCGCGGGCGCCCTGGCCGGCGCGGCGGCGCGGCTTCGGCTGGTAGCTCACCTTCGCTGCTGGCTGCCCGGCGCCGCCGGCGCGTCAGCCGGGTGCGCGCCTGCACCGTGCCTTCAGGAGGCATGATGGGGCGCCAGGCTACCGGGGAGGACAGCACAAGCGAGGCGGTGCACTGCGCGCCTGCCGCTGAGAAGCGATCGACAAGTTGTTCGAGGGCAGCGGTATCCGGTACATGAACCTTGACCAGATACGCTGCTTCACCGGTGGTACGATGGCACTCCGAAACGGCAGAATCATTACGCACGGCGTTGAGGAACGCGTCTGCCTGGTCGCGCGGAACAGACGCCGCGATGAGGGCAGTGAGGGTGCGGCCGATAGCGTGAGGATCGATGATCGCACGATACCCAGCAATCACGCCGCGCTCTTCCAACCGGCGGACCCGCTCGATCATCGCCGGGCTCGACAGTCCGACACGCTCCGCGAGCGCTTTCATGGTGAGCCGGCCATTCGCTTGCAGCTCCGACAAGATTTTCTCATCGATCGCGTCGAGTTGAGTCATACCCTCCCCTCACCTTCATTCGGAAGAACCCAATGGCCTTGTTTGCGTACGCGGTTTTGCCAGTAGTGGACTAGACCGGTCTTTCAACAAGGCAATTCCGGCTTGATAGTCTATCCGTGAAGATCAAGATCTGCAAGAATGAGGCCGCTGGCAGAGCATGAACTGAGCCAGTGCGCCAGGAATGGCTTGTCGAAGCGGTATCAGACCGCTGCACCTGAGCGATTGCGTGAGATGGCCAATGATCCTGCTTGCGGTATGCTTTGCGCCACCGGCATCGCTCCACCAGCGGGACGTGAACTGTACACAGGCATGGCGCGATGGCGACACCTGAGCGGACACCAGCATCTGACGCAACCAGAGCATCGGCGCCTGGCACGCTGAGCGAGGGTGGCGGCTTAGGGACACAGCGCGCATTCGCGACCAACGTGTCAAGCGTGGCCCGGTGATCGGGGGCCGGTGACTGGCTCGGCCGGTTGATGTCTCAGTAAACCCGCGGTGAGGATGATTGCTGGCGCTGGCGCACATCATCACCTGCGTGGAGGAGTGAGCTGGCGAGGAGAACGCGATGCGGTTAGAGCGACTCGATGGCGAGGAAACCCATCGACAGGTCGGGGCGGCCGTGGTGCGTGTCAGCGGTGGAGACGTCGTGTTGGAGCTGGGGCCGGCGGATGGCCCGCCTCTTGCCCGCTTGCACATGACCCACTCCGAGGCGGTGCAGCTCGCGTCAACGCTGCAATCAGTAGCGCATGGCGGCGGCGAGTCGATCCTGATTGTTGAGGACTAGCTAGCCCCAATGATTGTGCATGCCATCACAATCTACAGCGAACCAATACCGGGCGTTGCGCGTTACAAGAATAGACGGATGCGCGGATCGCCCCGTGCCACGTGGCACGTCGATCCCGGCCGAGCACATTGAGAACCGATGGCAACGCAGTGGCCGGCCACCCACCGGCGGGCCTAGCCTACCGCCGAAGCGCATCCGCAACCTCTCGACGCCCTCCTCATGACGGGGATGCCGAGACGGCAGAGCCCCGGCCTCTTGCGAATCCTCTCACCGCAACGCGGTTGACCCGATCGCGGCCGCGTTGCAAGCCCTCAGGCAGCGATCACATCCGTCGTCGTCCCGGCCCGATGATATGTTGCGGGCCGGGAGGCGATGGCTTGCCCTGCGCAGCGGGTGGATCTGAGCACCGTTCTGCAGGCCTTGCGCAGGAATGACAGCTACCCCCGTCATCCTGAGCGGAGCGAGGGATGACGATGGAACCGCACCAAGCAACGGCGACGGGCGTGTGCGGGTTCGACCGGACGCCTCTGCGCCCAGGATAACCCTGCCGTCGTCACAGCCTGCGACGAGCGCACCCACCTCCCCGTCCTTCCGAGCACAGCTACCCTTCGTCATTCCGTTCGCGCAAGCGCGTGAGTGCGCAGCGAGGAAGCTCTCACGAAGAGTTGTCAGCCGTCAGTCATTAGCGGTCAGGCACGCGTGCGCCTCCGTATCCTGACGGCTGACGGCTGAGACCTGAGTGCTCACGAAGAGAGATCTCTCACTCCGCTCGGGATGACGTGATTGCTTTGCCAGGCATGTATCCTACCTTCCGAGATCCCTCCAGAGCGCTGATTTCTCAACGTTTCTGTAACGCCGGGCGGAATGGCGCGATACCTGTGTCACGGCTGTTGGCTAGGATAACAGCCAGTATGGCGCCAGCGTGTACCGAGCATCAATTCAGAGGGCGCCACGCTGCTCGCATTCACCTAGGGTCACGGCGGAGAACCGGCCCTGATGGAGGAGGCGGTTCCGTGAAGCCGAAAGTGCTTGTTGCCGAAGATGATGCCACCATCCGTGCCCTGTTGCGCGACGTGCTGGCAACGGAAGGCTATGACGTCGTCTGCGTCAATGATGGCGAGGAAGCCTTGCGGGTGGTGGATGCCTTTCAGCCTGATCTGATTCTGAGCGATGTGATGATGCCGAATCTTGATGGTGTCTCGATGGTGGCTCGGCTACGCCAGCGGGGATCACACGTGCCAGTTATTTTGATGAGCAGCTATTTGCGAAGATCGCCACTGGCAAGCGTTCAACTCGTGACCAAGCCGTTCGATATCGCCTCGCTACTCGCGGTCATCGCGTCCACGCTTGACCAGCGGACACATTGCGCCTCGTCAAACCCATGCCGTGCCTCCCAATCTTCACCGGTGCCGGGCACAAGTTCGCTCCGGCACTAACCAGCTCCGGCGAATCGGTCGCCATCGCACCACCTGGCGAGGTCACATTGCTTAGGTGTGCTGTCAGCAGATCCCAAAGGAAGCCGTCCCGCGCTCCGAGCGGCCAGCCGCGGTTCGCCGTTGGTGGCTGGGACAGGGCGGCGACAGATCGTCGCTGTTCCACTGCCGATGTGTGGTACAACCCCTGCGCCAGGTGGACACCAGGCGCACCGCAGCGATAATGACGGGCGTCGCTACGTAGGCGGTTGTCGAGGAGAGTGGTCATGTCGATAGCGGTTCCACAAGAGCTTCGGCCAGAACAGTTGCGCCGCCGGGTTGATCCAGCAACATTGCCGTTCGAGACCACTGCTGAGGTCGAGCCGCTCGCTGGCACGATTGGCCAGCCGCGAGCGCTTGATGCCATCGAATTTGGCCTTGAAGCCCGGACGCATGGAACGAATATCTTCGCCGCCGGGTCACCTGGTTCTGGGAGAGAGACAACCGTGCGCGAGGCGGTGGCCAGGATCGCTGCCAGCCGCCCAGTGCCGCCCGACTGGGTCTACGTGCACAACTTTGACGAGCCGGACCGGCCGATCGCCATCGCGCTCCCGCCTGGGGAAGGGCGCCGTCTTGCGATGCAGATGGAAACGCTGTTGCAGACGATCGCGCGGGAGCTGCCGCGTGCCCTCGAAAGTGAGGAGGTTCAGCGCCGCCGGGATGCAATCATGAACACGGTGGCGGCGCGCCGTTCCGAGATGCTTGAGCAGCTTGAGCGCTTTGCCCGAGCGCGTGAGATCGGCCTGGAGATCACCCCGGCTGGCATTATGAGCTTTCCACTGCGCAATGGGCAGCCTATTCCCAAAGAGGTCTACGATCAGCTTCCCGAGCTCGAGCGGCGAGAGATGGAGCAGCGGGGGCAGGAGGTTCAGCAGCAAATCGCGGCCACCTTGCGCGCATTGGCCCAGTTGGAGCGGGAAGCGGCGCAGGCATTGCATCAGCTTGAGCATGATGTGGTCCGGTTTGTGACGGGGCACCTGTTTGAAGATCTGCGTGAGCAGTATCGCACCGAACCCGAGGTGCTCGCGTTCCTCGACCGTGTCGAAACCGACCTGCCGGAGCACGCTCACGATTTTCTGCCAATGCCTCCCGGAGGCGGTGCCCCGGCCGTTGCTGAATTCCAGCTCTTGCAGCGCAACGAGCACATCAGCCGGTACACCGTCAATGTGCTCATTGATAACAGTGGTTTGAAGGGAGCGCCGGTCGTCTTCGAGCGCAATCCAACGTTTGCTAATCTCATCGGGCGCATCGATTACCGGCCGGTGTTCGGAGCCATGGTGACCGATTTCCGCCAGATTCGGCCCGGCGCGCTCCACCGCGCGAATGGCGGCTTCCTGGTGCTGCATGCGCTGGAGGTGCTGCGCAATCCCTACTCCTGGGAAGCGCTAAAGCGTGCTCTGCTGTGCCGGGAAATTGAAATCGAAAACCTCGCCGAGCAATTGTCGGTTTTGCCAACAGTTCGTCTCCGGCCCGAGCCAATCCCGCTCGACGTCAAGGTCGTGCTGATTGGCCCAGCGTTCCTCTACCAGCTTCTATATCAAGCCGATGAGGATTTTGCCGAGCTTTTCGGCGTGCGGGCAGATTTTGCGCCGGATATCACCTGGAACGATGAGCACGTCCATGACTACGCGGCCTTCATTAGCCGTCAGGTGCGGGAGCGCCAGTTACGGCACTTTGACCGGAACGCTGTGGCGCGGGTCGTGGAGTACGGCGCGCGTTTGCGCGACGATCAACGCAAGCTCTCCGCGCGTTTTCTGGATATCGCCAGCCTGATTACCGAGGCGAGCCACTGGGCCATCAAGTCGGGACACGATCCGGTGATGGCCGAGGATGTGGAAAAGGCAATAGCCAAGCGCGCTTACCGGGCGAATCTGCCAGAGGAGCGCATCCAGGAGCTGATCCGGGATCAGATTATCGCGATCGAGACCCAGGGAGAGCGGGTCGGCCAAGTCAATGGCCTCTCTATCATCGATCTCGGGGATTACCAGTTTGGCATTCCCTCACGCATCACAGCGCGCGTTGCGATTGGCCGGGGCTCCATCGTCAGTATCGAGCGAGAGATCGAGCTTTCCGGGCCGATTCATTCCAAAGGCTTTCTCATTCTGGCTGGCTATTTGCAAGGGCAGTACGGCGCAGAGATGCCGCTCGCGTTAACGGCAACGATCACCTTCGAGCAATCGTACACCGAGGTTGAGGGTGACTCGGCGGCTTCGACCGAGCTGTATGCCCTGATATCGGCGCTGTCCGGCGTGCCGCTGCGCCAGGGCATCGCCGTCACTGGCTCGGTGAACCAGCACGGCGAGATTCAGGCCGTCGGGGGGGTCACCCGAAAGATCGAAGGCTTTTTCGCCGCGTGCCAGATGCGTGGCTTGACCGGCGACCAGGGTGTCATCATTCCGGTAGCCAATATCCAAAGCCTGATGCTCAATGACGATGTGATCCAGGCGGTTGCGGAAGGGAAGTTCCATATTTGGGCTATTCGCCATGTTGATGAAGGCATCGAGCTGCTCACTGGCCGGCCAGCAGGTACGCGTGGTCCAGATGGAACGTATCCGCCGGACTCCATCCACGGGCTTGTGCAGGCACGGCTTGCCGCGTTTCTCAAGCAGGCGCGTGTGCTTGCCGCTCCAGAACCTGCGGGGGCGAACGGACGTACGCACAAGCGGGCGAGTGCCCTAAGCCGGTCGCTGGGCCGCCGGTCTGGCGTTCGTCGGAGTGGCGCTCGCCAGCAGGCTCCCCTTCCAGAGGCAGCGACCGGCGGAGGTGGCCCGGACAGCGAAGCGGCAATGACGCCGGACCAGCCATCCGCACCCACGGCGCCTGGCGGGCCGCCCGCCGCGCATCACTACGACTATTTTGCGCATGACGCGGATGTGGGCATCATCGGCTATGGAGCAACGCTGGAGGAGGCGTTCATTGCCGCGGCAGAAGCCGTCTTTGCCCAGATGGTGGACCCGTCGCAGGTGAAGCTTCAGCGGGTTGTGCGGGTCGAGTTTGAGGAGGATGATCCTGAGCTTGCTCTTGTAACCTGGCTGAACCTCTTGCTCGCCGAAGCCAAAGCTCAAGGCTTGGCGCTCGCCAGCTTCGAGCTGACGCGGCGCGATGGCCGTTGGTACGGGGCGGGCTGGGGCGAGCCATGGCGGGAAGGCTTGGAGCCTGGCGTGGAGGTCAAGGGCGCGACACTGACGATGCTGTCCGTCCGGCAGACGGAGCGTGGCTGGGAGGCTCGTTGCGTCGTCGATGTGTGATGGCAAAGGAGGTTTCCCGTGGATCTCTCACGACTGAAGCAGCTTGATGAGACCCGGTGGACAGTCCCTCTGCAGCCCGGTGAGCGCCGCGCGCCGGTGATCCTCTATGGGACTGCTGAGTTGTTGCGCACGATGGATGACAAGGTCGTGGAGCAAATCACAAACGTTGCGAAACTTCCTGGCCTTGTCGGTGCGGCGCTGACCATGCCTGACGCCCATTGGGGCTATGGGTTCCCGATCGGTGGCGTCGCGGCATTCGATCCAGAGCAGGGCGGTGTCATTTCGGCCGGAGGAGTCGGCTTCGATATCTCGTGCGGCATTCGCTGCCTACGCACGGATCTTGAGGAAGCGGATGCGCGTTCCCATTTCCCGGCGCTTGCCGATGCGCTGTTCAAGACGATTCCGGCCGGATTGGGCGAGGAAGGAGAGCTTCGCCTTACGCCAGATGAGCTCGATGAAGTGCTCGCCGGCGGTGCAGAGTGGGCCGTTCGGCACGGCTATGGTTGCCGTGAGGACCTGGAGTATATCGAGGAACGTGGCCGCGTTGAGGGCGCGGTGCCGGAGAATGTCTCCGGGCTAGCCAAGCGCCGGCAGCTCGGGGAAATGGGCACCCTCGGTTCTGGGAACCACTATCTCGAAGTGCAGGTGGTTGACCACATCTATGATGAAGAGGCCGCGCGGGCATTCGGCCTGCATCTAGGCCAGGTGGTGATCTCGATCCATTGTGGCTCACGGGGCTTGGGCCATCAGATCGGAACGGAGTATCTCGTTACGCTGGCCAAGGCCGCAAGTCGCCTTGGTATCTCCTTGCCGGATCGTGAGCTTGCCTGCGCGCCGATCACCTCGCCGGAAGGGCAGCGGTACATCGGCGCAATGAACGCGGCAATCAATTGCGCACTCGCCAACCGCCAGATTCTGACGGGCCTGACCCGGCGAGTTATGACCCAAGTCTTTCCTGGCTGCCATGTTGAAACACTCTTCGACATCTCGCACAACACCTGCAAGGTCGAGCGCCACCTGGTCGATGGCCAGGAGCGCCTGCTCTACGTGCACCGCAAGGGCGCTACCCGGGCGTTTGGGCCGGGTCATCCGGCAATTCCCGAACGGTATCGGGCGGTGGGCCAGCCGGTGATCATCGGGGGAAGCATGGGCACCGCATCGTACGTGCTTGCTGGGGTGCCGGAGGGCGAGGAGCGTGCCTGGTCCTCGGCCTCGCATGGCGCCGGGCGGGCGATCAGCCGGCACCAGGCGGTCAAGCAGTGGCAAGGGAGGCAGCTTGTCGAGGATCTGGCAGCGCGCGGCATCTTGATCAAGACCCGGTCCATGCGTGGCGTGGCCGAGGAAGCGCCTGGCGCCTACAAGAATGTCCATGAGGTGGCCGAGGCAACCGAGCGAGCGCAGTTGGCACGCCGGGTTGCCCGCCTCCTGCCGCGGGTCTGCATCAAAGGATGAGCGGACGAGCCCGGCGGCCCATTCGTGACCAACAGATCATTCTGGACGCCGCTGGCAGATCATTGCCAAGCCGAGCGGGTATCATCTGTCGCGTGGCCGTCGTGTCACGTGTGGATAAGGTGCGCTGCAGGCGCGGGGCCTGGTCACGGCAGGCAGAGCGCCTAGTGACCAGTGAAATGCCATTGTCCGATCTGCTCAGGGCCGAGCTGCCGGGCATTCAGCAACGGGAGAGCATATCGGGAAGGGAGCGATTTCCAGGATGCTGGCCTTGTGATCTCATCTGGCGCTACCGTATGCAATGTGGGTTCTGGAGGGAGAGACCATGCCACTTGACGTGCAGTTTCACTTGAATCATTACGAGCTTGGCAGCGAAGAAGAGAAGCAGATGCGGCGCCATTTGGAGCGCCTGGAGAAGCGGCTGCAGCGCTTTGCCGAGCCAAAGGCGATTGTAACCATCAAGGAATTTCCGGCCCAGCGAAAGATCACAGTGGATGTGCGCCTGGAGCCAGCGCCGCACGAGCGAGAATTTGTCAGCCACCAAGCCGGCGAGGATGCGGGGCAAGCGGTCCGGCTGGCAGTCGAGGACCTGGAGCGCCAGCTTGAGCGATGGTTTGCGAAACTGCGCGGCGAGCCGGCCTATGGGGTGCCAAGCCGCCGGGAGCCGGAAGAGTTGCGGCCGCATCCACCTTTGCGAGAATCTGAGGAGGGATAGATCGAGCACGGCGCCGCGCGGGATACAGCGATTGCTGTATCCCGCACGAGCTCCGGCATGAAGGAGCATTTCCACCATGCCCATGGTCTTTGGTGCGATTGCGCCACACGGATTCCCAATCATCCCTGATCTGAGTGACGACGCGGAGGGAGCGCTTGCGACGCGTCATGCGATGCACGAGCTTGGCCGGCAGTGCGTGGAGGCCGGCGTCGATGTGATCGTCGTCGCTGGTCCGCATGGTGTGCGTGTCGATGGAAGCATCTGCCTCGCTGATGTGGCGCGGGGAGCCGGCACACTCTTTTGGAACGAGCGCAGCGTCGAGATGAATATCCCGCTTGACGGGCCGCTGACCGCAGCGATCGCGCGTGGCGCGAGTGAGCAGGGCATCCCCATCGCTCGTGCGGGGTATGCAGGCAACCGTCGGGATCAAAGCTGCATCCCCCTTGACTGGGGTGTCATCACTCCGCTCTGGTTTCTTGGCCATAGTCGCAATCTCCCAGGAAAGGGGCATGTGCTGGCTGAGCCGCCGGAGGAGGACAGTGGGCCCCCGGCGGTGATTGTGACGCCGTCACGCTCGGTGCCGCGAGAGACATTGATCGCCTTTGGCCGGGCCGTCGCCGATGCGGCCGTGGCAAGTGACCGCCGCGTTGCGTTTGTGGCGTCGTGCGATTGGGGGCACCGGCATAAGGCTGATGGCCCGTATGGCTTCCACGAGGCGTCGGCCCGCGTTGATCGCATGGTCGTTGACGCTATTACCAGCGGTGATTTGCACGCGCTGCTCCGGATTACTGATCAGGACGCGGCAGACGCGGCGATTGACGGCCTGTGGCAGGCGCTCATGCTGGCAGGGGTAACCGAGCGTGTGCCGATGCGCGGGAAGCTTATGTGCTATGAGGCGCCGTCGTATTACGGGATGATCGTAGCATCGTATCACCCCATGAGCACCTGATGCCGCCGAGGGCCTCGTCACTGTGATGAGGCCCTCGGCTTGATACCTAGGACGAGAGACCGGACCGATTCGTTTCGGGACACCAGTACGCTCTGGCGCTGGTGCTACCGCGGATGCCGGCGAAAGCCAGCTCGTTCTCCGGACACGATGCTCTCGTGAGCCCCCTTCAGGGGCTTCGTCACTTGAGCGCGGGTCTTGAGGCCCGCGCTCCCGCCGCGCGAATGGGCTGAGCCTCATCCCAAGAAGCGCGAGGGAGCAAGGTTTTTGGCTCGCGTTCAGATGGCACCAGGGACGGGGATAGAACCATCCACAGAGGAGATGCGCCGGTTAAGACCGGCGCATTGTATTGAGCGCGGAGGCTCTTAGCCCCGCGCCAAAGGCTCATGAACCATCGAGGTTAGGCTGGGAGAGGCGGTGCGGCGGGACTCATCTGCGGAACCGGTGCGCTCGATTCGACGCGAATCGACGATGGCACGAGGACGACGGGAGCTATGCCGCTCCGAATGATCTTCTCCGCCATGCTCCCGAGAAGCCAGCGACGCAGACCGCTGCGTCCATGACTGGTGAGGACGACGATATCCGTGGGGAGCAGAGCGCCGGTCAACGTCGGGCCGGGTGGCCCTTCGAGCACCTCGGTGCTGACCTGGGCACCCAATGCCCGGAGCTGTTGCGCTGCTTCCGAGACGCTCTGCTGCGCCTCTCGCGTGACCTGCTCGAAGACATTTTCGTAGATGGTGCTGGGCACGGGCGCTGGGGGAACCGGGGCTCGAGTGAGGAGCGCTGTCGGGTCAACGGCCCGCAGCACGAGCACGGGCAGATGGAGCGTCTTGGCTAGCGTCGCCGCGACTGGGATGGCCTGACGCGACAGCTCTGAGCCGTCGGTCAACATCACGATGCGCTGGATGCGGGGTGGTGCACTGGGTTCACCCGCGTCCTTCGGATGGATGATCATCACGGGAACCGGTGACGAACGTGCGATGCGATCGGCGACGCTGCCGAAGGTCCAGCGCCCGAGCGCGCCACGCCCGTGACTCGCCATCACGATGAGATCGACCGCGTGGCGCTCGGCTGCCCACAAGATTTGCTCGGCGGGATCACCTGCGGCCACCTCAAGCGTGACCTTCGGCTGGTTGCCAAGCCATTTCCTGCGTATCTCTTCGAGCTCTTCCCGCGCCGAGGCTTCGTAGGCCTCCTGAACCTCGGCGGCGGTGGCGACAAGCTTTCCCAGCACCGTACGGACCTCGTCGGCCCACGGCACAACCTCAAGCAGAACGATCTCGGTCGCGGGTGTCGCAAGGGCACGGGCGTAGGGGAGCGCTTGTTCGGCAAGCGGCGATCCATCCAGCGGCACCATCAGCTTCGTGAGTGTTTGCCCCTGTTCCATGCCTTCCTCCAGTCATCACGTGTGTCGCTGCATCGCCATCGCGGTCGGACGGTGGCCTCCCGACGGTAGCGTACGCGAGCAGATGTTCCGAAACCATGACGCATAACGCGAGACCTATGACAACGTCGCATCAACCGTTGAGATGTCGCGAGCGTGTGCCAGTGTGGCCGCGTCGCCGGTGAGGAAGACCGGACACGGCGTGCCGGCCAGCACAGCGCGCAGCACCCGAGCACGGCTGGGCTCCAAATGGCTGCGACGGGCGAGCACGATCGCATCAATGTCGTGCTCGGTAGCGAAGGTGAGGATCACCGTAGCAACGTCGCCTACGCGCAGCCAGAGGCGTACTGGCACGTCGGGCGCCAAGCCAGCACACAGACAACCGAGACGCTCAATCACCTCGGTCGCCCACGCGGGCCACTCATGCTGTGGCTGATCGATATAGCGAGGTGCAGCGATGCTGCCTGGCTCAGCGGGCAGCGGCTGATCCGGGCTGGCAACAATCAACAATTCGATTGATGCTTGCAGGTGCTGAGCCAGATGTACCGCCGGTTGGAGCACCAGCGCCGTGGTAGGCGTGCCATCGAGGGGGACGAGGAGACGGTGGAAGCCGGTTACCGGACGCTGCTGCACGGCCTCCGGGCGGACGAGCAGGATTGGCCGGGTCGTCCTTGCGATGACCGCTTCGGCAACGTGTCCTAACTCGCGGCGCGATCTGATCGCGCGCCCGTGCGTAGTTAGCACGATCAGCATGACACAGGGATCATCGAGAGCGCGCAGGATTCCTTCCGCAGGATCGGGTGTTGTTTCCAAGCGCAGTGGCACGGTTGCGGCGATGGTGCGGCGTAGGCGCTGTCGCAGTGTGGCCAGAGAAATCTCAGGCGTGGGAATATGCAGGATGGCAACCGTCGCCCCGAGTTGATCTGCGATCACCTGTGCCACTGGAATGGCCGTTGCCGCGGCAGGTGAGCCGTCGAGCGCGACTAACACAAGCGGACGCTCTCCCACGTCGTTCATGAGGAGTCCTTCCTGCTCCCTTCCGGTTGCAGCGGAGCATACCGGCAGACCCAGGTCTCACCAGGTTGGAGCTGGTGATGAGCCTCCACCACGGCAACCCGGAGCGGCCGCCCCCGCTCCAGCGTGACAGAGGCAAGCGGGGGATCCTGCTGGATCTCAACCCGCACCGTCCGGCCCCGCCACTGCACCGGAAATCGGAGCAAATTCCAATGAGGAAGCATGTGCGGCGTGAGGCGCAGGGTGCCTTGGTTCAGGGTGATTCCGCCAAATCCGAACACCATCGTTTGCCATAGACCACCCAGTGCGCCAATGTGCACACCATGCGCGGTATTCCCCATGGTATCGTCGAGATCGATGGCTGCGCTTTGCCGCAGGTAGCGCTCTGCTTTCTCCAGATATCCCAACCGTGCCGCGACCAGCGCATGAATCGGAGGACTGAGTGAGCTGCCCTGCCCGCAGCGTGGCTCGTAGTACGCAAAGTTGGCATGCCGGACATCCTCTGGAAATCGTTCCTCCAGCAGCGCCAAGAGCATCACCACATCGGCCTGCTTGATGACTTGTGTGCGCTGAATGCGCTCTCTGCCGAGCAAGACGTCCATTGGCGCGCTACGCGGCTCGTAGGCGGCGAGATTGACCTGTTCTAACCCGAAGTAGCCGGCAAACTGCTCGTAGAGCCCTGTCGCAGCATCAAAGCCGGTGATCAAGCGCCCCGCGATCTCCTGCCAGTGCTCCACTTCATCAGGAGTGAGACGCAGGCGATGCGCAAGGTCTGCCCAGCGTTCTGGCCAGCGTCGCTGGAGCAGGTGGGCAATCTCAACGCCACGCTCAAGGTTCCACTGCGCCATGACATTCGTGTACGCGTTGTCATCAACGGCTTCGTGGTACTCGTCCGGGCCGATGACTCCTCGGATGTGATAGTGGCCATCGTCCCCGGCAGTGGCCCGGCTGGCCCAAAACCGCGCCGTTTCCAGCACGATTTCTGCCCCCGCTTGCACCAGAAAGGTGGCGTCGTGCGTGGCTTCCCAATACCGCCAGACGGCGTAGGCGACGTCGGCGCTGATGTGTACCTCATCCGTTCCATTTCGAATGGGGATGATCTGGCCGTCAGGGCCGATCACGAGTGGAGGTGTTGCTTCGTCGCCGGTATCGGTGGATTCCCAAGGGTAAAAGGCACCTCGGTACCCGAGGCGTGCCGCTTTTGCGCGCGCCGCGGGCAGGGTGTGATACCGATACATGAGTAACGACCGCGCCGCTGCCGGCCAGGTATGGATGTAGAAAGGAAGCAGGAAGATGTCCGTGTCCCAGAAGACGTGGCCGAGATAGCCATCGCCTGTCAATGCCCGCGCGCCAATCGAGACGCGTTCGTCCTCTGGATTTGCGGCGCTGGTGAGATGATAGAGCGCAAACCGCAGGGCTTGCTGTAGCCAGGGATCGCCATCGAGCACGATGTCACTAGCGGCCCATCGCTCGGCCCAGGCGCGGGCATGCTCGTCAAAGATCCGCCGGAAGCCGTGCTGGCGCACGCGGGCCAGCGTCGGTCGGGCAGTTCCGGCGGCCGTGTCATCGCCACCGCGGGACACGGCAATGGCTCGCGCAAAGACGAGGCGCGACGGCGACGATGTGGCCCAGCGCCAGCGGTGGGTGAGTGGCGTGGATGCGTCGGGCTGGAGGCGCCGGGTGCCGCTGCGGAGCTCCGCTTCCGTGGCGATGGCCAGCACATGGTGGGAGTGGCGAGTCCGCCAGATGCCAAGATGCGGCGCGCTCTGGACTGACTCAAGCATGCGGTCCGCCGGCACAAGCGCCGCTTCGAGAGTAAGGGATGATCGCGCTGGGAGCTGAATGGTCGCGAGCAGCACGCCGAGCGGGCGGCATGCAAGCGATACCCAGCGCACGGTGCGAACGGTGATTTGCCCCGCTTCGGGAAGCTCCGCGTTCCATGTGCTGATGACGGTGCCATGGCGAAAATCGAGGCTGCGCTGGTGATCGGTGGTGATGGCAGAATCAACGGCGAGCGGTTGGCCATTGACCGTGATCTGGAGACGCAGCCAGTCGGGGGCGACGACCAGGCTTGGCACGGCATGCGGATCGTCGGATGTATCGAACAAACCGGCAACATAGGTGCGCGGGCGCGAGGCAGCAGCCGGTGTTTCCAGCGAGGCTCGGACGCCAAGGAAGCCATTGGAGATTGCCATGCGCGATTCGACCTCGTGCTCCAGCGTTGGGCGGTAGCCGTGCTCGACCAAACACCAGGTTGCATCAGCCGGTGGCATGAGCGCCGTGGCCAGCCAGGGCACAGGACGGGGCTTCGTATCATCGTGATGGGGAGAGGCCGTGGTGAGTGCCGCAACGTGCTCGTGCAAAGCGGCCAGGAGCTGGCGAAAGCGCGCCGGGCCACCGCCGAGATGAATGACCCCGGGTGGCACGCCGTTTGGCTCCGGACCGACCGAGACAACGACGGCACCAGGCAATTCCTGCCGCATGCGGTCATCACTGCCGGCCACATCAGCGATCGGGCCAAATTCATCGCCAGCGATCAGCACCGCCTGACTCGGAATTCCGCGTGGCTGTAACACGTGCTGGCGAACCCAGGCCACCGCGTCACCCTTGTCTGTGAGACCGACCTCGACGTGCTTGACGTCGCTCGTGATGCGCGCCGCTGGCAGCCCATGCTGGCGCGCCATTTCCTGGGCCAGGCGCACCACCCCGGCAATCCCCTCGGGCCAACCGGCCCCTCGCAGGCGGGATTCGACGGCGGTCAGGAGCGCGCCGATCTGATCTTTCGGGGGGTCGGCCCACTCTGGAAGGGGAATCAGGTCGATCTTGCGCCGGTTCAATCGGTTATAGACGATCCGGATATCAAGTGCCGTGCGTTGTATGAGCACCTCGCGAATCGCTTCGGCAATCGCATCGAGCGCGCGGTCTTCAGCGGGTGAGGCCGTGCGCAGCCAGATGCGTTTCGGCTGGCCAGTGCGGCTCGTCCGATAGACTTCAGACCCGCGATTGGTGCCCAGCAGGAGATGATCGTGGCCGGCGGTCGTGAGGAACGGCACCACCTGGCGGGTGATATGTCCAACGTTCGTGCCAGTGACAATCACGATCCACACACCCGCGGCGAGGAGAGCATCCAGGAGGTCGGCAAGCTCCTTGGCCTGCTCCTGTCGCGAGGCGACCGCCGTACCGTCCCAGTCGAAGACAATGGCTTGGAACGGCCGACGTACTGCACCAGGCAGCCAGGCAGGACTCGTCATGCTTAGTGTTCAGCCCGAGCCCACGTGATCCGCGGGCGAGGGGTCACGCCGATCGCGTCGTGAAATTCCTGGAGGTGATGGTGTTTCATCCAGGCCTGTCGTCCTTCACGGAGCCAGATGGTCATCTCTGCCACGCGCTGGCCAAGGGTGCGCGCCTCAATGCGTTCGGATTCAGTGAGCTCACGGGCTCCTTTCGCTCCCGCGACCGTTGTCGCGCCATACGGGGCCGACGGTTGCTCAAACAGTGGCTCCTGGTGGCCTGGCGTCACGACAACCATTCCAAGGTGCATCATCATCACCAGTATGGAGAGGAGGGTTTGCTCGTTCCCGCCGTGTGGAGTCGCCGAAGCTGTGAACGCCGCGCCGACTTTGTCCCGGAAGAGATGAGCGCGCCAGGGACGGGACGCATCGTCATGGATCGGGCTCGGTGCGGTTGCACAGTCCTCGAAGAGGCGCTTGATCGGAGAGGCCATGCTGCCGAAGTAGGAGGGTGAGCCAGCGATAATTGCATCGGCGCTGGCGAAGCGCTCGATGATCGCGGCACGCCGCGCGAGCATGGCCGCTTCGTCCTCGCCGGGCCCCGGGATTCCAATAGGTGCGTCAGGCACGCGCAGAAGATCAGGTGTCACGTTGCTGACGTTTCGGACGCCCTCGGCTATTGCTTCTGCCATCTGCTGAAGCACGCCGAAGCGGCTGTAATACACAATGAGTACGCGGTACGGCGGGGACTGAGACTCGCGCTGCATCGGGATCACCTCACTGGCTAAAACTCACAGCATCCACGGCCGCTGGTGGCAGGGGCACTACGTCAGCCGGTGCTGGCTGCCTCGTCTCATGCGCGGTGAGCACCTGGCGATAGACACGCTCGTAGCCATCGGCCATCACCGACGGAGAAAAGAGCCGCTCGACGTGGGCGCGGCATGCCCGGCGGTCGATCTCACCGATGCGCTCCACGGCGCGAATCATGCCGGCAAGCGTCGGGCAGGCGAATCCCGTCACGCCATCAAGCACCACTTCGGGCACCGAGCCCGCGCGGTAGGCGATCACCGGAGTGCCGGTGGCCATTGCCTCGGCCATCGTCAAGCCAAACGGCTCTGGCCAATCGATGGGGAACAGATACGCCCAGGCGCCACCTAGCACCTCGTCCTTCTCGCGGTCGCTCACTTCGCCGATATACTCGACGAGCCCGCGATTGGCGCGAATCATCGGCGCGATGAATGCTTCGAAATAATCGCGGTCGGCCGGGTCAACTTTCGCGGCGATTACCAGGCGCATGCCGACGTCGCGGGCAATCTCGATGGCTCGGTCTGGACGTTTCTCGGGGCTGATCCGGCCGAGGAACACGAGATAGTTTCCCGGATGAGGCTGAAAATGATACCGCGAGATATCGATAGCGTTGTAGACCGTAGCGATCCAGCGCGCCTTCGGCAACGGAGCGCGCTGGGCATTGCTGATCGAGATCAGCCGCTGCTCGGGAAATTCCTGATAAAGGCGCTGCACCTCAGGGAGGTCGAGGCGGCCATGGGTGGTTGTCACCGTCGGCGTTGAGGATAGACGCGCAAAGGGGAAGGCTAGGTAATCGGTGTGGTTATGAATCAGATCGAACTGGTGCGCACAGGCATAGACCCGGCCAAGCTCCAGAACCGTGTAGGCAACATAATCCTTGATTGTCGGGTCAAGACGCAGGCCACGCTCGGAGCAGGGCACCAGGCGCGCGGTAGTTCGGGAGTCACCGCTCGCGAAGAGGGTGACATCATACCCACGCCGGACCAGCTCTTCGGTGAGCACGGAAACGACGCGCTCCGTTCCACCATACAAGGGAGGAGGCACCGGCTCGATCAGCGGGGCAACGATGGCGAGGCGCATTGGTAAACTCCCTTCCCTCAGATGATGGCGGTCAGTAGCGTCGCCAGGAGGAGGAATCCAATCCGACCCTACCGGTGACGATGTGACACAGACAACAGCAATTTCTCGACCAGCGTTACAACGGTGTCGCTAAGATTTCCTGCTGGTGCGCAGGGTGCGCAGTTTGCTGCGCGCTCCCATTGCGGGGAATCACGTCCTCGCTCGTGCACACCAGACAGTGGCCGAGCACCTGGAGCACCTGGCCAGAGGTTGCGCCCTCCCGGAAGACGGTTATTCCCTTGCAGTCGAGCTCATAGGCGCGCTCGAAGGCCGCGCGGACATCGTCCACGGTCGCCGTCGCAGGCATATTGATCGTCTTGCTGACGGCATTCTCGACATGGCGTTGCACGACCGCTTGGATTGCCAGGTGCTCCTCCGGGGGAATTTCCAGGGCAGTACGAAACAAGCGCCGCACCTCTTCCGGCAAGTCGGTCCGGTGGCCGATGCGCCCGGTCGCCTCGATATCGGCGAGCAGGTCGGGCTCACGCCGTCCGATGCGCTCTAATGTCTCTAATAGGGCCGGATGAGGCCCCATCACTTGAACAAAATCGCCGTGGCGCTCGTACGCCAGGGCATACAGCGGTTCGATTCCACTTGAGCATCCGGCAATCAGGCTGATGCTCCCTGTAGGAGCGACAGTTGTCACGGTCGCGTTGCGGCGTGGTGGCTCCCCGTTCGCAGCGAAGCGGCTGATCGGGAAATTCGGAAATGCGCCGCGCGTCGTGGCTAGCGCGCGGGTTGCCTCGACCGCGGCGGTCTGCACCTCCCGCATCAGGTGGCCGGTGACGCGAAGCGAGGCCGGCGAGCCATACGGAATGCCGAGCGCGATCAGCGCGTCAGCCAAGCCCATGACTCCTACACCGATCTTCCGGTTTGCTCGACAAATCGTCTCGATCTGCGGGATCGGATAGCGGCTCGCCTCGATAACATTGTCGAGGAAATGCACGGCCAGCTGGACGGTCTCGCAAAGCGCCTCTTCATTGATACGTGTCCGCCCATTCACGCGCTGCACGAACGCGGCCAGATTGACGGATCCAAGGACACATGCCTCATATGGCAGAAGCGGAACCTCGCCGCACGGATTTGTCGCCTCCAATGGCCCGAGTGACGGAGTCGGGTTGTCGCGCTCGATGCGATCGAGAAAGATCATCCCAGGATCACCAGTTGCCCAGGCGTTCTCGGCGATCTCGTCGAGCAGGGCCGCAGCACGCACCCGGTCGGCGACCTTGCCGGTGCGCGGGTTGATCAGGGAAAAGGTTTGGTCCCGGCGCGCAGCGGTCATGAACCGGTTCGGCGTGGCGACCGAGAGATTGAAATGAGTCAACGCTCCTGGCTGACGCTTGGCGGAGATGAACGTACGGATATCCGGGTGGTCAACCCGTAATACGCCCATGTTTGCCCCACCGCGCACACTCTCGCCCTTGATGACATCGCTCATCGTGTCGAAGATCCGGATGAATGGGACCGGTCCGGAGGAAGGGCGCTTGGTGGACTGGACGAGATCGCCCGCTGGGCGCAAATGCGTGAACGTAAACCCTGTGCCGCCACCACTTTGCTGAATAATTGCGGCGTCGTGGAGCGCGGTGAAAATCCCGTGGAGCGAATCAGGAACGGGGAGAACGAAGCAGGCCATGAGCTGGCCTAGCTCGGTCCCTGCATTGATGAGTGTCGGAGTGTTCGGCAGGAACCGCCGCTTCACCATAGCCTCGTGAAACCGTTCAGCGGTGACGGCCACGTTGTCCCCTTTGGGGAATGCGGCATCGGCTTCGGCGATCGCCCGTGCCACTCTCCAGAAGAGCTCTTCAATCGTCTCGATGACTACGCCCCGCTCATCTCGACGCAGGTAGCGAGCCGTGAGAAGGCGGCGGGCCGCCTCTGACCATGTGTTTTCGGCTGAGGATGTGGAAGTGCTCATCGTTACGCCTCCGTGTCGTGCGCTGGCGAGCCTTTGTGGCGAGCGCCCACGGGGGCGAGCTCGCCATGGGCGAAGATGGCCTTCCTCGCGACTGATGCACTGTGCAGCGTACCACGTCGGTCCAACTGCTAGCGCGCTCCCTGCGATGCAGGTGCTGGCAGTGGCGCGTGTTTGCGTAGCCATTCTCGTACGATGCGCCGGCTTGCATCTACGATTGGCATGACCTCGCTCTCTTCAATCGATTCTGCTTGTGCAATCTCTTGTGCCTCCCAATGATCAACCACGCTGAGGAGGAAGATTTCGCGCCAGCGCTCTGGCAACCGCGCCAGCGTGCGCATCAGGAGACGCCGAGTTGCCTCATGCTCCAGAAGATCCTCAGGGAGCGCCACCTGCGGGGCATTGAGGTGGTCCAGCAAGCGCTCGACCTGCGGCTCGTTGGGCGGCGCGGTGGGAGGCTGAGAAGGAGCTGGCGGTGCCGGCCTGCCTGCCCGCGTGAGCAGATCCGCTTTTTCCAGGATCTCGACGCGCGCCAACTCGCGTAGCCATCGGTAGAGTCCAGGGCCGGATGGCGCATGATCTACCAGATTGATGGCCGTGGCGAACGTTGCACTCACGACGTCATCAGCGGAAATCGCTCCGGCCGGGATGCTCCCCTCCTGCTCTCGCTGGGCAATTTCCATCTGCACGTATCGTGTGAGTGGCCCGAAGTACACCGCCATCTGCTCGATCAGCTTGGCACGGCGCGCTTCTCTGGCTTCCGCCTCTTCTCGCTCCCTCTCCCGCTCCGCGAGCCGGGCAGCCTGGGCATGAAGCGATTGGGTGAGCCGGCGCTTCGCCTCTTCGTACGCGAAGGCGGCGTCCTCGCGAGTTCGGACCCACGTCCACGTGTCCATCTCACTTCACCTCCGTGCAATCGCTCGTCGTCAATGTGTACGCTGTCAAACGAAGCTTGGCGCTGTTAGCGCGCTGTCGCAGCCTGGCGGGGCTGGTCCCGGCGAAGATAACGAGAGAACCACTCGGCCGCGAGCTGCGCCACTTGTTCGAGCGCTCCTGGCTCCTCGAATAAGTGCGTTGCACCCGGAATGATCGCGAGGCGCTTTGGGGCGCGAAGCATCGTCATGGCTTCCTCGTTGAGGGCGATCACTGGCTCATCGCGCCCACCGACAATGAGCAAGGTTGGGGCGCGGACTCGCTCCAGGGCCTGGCGAGCCAAATCTGGCCGCCCGCCACGCGAAACAATGGCCACAACGTCGTCCGGGCGGGCCACCGCAGCAAGGAGCGCGGCAGCCGCTCCGGTACTCGCGCCAAACAGTCCGATGGGTAGGTCGCGCGTGGCTGGTTGCTGCTTCAGCCAGTCGATGGCTCCCGTGAGGCGCTCGGCCAGGAGAGGGATGTCGAAGCGAAGATGCCGGGTCGTCATGTCAATCGCTTCTTCTTCCGCGGTCAGCAGATCCATCAGCAGGGTGGCGATTCCGGATCCTTGCAACACACGGGCGACGAAGCGATTGCGCGGGCTATGGCGGCTGCTTCCGCTGCCATGGGCAAACACGACGATGCCCGAAGCTCCCTCTGGAATCGCGAGATTCCCTTCGAGCGTGACGGAGCCAACAGGAATGCGCACGGTCTGCTCTTCGGGCGAAGTGGTGAGTTCACGAGTCATCGGCGCCTCCTTTCCCATGGTGTGCGCGTGATGACGATTCAATGGACCCCGCTCACGTCAGCGAGCGATCGGCCCTCGTGGAGGCGGGAAATCACCTCGGCCAGGAGCGGAGCCACGCTGACCGTCTGGATGGGGAGAGGCAAGGCCGAGTGGATGCGCACGGTGTCGCTCACGAAAAGCGCACGCGGATTGAGCTGGCGCAACCGTTCAGGCGCGGTGCCGACCAGGAGACCGTGGGTAGCGACGATGATCGCACCGTCGCGCGCCCCTGCCTCCCTTGCCGCGTGAATTGCTGCCTCCACGGTGCCACCTGTGCTGATCATGTCATCAATGACGATTGGCACCCGGTCGTGAACGTCACCGCTGATGTGACGGACGCTGACGGCCTCGCTGCCCGTCCGGATCTTGTGCACGATGGCGACTGGCAGGTGCAAGAGCCCAGCATACCGGTCGGCCAGCCGCGCTGCCCCGATGTCTGGCGCCACGATCACCGCCCGCTCGGGAATGATTGGCCGAATCGCCTCGGTGAGTAATTGGACGGCGCTGACATGAATGAGCGGGATGTGAAACGCCGCCTCTAGGGCCGGGTTATGCAAGTCGATGGCCACAACGTTCTCTATGCCAGCGGCGGTGAGCAGATCGATCATCAAGCGGGCACCGACCGCCTCGCGGCCGCCGACTCGGCGATCTTGCCTGGCGTAGCCGAAGTACGGCATGACCGCCGTGATGCGCTGTGCACCGGCACGGCGGCAGGCGTCGGCAAGCAGCAGGAGCTCCAGGAGATGGCGCTCAACTGGCGGTGCGGTCGGCTGGAGGAGATAGACATCGCCAGCGCGAACGCTCTCGCCGAGCAGCACATGAATCTCTCCGTCTGGAAACGTTTCGAGCGTGCGCTCTGTCAGGGCGCAGCCAAGGCGCGTGGCGAGCGCGGTTGCGAGTGCTTCGTTGGCAGTCCCAGCAATCAATCGGAGTGTCATGGCAAACCCTCGCTGTCGTGACGAGAGGAGCCAAGCCTGACAGAGAGCCCTTCTGCATGCTCATCAAGCGCGGTGCCAAACTCGTCGCAGAGCCGCTTGATCCGATGCTGGAACCAGCGGCGCTCCTCCCCGTGCGCCCGGTTCACCTGGCAGTCGGCGATCATGACAGGAATCAGATCGAGACCCTCGATCCGCGCTGAGGAGACTCGGAGGAGAAAGAGCGCCGAGAGGTCATTGCGGAGCTCTGGATCGACCGCGTAGTCATCGAGAAAGTCGCCGGTGTCGTACAGGATCGGCTTGCCGTGCCAGATTTCGATGCCCTGCACCACATGGGCGCTATGCCCCCAGAACACGTCCGCGCCGGCCTCGATGACGTGATGGGCGAAGGCGCGAAAGCTGGGCGACGGGCGCTCGCGCATGTTTGGTCCCCAATGGAACGTGGCGATAACGAAACTGGCGACGGCCCTAGCGCTGGCGATGACCTCGTCAACGGTGGCCAGCGTTGATGGCGTCATGGCGATCGGCACGTAGTTGATTCCCGGCGACGCCGGCGTCGCAGCCCATTCCGGTGGGTGGTCGGCAAAAGCAACGACCGCGACCGGCAACCCGCCAGCGTTGAGCACGGCCGGCATGCGGGCTGCCGCGAGATTGGCCCCCGCGCCAGCGTGCGCGATGTGGTGGCGGTCCAGCACGCCAATCGTCTCCAAGAGACCAGCGTTACCAAAATCGCCGATGTGATTATTGGCTAGCGCAGCGAAATCCACACCGGCAACCTCAAGCGTCGCCGCGCCGCGCTCCGGATCGGCCCGGAAGTAGAAGACTTTCTTGTGGCCGTTATGCCATTCTGCCGTGTGTGAGGTGAGGGCGCATTCCAGGTTGATCAGCCGG
>JBHOQQ010000061.1:0-8969 GCA_042408955.1 Thermomicrobiales bacterium
ATGCTCCTCTGTGGGGAGCTACCGGCCGCCCCAACGACGCTACGGGCCGCCAGCGCCGGGATCCTGCGCCGCTCGGAACTCCTCCGCACGCTGCTTGGAGAGGCGCGGTGGGGCGCGCTCTTGGCCGAGCTGCAGGCCGCCGCCACCCCGGTGGACCGGCGGGGTGCCGCCCCGCTGGGGCGTGACCGGTCGGCACCGGGCCGCGAGGCGGGGATCGCCCTGACGGTGCTTTCCCCGCGGGAGCGGCAGGTCTTGGCCTTGCTGAGCGAGGGGCTGACCAACCGGGAGATCGGGGTGCGGCTTGGGGTCAAGGGGATCACGGTCAACACCTTTGTCAGCCGGATCTTCACCAAGCTGGGGGTGGAGAACCGGGCGGCGGCGGCAGCCTATGCCGTGCGCCATGGAGGGACCATGAACTGAGCCAAGGGCTAGGGAGGGGTCGGGAGTTGGGGATCAGGGAAGCTCACTGCTGCCCTCGCCCCTAGTCCCCAGCCCCGAGCCCCCATTGGATGCTTTTCGCGAGGCTGAGCCGGGGGACCGGGACTAGCTGGTGGGAAGCTGATGACCGTGGCATCGCCTTGCGCGCCAGATTGAATCGTGACGAGGAGCAGCGTCACCGGTTCAGCACCGGTTGCGGCGTACCTCGCGGTCGTGCCGCTGGCCAGAAAGAGCCCCTGCCCGGCCACCAGCACCGGATTGGCCAGCAGGGTGAGGCCGCCCGTTTCCGGCTTGTAGACGTAGGCGGTGGCATCCCTGACGGAGGTCTCCAGGTGCCCGCGCTCCAGCGCAAGCAGTTCGGCGCCCGTCACCTGGTGCGCGTCGATCTGCGTGCCCGGGGCCAGGGCGACCCGCGCCAGGCTGATGGTGAGGGGGTGCGCTGGCAGGCGGGCGGAGAGCCCCAGCGCCAGCGTCACCGGCTGGCCAAGCTCCGGCGAAGGCAGTGTCTTTGGCCGGGCGCTGATCCCGGCGCCTTTCCCCATGCGCTCCACATAGGGTGGAGTGATCGCCAGGGCCAGGGCCGTCACCGGCGCCTCGGCGTCGCTCCAGGCGTAGTAGAAGCTACCAGGGGCCAGGAGCACGGTATCGCTAGGATCGAGGACGGCCTGGTCGCCGGGAGTGAGCGTCTCGCTGGTGCCGGCAGCCCGCTGGAGGGTGGCCGCGCTACGGCTGCCAGGGCCGAGCCGCAGGTGGAACCGGCCGTCCTCGATGACGAGCAGAAGGGGGCCGGCAGTCAATTCCGGATACAGATTGGGTTGGCTGGTGAAGGTCAGGCGGCGGAGCGTGATATCTTGCTGGCCACTGGCCAGTAGCTGGAGCGAGAGCCGCGCCACGGGAGCGAGCGCGCCGAGGTCGACGTTCCCACTCCAGCGTTCGGTCACTTTACCGTCCTCAATCCTCAAGATCTCAGTGGCTGGCCACAGGGTGCCCGAGACGGTGGGCAGCCCTCCGGGTGGGGCAGTGCTGCGTGCGAGGAGGCGCAGGGCGGCCCGGTCCCCGTCGACGCTCATGCCCTCAATCTGCAGAGTGAGGGAGGCACCCGTCGCGTGCAGCCGCGCCAGGGTGCTCAGGTAGCCTGCGCGATCCGGCGAGGCGCCCGGGAATGGCGCGTGATCGCGAAACGCAGGTGCCAGGAGCGCCTGGGCTGGCGTTAGCACGCCGCTGGCCAGGGCCACATTGACGGCGCCGTAGAAGCGCTCGGCCGTGGCGACCGTCGCCGCGTCGTGGCGGGCCGTCTCTGGGGCAATGACTGCCGGCGCGCGCAGCACGAGCCAGGTGTTGCCAAGGGCGAGCCCACTGAGGAGGGCCAAGATCAGCATGATCGGCAGGATGAGGCGGCGCATCGGGTGGCTCCTTTTTGGCCAGGGGCTGCTCAGGAGGCAGGCTGCCGTTCCGGGGTGGCGAGCATGACAGAATCCGAAGCGATCTCGGTGACCGGTTGCAGGACGATCAGCAGCGCGGAGACCGATTGGCCATCCGCCGGGCGGTAGCTGACCGTCGTATCGTGGTCAAGGAGGAGGCCCCCGCCAGCCGGGACGGTATGCAGGTGTTGCTCAAAGATCATCGATCCCCCGGGTTTGTCCTGAATCAAGGAGGCGCCGGCGGTGACATCGACCGCCAGCGCGCCTGCGGTGACGGTGAGCAGCTCAGCACCAAGCACCTGATGGCGGGACAGGGCCGCGCCGGGGTGCAAGGTGAGGCGGGCGATCTGCACCTTCACGGCTGGGAGCAGAAGACGCACGGCCGTGCCGCCAGCGAGGGAGACGCGCTCCGGGGTGCCGGGCACCGGTGTGGCGAGGCTGGCCAGGGAGGCATTCGGGTAATAGTTGGGCGCATTGATCAGCGGCACAAACCGCAGGGTCAGGACGGAGGCGGGGTGCTCGCTCGTGCTCCCGGCCTGGTAGCGGCTCCGGGCGGGGAGAGCCAGGGCATCACCGGCGGCAAGCTCGACGGTCGGCCCGACTGGAGGCTGGGATGAGCCGGGGCGCAGCACCACTGCTGATGCCATGGCCGCATTATCAAGGCTCACCGAGAGGGCACCGGTCTCGACCAGCAGGAGCAGCGGGCCCGCGGTCACCATCCAGGGGGAGACCTCGTGCGAATAGCGCTCCTGGTCGAGTTCGACGACCTGCCGGCCCTGGCCGCTGAGGGTCAGGGTCGTGGCCAGCACCGGTGCTAGCACGCCGATCCCCGTGGCGCTGCTCAAGCGCTGGGCGATCTGCCCCGCGGCCAGGCGATAGAGGTCGACCCGTGGCCAGGGGACGCCGGTGAGCGGCGGGAGCGGGACCACGGTGCTGGCAGGGGTGCCGGCGATCTGGACGAAGACGGCGACGTCGTTGCCGGAGACAAGGATGTCGGTGGGCAGCAGGCGCGCGGTGGGCATGGCCTGGCGCAGCAGCTGGATCGTGGCAATGAAGCCGGCCCGGTCGGCGGGGGCGCCGGGGGCTGGGGCCTCGTCGACGAAGTCGGAGGCCAGCAGCCCGGTGAGCCCGGTGCTGTCGCCGGTGTCCAGGGTGTGGTTGATTTCCTGGTAGAGGCGGGTGATGAGCGCCCGGCCATTGGACGGCGGTGGGGCTGAGGTGAGCGGGGCGAAGGCGACGATGCCCTCCTGGGCGAGCACGGCACCGGAGGTGAGCATGAGGACGACGGCGACGAGGATGCTGGTGCGTCGCATGGCAGCTCGCTCCTGGCGCGGGCTGTTCCATCGGGGCACGTGCGCGTGCCCACGATGGACGGCTCTCCCGATCAGGGTGCTAGCATAGCCGCGGGCTGCTCATCGCGCATCCTCAGAATGAAGGACAGCGGGCCGCGGAGGTGGGGGCTGGGGAGGGGGCAGGAGCCAAAGGTCAGGGAGCTATCGGCTCTCAGCCGGCAGCTATCAGGTGTCAGCAGGTGGAGGAGCGCGATGCATCGCTCCCAGGCCGGCAGCAGTGCAACGCACCACGCCCGGTCAATCGGCGATGACGGGGACCTGCTCCGTGCCGGCTGGCGCCATTGCCCGCGGTGGGTTGCGAACCATCAGCGCGACGGCCGCGGCGCAGAAGCAGGCCAGCGAGCCGACCAAGAAGGTGCCGCGCAGGGCATCGACGAAGGCGTGCTGGAGCGCCGCGTAGATCGCGCCGCGCTGGCTCGGGTCGGTGACAAGGCCGGGAATAATTTCCCACTGGCTCTGGCGAGCAAGACTGACGATGCGGCGGGTGAGGCTAGACTCCAGTCCCAAGGCGGCGACGCGCTCCGACGCGTGCGTGCCCAAGCGGTGCTGGAGCAACGAGCCCAGAATCGCGATCCCCAGCACCTGGCCGATGTTGCGCATGGTGTTCAGAATTCCCGAGGCGCTCCCGGCGACGCGCGGCGGAACTTCACGCATCGCGGCGGCAGTCATGGGGGCGAAGGTCATGCCCATCCCAATTCCGGTGACCACCAATGGCAGGAGGAGAGTCCGCCAAGTAGTGTCCAAGCTGATGCGGCTGATGATGAAAAGGATGCCGAGGCTCATCAGTCCGGTCCCCATGAACAAGATCCAGCGCGCGCCGATTCGGTCTGTCAGCCGCCCAGAGAGCGGAGCTACGATCATGATCATCAGCGACATCGGCGTCATGGTCAGCCCGGCGCGGATCGGGGAGAAGCCGAGAACCTGCTGGAGGAAGAGGGTCATCGGGAAGAAGATACCGAGCATCCCGAAGGCAACGACGATGGCAATGACGTTGCCGACCCAGAAATTGCGGAGCCGGAAAAGCTCTAGCTTCATCATGGGATCGGCAGCGCGGCGCTCCCACAGGATGAACAGGGTGAGGAGAACGGCGCTCGCCGCGAAGAGCCCGAGGATGCGGGTGCTGGTCCAACCTGCCTTGTTCCCTTCGATCGAGGCATAAACGAGGGAAAAGATGCCGAGGCCGGACAGGAGGAGCCCTCCCCAGTCGAGCCGCTTGCTGGCCAGCGGATCAGTGGATTCTGGCACGATCCGCAGCGTGGCCAGGACGGCAACGATCCCGACAGGAACATTGATCAGAAATATCCACTCCCAAGCATAGTCTGTGACGATGAGCCCGCCGACGATCGGCCCGACGATCGCGCCAAGGGCGACGATGCCGCCCCAGATGCCCATCGCGGCACCGCGTTTCTCAGGCGGAAAGGTGACGGTGAGGAGGGAGAGCGACTGCGGCATCATGAAGGCGCCACCCAAGCCTTGCAGCACCCGAGCTGCGATCAAGACGCTGACGGCGGAGAGGCCAAGCTGATCACCAAGCCAGGCGGAGGCACCGCAAAGCGCCGACGCCGCGGTGAACAGCGTCATGCCGAGCACAAACAGTCGCTTGCGCCCGAAGACATCGCCCAAGCGGCCAAACGATAGGAGCAGCACCGCGTAGGTGAGGATATACGCATCGAGCACCCACTGAATCTGGGTCAGCGTCGCCCCGATTCCCTCCATAATCTTGACTTGGGCGTTGTTGACGATCGTTGTGTCCAGCAGCAGCATGAAGACGGAAAGGCACAGCACGGCCAGGACCAGCCAGGGGTTGTGCTCGGCTGGCTGAGCCGGTGCGGGGTGCGCTGGCCTTCTCGTAAGCTCAACTGTCCGCGTTGCCACGGTGCTCACTCCCTTCCTCAGCTTGTCGAATTCCTGGACGGCCGGACCACCCCGGCATAGAGAGCAAAAACCTCCCCTGGCTGCTCACTGGGGACGAGCAGCAGATCTGCTACTCGTCAGGCCGGCTCGCCACGCCCGCTCTGGGGTGATGCCTCCGCCGCTGGGCTGCTGACCGCCGGGAGGCGAGCTCGCAGCTCCTCTGCCAGCACTTCCAGCGATCTAATGAATACTGGCCACTCTGCTGGGTCCAGCCTCTCCAACGTCGCGCGAACCATTTCCACCAGTGCCGCGTGCAGCCGGTCGGCCGTTTCCTGGGCGCTTGGCGTCAGACGTAGCACGATCCGGCGGCGGTCGCGAGGGTCGATCTCCCGGTCGACCAACCCGGCGGTAACCAGCCGGTCTACCACCTCGGACGCGGTCGAGAGGGAGACGCCCGTGCCCGCTGCGACGTCTCCCAGCGTGGCATCCGGATGGTGGTACAAGTAATGTACCGTGCGTGTCTCCCCGACCGAGCACGCCGCCACTGTGGCGGAGAGCCGGGAGCCGACCAACCGGAGCAATTTCGTGATTTCTGGCAGAAGCTGCGCTGCCCGTTGAACGGCGAGTGATTCGTCCAGTACTTCGACCTCCGAAGTATTCGTTGGCCGAATCGTATGCGCATCGCCTTGCTCTGTCAACCTCGACTTTTGGGGAGGTTGGTCACGCGCCGTGCAGCGGTCGTCCAAGGACCAGAATCCTGACCGTCTCTACCGAAGAGACGTGGAAACGTGCCGGCATGTGAGACGGAAGTCGCTAGCGCGGGCGCAGCATTCCGGTTTGCTTGAAGACGCGGCGGAGAATCGCGATCGTCGATGCATAGGTCGAATCCATTCCGTAATACGACAAGCCGCGCGCGCCGAGGGTTTGTGCTCGGGTATACGGAGTATCTGAAGCGTAGTGGATGATGCCGAGATCAAGCCGCTGCGGGGTGTGTTGCTGCAGGTTGACCGCCTCGCCAGTGGGATGCCGGGTAAGGAAGAGGTCCTCGTAAATCGCGTTGAGGTATGGCCCAGCCTCCATTTCGACCACGGTGAAATTCTCCCGGTAGAAGAAGTCCAGGTAGCCCTGGTTCTGGAGGTAGGTCCCGAGCACGGTGACCGCTTTCTGATTATCGAGCACCGCGCCGTAAATGCAAAAGGGTGCGACATCTTCAAAGGCGAAGCAGTTGTCCAGCCAATAGATGTTCTCCGAGTGCTCGTCGTAGACGACGTTGGCGATCATCACGTCGCCGATGCGGCCATTGAGCGTGGCCGCTTTGCCAAGGATGTAGACGCCGCGCAGCGCATCGGTGGACATCGCCACCTGGCTAAAGATGTGATAGGCCGAATACCCGAGTGGATAGTTGACGTTGATGATGATGGCATCGGTCGTCGCGCCATCGAAGCGCTCATCGGCGCTGACGAGGCGCGGGTCGAAGCTCTCCGGGTCGAGTTTCGAGAGATCGATCACCTGGATGCCGACATCGACCGGACCGCCTGGCTCGATGTGGTAGATGCCGCGTTGCCGTTCCTCCTCGCTTCGGCGGCGCCGCTCGCTCTCCATCTCCGGCTCTGCGAAGTACTGGCGAGCGGCAAAGTACAACAGGTTTTCCCACGACGACCGGCTCTCGCCGGCTTCTAGTTTCTCGAGCTCTGGCAAGAGCTCCGGATGTCGTGTGCGGCGGATGTGCTCAGTGAGCTCCTTCTTCCGGCGGCGCGCCACGCCCGAGAGGACGTTGACAATGCTGTGGGTATTCGAGGAGACGAAATAGACGGGGCGGCTCTGCAATCCGAGCTCGGCGAGCAGATTGCCAACCGGCGTCCACCACTGCCGGGTCGCGCGGGTGTACCCGAGGAAGCTGCCACCGAGCATGCGCAGGGTGTAGCGCTTGCGCTCGGTAGCTAGCTTGAGGAGGTTACGCCACGTTGACGCGCCCCAGACAGCCCGGAGCCGCGCCCAATCCGCCGGCGAAAGGAGCAGGCGCTCGCCAACCTCATCAACCGGCAGCATCGCTGGATCGAGCGGGTGCCCGTCGGTTGGCAATTGACCCTCGGCCTCAGCCTGCGCGAGCGCGCGCACGGCTGCGGTCAGCTCGGCATCGGCTTGGAACAGGCGATGGAATTTATTCCATTCGATTTGGAAGGCGACGATCGTCGGTACCAGATCGTCGAGGTCGGAGCTGGAGGCGATGTGGGCGGCGAGCGTCTCTTTCCCGTCGTACAGCCACTTGCGCCGCCGTCCGGGGGCGCTCTGCGCTTGCCAGCGGTCAAGGTCTCGATACCCGGCGCGCTCGAACGCTTGCGCCGACTGCCCGAGGACAATATGCCGCACGTCCAGGATGCAAGCGGGGAGGCGCAGAGTGGAATACATGAAGGCGTTCATATCCGGTGCCGGCTCGTTTGCTCCCGCGTGTAGCGATGATGCAGCCGTCAAATGGGCCGGCTCGAGGCTCGAGACGCCGATCGCCCCGGAGCTCTGGAGCAAGGTGGTGTAGGTGCGGACGTAAAGATCGACTTCGCGCTTGCCCGGACCGGACGGCTGGACGGCGCCTCGCAGCGGTGAGCCGAACAGGGGCGCCATCGTTGCGCCGAGACGCTGCTGTTGTTCGGTCGTACTCATGGGTGTGCTCTCGATCATCGTCGTTACCGGCTCGTCGCTGTGCGATGCCGGTGTGAGCAGTATACCGATCGAGAGCCCAGCTGGTTGCGAGTGCGGCTCATTCCTGCGGGGTGCGGAGGGTGTGCTCGGCACGGAGTTGGCGCTCGCTCACATCGCGGTGAATCAGCAAGTCGAGGGCCATCCAGAGGGTTCGGGAGTAGGGGAAGAAGATGATCGGCAGCGCGACGGCGGTCGTCACGGCAATCGCTTCTTGAACCCACAGGGAGAAATCGGTCTTGATGAGGAGATACACGACCGCGCCGAGGCCAATGAATTCGGCCACGATCAGGTTGATGGCATAGGCTCCGAGGAAGTATCCCTCCTCACGGACGAAGACATAGCCGCAGCGGGGGCAGCGCTCCGCGAGCGAGAACCAGCGGCGAAAGATCCCGCTGGCACCGCATTGGGGGCAGCGCCGGCCCAAGGCTCGGCGGAGCAGTGTCCATGCGCGCGACCAGCCACCAGGTGGCACATCGCGCAGTGAAGGATCCGCAGAAACGGCTGGTTGTGGCCGCATAGTTGATCCCGTATGCCTGAGCCGGATATCCGGTGGCGCCGGCCGCGGCAGCGGACTCACGCCGGCGAGATCGTAGCCGATTTGGCGAGTGAGGACGACGAGAGCGAGCAGATAGGCCGACGAACGTTTGCCAGGGCCGTGGCGAGTGGGCGGCGTGGTGTTCGGTGGAGGGGGTGAGGCGGCGCGGGGTGACGGGGCCAGCGAGGTGGCGAATCTCCCATGCTTGACACCGATTTCGTGTGCGTGGTAGCATCCTCACCGGCATGGAGGCGTGGTGTAGTGGCCTAACATGCAGCCCTGTCAAGGCTGAGATCGCGGGTTCGAATCCCGTCGCTTCCGCCAGAACGTGATAGCGCTTGATGACTCGCTCGCGAGCGCGGCAAAGCGTGGCAACAGATCCGGCCGTAGAATCTTTTCCACGGCCGGTTTGTTTGCGGTCACCACATCGTCAGAGATCCTGTGGGCGATCTGGTTGCACTCTGCGTGGTCCCTGACCATGATGGGTACCAACTCCTGGCCCAATGTGCGAGCTCATTCTCCGTGTCTGTCCTCATTGATGCGTGACCTCCCCATCCGGACCTGATTGTGTACCCCGCGACACCCGACCCGACGCTCGCCTTGCCCGCACGCCTCGCTTCTCGCGCTCGGGGTCACGGAACCCATCGACGAGTATGCACGCACCGCCCCACC
>JBHOQQ010000062.1:0-21479 GCA_042408955.1 Thermomicrobiales bacterium
CGCGGCCCGAGCCTTTGCCTGTGGGCACAAGCTGTAGCCGCGGCCAGAGGCTGGTCGGTGCGCATCATTGAGTCACCAGTCCAAACACTGCAGGCAGCGTGCCCCGGTCTCGATGGCGAGATGGCCCGCAGCGTCGTCCAACAGCTCGGTGATCGCATCTGGCAACTTCCGGATCTGCCACGACCGGGCGACGTTCTTGCTGCACTCTCGGGAGAGCGCTTCTGGCTTGAATCACCGGGCCCGGAGCACGCAGCAGCGTGGCTCGTGTGGTGGCTCAGTCGATCGCCAGCGACGGTTGAGAAAGCCCTTGCGCGCGCGGCAGGTCAGCAGTGGTCAGCGAAAACCAGTGACCGCTTCCTAGAGCGATGTTATGCTGCGGAAGACCTGGAGGATGCTGCAACGTGCCTTGAGGAATGGCTAGGGCTCCGCTCGACCGTGCCCAGCGTCGGCTGGCCAAGTGTCGATCTGCCAGCGAACGTTCAAGATCGTCTGATGCAGCGGGTCCGCCAACGATTGGCGTGCGACGGGGTGCCACAGCACCCGCCTGCCGAGGAACGCCTATGGCCACCGTTGAGGCAACCATTTGCTCGCCAAATCTTCGAGTTCCTGAAGCACCATCCGGATTCTCTGACGGGTCGATGGCTTGCATGGCTCGAACGACACCTCAATGCGAATGAGTGTGCTGCGCTGCGGAGACTTCTGCAGCCCGATGACCCTGGCTACCCGCCGACTGACGTTCCGGGCGTTGTTGCCTGGTTTCGCGAGCGATATCTGCCGTGGATCAAGTGGACGGCCACTCGATCTGACAGTTCGGTGATCGAACGCAGAAGAGAGCTTGGTCGGCGATTCGGAGAATGGTACCTCGAAGTGCTGCCGAGCCTGCTTGCTGGCTCAGGTGAGCAGGAACGGCTTGCTTGGATCCGAGCCCACCGGCTGAAAAAGAATCCTGAGTTTGCGACGCTGTTGGTCGTGGCGGACGGTCTCGCCCCTGATGATATTTTCAGCTTGCTTCGGCATCTGCGGGATCGGACGCCCGAGCTCAAAGCCATCGCCTTCGATTGGACATTCTGCGCGCTGCCCACCGTAACCCAGTTCACCAAGCGGACCCTCATCTCGCAAGACGTAACCAGCCGCCTCGTGGATGAGCATCAGGCACTGGCATCATCGCGACTCAAGGAGGTCACGAAGCTGCTGCATCAGGCCCACGCTGGTGACATCGTTGCCTGGGTGCTCACGGAACCCGATCGCACTTACCACCACACCTATGATGAGTCCGCATTGGTGTCGGCAATAGACGGCCGACTGCTTGAAATCGCGGGAAACCTCAAGACGATCCTTGAGCAGGCGCCACCGGGCTTGAAGCTGCAAGTGGTCATAACATCGGATCATGGCCGCTTGCTGAGCCCGTCCCGGCGAGCAGTGCCAGTGAGCGAAGGGTTGCGGCCGCATGGGCGTGCCGCGTGGGGTGTGGGCTCCGAAGACTTTCAACTAGCTGAAGCATATCGCGCAGATGGCAATGTCGTATGGCTAAATCCCCGTTCCTACGATTTGCCGCCTAACGAGCAGTATGCGATGATCCTTGACGACCAAGCGTTTGTCACGGCGGATGGCAAAGGAGGCGTCGAGCTTTCCGCTCACGGCGGTCTGTTTCCGGAAGAAGTACTGGTGCCGTGGGTTGTCCTCCGCCGCGACGTGCGCGTCGAACCGGTGAACATGACCATCACCGGTGAAGGTGTTGTTGGACAACTCGGCGAGATCACGCTGGAGATCACCAACCCGAATAGCTTTGGCGTCGTTCTCCTGACGTTGTCGCTTACCCCTGGCGGTATCAAAAGCTCCCCGATCGAGATTCCGTTGAGCGAAACGATCGGTGCCCTGTCGACCAAGGTACTGACGCGCCCATTGGCTCCCTGGCCCCGCACGGAACCTGATGTGCCGTCGTCCGCGATCCTGAGCTACCGTTTGCCTGATGGAGGAGAAAGCGAGGCGCGAGGCGAGGCTCACCTGAAGAGCAGGGCGCTCTACCGAAAGGACGACATTTTGGGTGACCTTCGTTAGCGGAAGAGGCCTCCATGAATCATGAAGAACTCGTGATCCAGAACGGGGAAACGTTCGCCGAGAAAGTTGAGCGGAACTTCCCTGGCCTCGTAATTGACAAGCGTCGCTTGCCCACCAGCCAGCTTCAAAAGCGTGGTATCCCAGCCTACGTCGGGGAATGGCTCCTTGACACGTTAGTGCCGGGGAAGGGTGAGCTGACGCCTGGCGAGCTCGCCAAGGTAACAGATTGGTCCGCCAAGTACGTACCTGGCCCGAACGACCAGCAGATCATTAAGCATGCCCTGCTGCGTGGCGAAACGATTAAAGTTCTCACTCCTGTTCAAGTCGAGATTCAACTCAAGGGCGGATATGGTGCACGGGTCGCAAAGCTTAGCCTGCTTGGAATCGACAACGCCCAGATCCCCGAGGAAATCGTCAGTGCCCATCCAGACCTGATGAGGCACGGGATGTGGGGCGTCACCGACCTCTCACAGCTATCGGACGGCGTCACCATTCTCGGCTTCAAGCCGATGCAGGCGACGGTTGACCTCGATCTCTACAAGGAGGCGCGGCGCTCGTTCACACTCGAGGAGTGGCGACGATTGATGCTTCTCTCCATGGGTTATGCGCCCGAGGCTTTCACCGAGGATGAGCAATTGCTCTTGCTCTGTCGGCTTCTGCCACTCGTACAGAAGAGCCTGCACTTGATCGAACTCGCCCCGAAGGCAACGGGAAAGAGTTATCTCTTCGAGAATATTAGTCCTCGTGTTCGCTTGATCAGCGGAGGAAATGTGACGCCAGCGGTTCTCTTTGTCAATAATGCCTCCGGTCAGTGGGGATTGCTCGCTCGGTTCGCTGCGGTTGTCCTTGATGAGGTGCAGACGCTGAAGTTCGAGCGACCGGAAGAGATTGTCGGCGGCCTCAAGGGCTTTCTCGCGAACGGAAAGCTGACCCGCGGCGGGCTGCACGAGACCTCGAGCGACTGTAGCTTGGTTTTGCTCGCGAATATTAAACTCGATGAGCGGCAGCAACCGATCGCCGGTGATCGCCTCGTTGATGAACTGCCGCACTTTCTCCGCGAAACCGCCTTCCTGGACCGGATAAAAGGCATTCTGCCTGGTTGGAAGATTCGAAAGCTCGGTCCCGACTGTTTCGCTAACTCAATTGGATTGAAAGCTGACTTTTTCGGAGACGCACTCATCGCTCTCCGGCATGATCTCTCGATCGACCAATATGCGGCGAGACGCGTCCGCCTTACGGGCAATCGACCCTATAAACGCAATCTTGATGCGATTCAAGCGATTGCTAGTGGATTGATGAAGATTCTGTTTCCTCATGAGCAGATCAGCGACTTTGAGTTTAGGCGCTATTGTGTCTGTCCAGCAGTGCAACTGCGCCAGTTCGTGTGGGATCAGCTCTATCGTTTAGATGCCGAATATCGCCAGTGGGACAGCAGGCTGGATTGTGATCTCGCCTAGGAGTCGTATAAGTGCAAGCCGTACAGACGTGCTTGTCAAGGAAGCGTACTCATTCGCATAGGGAACGTCTCCAGTTGCTTCGCCGCCGACGCCATCGTGGATGGACACGAGCCTCTATCAGTCATCATTGTTCAGCGAGGGGGATGGGCCCAGCCTGAACGTTGGGGCAATGACCTCGAAGAGTGATGAGAGGTCAGGCTGGCACTCTATCATTCATCCCCTCATCAATGGCAGGGTTCTGGCACTGCACATAAAATAGAGAGCGAGGTCTAACAGAGCCACACGGCAATAGTGGATTCTTCCCTTGGCACCTGAATCTCATCACGTTGCCTACTGGGCGCGTGAAGCTCGTGGCCATGCTGATGTCTCGGCCTCTCCATGCTTGCATCATTGTGATTGCGGACTCTCGGTGAGCGATTTCCCGATAAGCTTCCGTGGAGGGATAGCAGGCTGTAGCACATGCTTCAGTAAAGTGGGTGTAATGAGCACTGCAGCGTCGCTAGGAGGCTCCTGCACGCCAAAGCACCATCACCAAACGAGACGGGTATGGCACCTCCACGCTTTGTAGAGGCACTTCAGGAACGAGACGGACGAGCCCCGAGCTCCAATCAAGCGCAGCATGCGCCGCGCGTAATGTCTGTCAGCAAACGAACGGACATTCCCGCATTTCATCTGCCATGGATGGTGGAGCGAGTCCGCAAGGGTTGGGTGTTAGTACGCAATCCGTTCTTCTATCGCGTCCCTGAGCCCGAGCGCTTTGCGATGCGTGTTTCGCTCCTTCCCCAGGATGTTGCGGGCATCGTCTGGTGGTCAAAGAACTACGGCGTCTACCTGCGGCCTCACTTTTATCGCTGCTTCGAAATCTACGAGCGCCAGCACTATCAGTTCACGATCAATCCGCGGGGCGAGCAGTATGCCTGGCTAGAGCCGGATGTCCCCGAGCTTGCCGAGGCCCTGCGTCACGTGAAAGAGCTGGCGAGTCGCCGTGGGCCTGCGTCCGTGACCTGGCGTTATGACCCCCTCGTGTTCTGGCGCGAAGGGGGGATGAATCGATCTTCGTGGGACCAGGACTTCTTTACCCGGATGTGCGACGAGTTGGGACGGATAGGCGTCACCACCTGCGTCACGAGCCTCGTCGATCCGTACAAGAAATTCCTGCTGCGGCTTCGCAACCTGTATCCCCACGTTACCTTTCGGGAGCCGTCGGCCAGCGAACTCGACGAGATCGCTGGGACGATGGTGGAGGTGGCTCAGCAGCACGGCATCTCGTTGGAGGCTTGCTCAGAGCCGCGGCTGGCACGGTACCCCGGCTTTCAGCCGGCCGCGTGCATCAACGGAAACCTGTTCGGCGCTTCGACGGCGAAAGCCACCGACCAGCGCATGAAAGGCCGCGAATCCTGTGGCTGCACCCGCCACACGGATATCGGGGACTACGAGCTTCAAAAGTGCGGCTACGCCTGCCTCTACTGTTACGCCAATCCCAACCACCGGCGGTTCGCGAAATTGGCCCAGCAGCGAGTCCCATGCTCGGACAGTGCAGATGGCACCTCACCCCGTCGTGGTTCTACCAGGCTTGTCGGCAGCCGGGGAAGATGAACGTTGTCATCGGGTAGTGTCGCATCCGGAAAGCCAATGCTCCCGCTCGCTGGCGCACTTCGCTATCATGCCCCGAGGCAGGGGTTCGTCAGTCGCGTGAGGAATGATGGCAGTGACACAACAGAGCGAATGGATCGTTGAGCGCACCGAGGCCAGCGGGCGCGGCGGGATGGTCGCAGCCAAAACTCCTGAGGCAGCCGAGGCGGGTGTGCAGGTGCTTCGGCGCGGCGGCAATGCCGTCGATGCCGCCGTCACCGCGGCGTTTGCTGCCGGCGTGGCCGAGCCGTGGATGAGCGGCATCGGCGGTGGTGGCTATCTGATGCGGTATGATCCCCGCACCGGCGAGGCAACCGTGGTCGCCTATCCTATGGTGGCGCCGCTTGGCGCTACACCGGACATGTTCCCGCTCGCGGGAACCGGGACCGATGCTGCTCTGTTCGGCTGGCCGGCTGTGGTGGACAACGCCAACATCGTTGGGCACCGCGCCGTGGCCGTTCCGGGCACCGTGGATGGCCTCGCACTAGCACTGCGCGAGTATGGCTCGATCTCGTTCGCAGAGGCGCTTGGGCCAGCAATTGCGCTGGCATCAGAGGGCGTGCCGGTCACCTGGCATACGACGCTGGAGATCGCCAGAGATCTTCCCGCGCTGACGCGCTTTCCCGCGACGAAAGCAATCTTTTGCGATCCAAGCGGCTTCGCCCCGTTCTCCGTCGACACTGCGGCTCCCGTCTATCTGCGCCAGCCCGATCTGGCTCGCACGCTCGAACGGCTCGCGGCCGAGGGCCCGCGCTGGTTCTACGAAGGGGAGTTCGCCGAACAGGCTGTCGCACACCTGCAAAAGGGCGGCGCGCCGTTTAGCGCTCAGGACTTTCTCCGCTACCGTGCTAGGATCGAGCCGGCGCTCCGGTTCCGGTACCACGACTGGCTCGTTGCTACCATCGGCGGGGGAACCGGCGGCACGACGCTGGCGATGTCGCTGCGCCTGCTTGACGGCTTTGATCTCACCGCGCTCGGTCACAACACGCCAGTTGCGCTGCACATCCTTGCTCAGGCGTTCAGGCTCGCATTCGCCGACAGATATGCGTACCTTGCCGACCCAGATGCAGTCGACGTTCCGCTGGATGCGCTGCTTTCGGATGACTACCTCGACGAGCGCCGCGCCACAATTTCAGACACATCGTTGCCGCGGATCAGCATGGGTGCCCCGGAGCGCTTGGGTGTTCGGCATGGTCTGGCTCCATCCGTACCCGACTATGCCCGTGGCGGAAGCACGACGCATATCAGTGTGATCGATCACGACGGCGTCGTGGTCTCGCTGACACAGACGCTCCTCAGCGTCTGGGGCAGCCGCGTGGTCGTGCCTGGTACGGGTGTGCTGATGAACAACGGCATGATGTGGTTTGATCCGGAGCCCGGCCGCCCGAACTCGGTCGGTGGGGGCAAGCGGCCATTGAGCAACATGGCCCCAGCGGTCGCGGCCAGTGCGAGCGGGACACTCGCTGCCATAGGCGCCAGTGGTGGCCGCCGGATCATGAACTGTGTGGCCCAGATTGTCAGCAACCTTGCCGACCATGGATTCGGCATGCAGGCTGCCGTCTCGGCGCCTCGGATCGACGCGTCTACCCTCGATCTGCTTGTGGACTATCGGATTTCCGAACCGACACGGGACGCGCTTCGCCGGCGCGGGCATCGGGTGGTCGTGAAGGACGACCGGCTCTTCCGCGGCGAATTCGCTTCCCCGGCGTGCGTGCTCCGTGCGAACGGAGCCTTCAGGGGCGGCGTCGATCCCTATTACTTCCCAGCAACCGCGGTTGCCGCATACCCAGCGTGAGGTGAGTTACCTCCGTTGAGCCGCCGGGTCTGCCGGCTCATCCCGGCCTGACCTGTGTGCGTAAGGTACAGTGACGGGAGCCGCGCGAACATGAATGCGCTCGTGCGGCACAACCCAACATCGGAGGAGTGCCTCGTTTGATCCTGCTCGCGCCGCGTCGTCTCCATGGCCGCGCCGTTTGGCGGTGGTACGTCGCCGTGTGCTTTGCGCTCTTGGTCAATCTCATCCCAATTGTCGTCGTACACCAAGCAAGCGGGCACGCGGAGCTTGAGCGCGCCAGCCCTCCTCCGGACGGTCTCCTGGCCGCGCCGCCCCGGCAGATCGAGTTGTGGATGACGGAGCGCATCGCCGAAGGTGGTGGTTCCCCAGCTCTCCGGCTGCTGGACGAAACGGGCAAGGCCGTGCCCGTCTCCCATCTTCGCATTGATCCGGAAAATCCCCGCCATGTGATCGCCGAGGTCAGTGGTATCAGCACGGGCACCTATACCGTCATCTGGTCGATGCGCTCGGCGGACGACGGTCACACGCTGACCGGAAGCTTCGCATTCCGTGTCGGTACGGGCCGAGCCCCCGGCGCGGCCACGGTGGAGGGCGAGCGGCCGCGGGTATGGGCCGTGGCGACCCGGTGGCTGACGTTCCTTGGCGCGGCGACCGCAGCGGCTGGTTTCCTCTTTGGACTTGCTATCTCCGGAACGGAGTCGGCCCGGCGGCGTCAGGTGGTGGTTGGAGCGGTATGCGTGGCCCTGCTGGCGACGGCGGCGGAGCCGGTGTTCCAGTCGCTGTTTCCTCCACCAGGTGCGGTCCGTCCTAGCGTCATCGAAGCCCTTTCCAGCTTCCCAGCGTCCTGGTGGCTTCGGCCCGCTGGCTTGATCGTGGCGATGGTGACCGGCATCATCGTTCTGCTGCGCTCGCGGGCGGCACGTGTTCCCGCGTGGCTGGATGTGGCCGGCGGTGTGGCGGCAACGTTCGCCCTCGCTGGCCTAGCGCTGACCAGTCATGTCGCTGCCCGCGAGAGCTGGCGAGCAGTCGCTGCGCTCTCCATCTTGCTGCACCAAGTTGCCGTGGGGTGGTGGGTCGGTGGCCTCGTGCATCTCGGCTTAGGGGCATTCGGGCAGAGTGTCGCTGGCCAATCTCATGGGGCGAGGGGGCCCGCGCCCTGGCAAGCGAGGAGCCTGCAGTCCGTCAAGCGATTCTCCCGGATCGCCCTGCCGCTAGCAATCATCGGGATCGGCACCGGCGTCGCAAACGCTGGTTTACTTCTCCCGTCCATCAGTGCGCTATGGCGAAGCGACTATGGACGAGTGCTGCTGATCAAGGCGGCAGTGCTCGTGCCGGTGCTTGCTCTCGCTTCCTATCACCGCCTGATGCTCCGGCGCGCACTTGATCGGATCGCCCCTGTCTTTCGCGCCACTATCCGCCTGGAAGCCGGGCTTGCCCTTGCCGTCGTCCTTGGTGGAACCGTCCTGGCGCTTCTTGCACCGCCAGCGGCCCAAACTGGCCTGCTCCGCGTCGTTGATCTCGCCGCTCCCGTGACGTTAGAGAACGGTGAGGACTGGATTGTCCGGCTCCAGGTGCAGCCGGCCAAGCCAGGAGCCAATGAAATCTCCGTCCTCATCACTACCGCGGACGGCGCTCCCGTGGTGCCCGAGAAGATCGCCCTGGTGCGGCTGGATTTCATCAGCCTGGACTATGGGAGCGAGCAGCGCGGCGTGCAGGCAGTCCCAGCACCGGACGGGAAATTCGCCGTGACGGGGGTCAAGCTGAGCTTGACAGGCTGGTGGGAGATCGATGTGCTTGTCCGCCAGCTCGGTGTCCCGGACATCGTTGCCCCCTTCTTCATGATCCTGCCGGATCCGAACGTGCATGGATTGAACGCTCCGCTCCTGCCTACCGGGGATGCAAATGCCGAGCGGGAGTTCCAGCGTGGACTCGCGGCCATCACCGCCTTGCACAGCTTGCGCTGGACGCAGCGGCTCTCCGGAGGCACCGGGACCGCGGTGACGGGCACGTTTATGGTGCGCGACGCTTCGACCGGTGAGCCAGCCGCTATCGCAACCACATCACGCGAGATTGAGACCGTCCAGATTGGTGACCGGCGCTGGCAGCGTGAGCCAGGAGGCAGTTGGATCGAAACGCTGCCAGGATCGATCACTCCCCCAGCGGAATGGGGATCGACCTACGCTGGTGCCACAGGATTTCATCTTGGTATCACGCAGGAGATGAACGGGGAGCTTGCGCAGGTGGTGACCTTCTACGTCCCTGGCTCAGAGCGCTACGTGCCCGCCTGGTATGCCTGGTGGATTGGGCAATCGAGTGGCCGTGTGCTCCGCGAGGCGATGGTGTCCCGCCTGCACTACATGCTCTACGACTATTCCGGATTCAACGAACCGCTGCCGATCACCGCGCCGGTCAGCTAAGGTTCCGATAGCCAAAGAGGAAAATGCCGGGCGCTTAGCGGAAGCCGGCAGCGAGAGCACCGAGCACCGCGAGTCCGGCCAGCACACGGTAAACAACGAAGACGGAAGTCGTTGACCGCTGAAGATAGCGCAGTAAGATCCAGATCGCTGCCAAGCCGGAGAGCCCGGAAGCGAGTATGCCCCAAGCAAACGCGGTCAACTCCGTGCCGCCCATCCCTGCTTGCAGGGAATCGAGCAATCCCTTCGCGCCCGCGGCGGCAATGATCGGCATGCCGAGCAAAAACGAGAAGCGCGCGGCATCCGCCCGCCGCATGCCACGCAGCAATCCTGCCGTCAGCGTGCTGCCAGACCGGGAAACACCAGGCAGGAGCGCGAGCGATTGTGCCAAGCCGATCAGCACCGCATCGGTCCACTCCAGGTCATCGACTGTTCGACGGTGCATCGCAGCGCGATCGGCAAACCAAAGGAGAAGGCCGAAGCTCGCCAGCAGCGTCGCAACGACGGCGATAGCGAGTACCTGGTGCGTCTCACGGTGAAAGAACCCGTCGATTGCCGATTGCCCGAGCAATCCGGCAATGCCGCCGGGAATCGAGCCGATCACGAGCAGCAGCGCGAGCCGGGCATGAGTCTCTCGGTCAACCGGCGCTCCGCCAGAGACTGGATAGACGCCGTCCTTGACCGGAGCCGGGGACGTGCGAAGGAGCGACAACGGCCGAGAGACGGCGATTGGCACGGCCAGCACCATCGCAAGGAGCTCCCGCCAAAAGTAGCAGACCACCGCGAGCAGAGTGCCAAGATGCAGCGCAGCGTCGAACGCCAAGCCCGGTTCGTCCCAGCCAAACAGCCATGGCACGAGAATCAGATGACCTGACGATGAAATTGGCAAGAATTCCGTCAGACCCTGAACGATGCCAAGGATGATGGCCTGAATTGTGCTCATCGACGCCTGATCTCCTGCGCGAACTACCGGGAACGCGGCACGTGCGGGCGGACGATGCGCCCCGCCAATTGCTCCGTGTGCTCCGTGCTGACCTGGGACGCTTCCGACCCAGGAGTTTCATGATTGAGCTCACGAATCTGGCTCAGGGACAATTGCTGTCGCCACCACTCGAATGCGCCCCAGATGGTGATTGGGAAAAATAAAGCCGCGTGGACCAGTATCGCGTAGGACAGCGCTAACTCGCGCGGGGCGGACAGGGCGCCGTTGAGCACAAGAATGACGCCGCTCTCAAATGGCCCGATATACCCCGGCGAGGAGGGAATCAGCGTCGCGAGGTTGGCCACTCCGGTGGTGAGCAATGCCTGAGGCATGCCAACCACGTGAGCGAGACTCCCACCAAACGCGTGCGCCAGCGTCCAGTACATCGAGGCTTCGAAGAGCCATGCCACCACCGATAGTGCGGCGACCGCGGCCAGATCGCCTTTGCGGCGCAGAATGCTGAGACCGGCGAGAAAAGATTCCGCCATCCGCTCAACACGGTCAGCGATCGGTGTTGGCAAGGGGCCAAGCACAATCTGCAGCAGCCGGTCTCGGAGGTTCCCGCCGAGCGTGAGGAGAAACAATCCGATGAGCACCCCGGCGAAGAGCACGAACGCGAGGATGGCGACCTGTTGCAGCTCGTTGGTCAGGCTGACCACCGTCGCTGAGGCGAGGATGAATCCGATCATGGTCAGGCCGTCGAACAGTCGCTCGATAGCGATAGTCGCCAGCGCAGCAGTCTTGCGGACGCCGAAGCGGCGGGAGAGCGCAAACGAGCGGACAAGCTCTCCCGTGCGCAGAGGAAGGACGTTATTCGCCATAAAGCCGACGGCGACGATAGGAGCGACTTCGGCGCTTGAGGTGCGAACTAAGGGCCGGAGGAGCACCGACCAGCGTAAGGCGCGTGCCCAGACTCCCACAAAATACAGCGCCACCGCGGGAATCAGATAGGCGTAGTTTGCTTGCGTGAGCGCCTGCTGGATGGCTGCAAAATCCTGACCGCGGAACGCGTAGATCAGAAAAACCGCGCTGATGATCAGCCCGGCAGCAACCCGCCACGATTTCATCCAGCGCCATCCTCCGGCACAATGGGAGTCCCACCGCGTGATCTCGGCGCGGACTCACGCGTGGAACGGCTCCGACAGGGTATGCAGGGTGTGCGGGAAAAGCCTCGCACGAACAGGAGCACTCCTTAGTTGCAGCCAGGCTGCCACGTGCGCGCCTCGGCAACGCGCGTCGCAGAGTATAGCCCGCACATACCAGCCCAACGATAGTCGTTGAGGCGACTTTTGTCCTGTCCGCGGTGAGACAGCCTTAGCGGTGGCGGTAGATGATGCGGCCTCGCGTCAGATCGTAGGGGGAAAGCTCCACCGTTACCCGGTCCCCGGGTAACACGCGGATGTAATTTGTCCGCATCTTCCCAGCCAGATGGCTGAGGACGATGTGGCCGTTATCAAGCTCGACTCTGAACATCGCGTTCGGCAGCGCCTCGATCACGCGCCCCTCAACCGTGATGGCTTCCGAATCACGGCGCCGGGGCCGCTCCTCTACTGCCGCCGTGGCAGGAGCCGAGCGAGCCGGCTTACGATATTGCTGAGTCTTGTTTGGCAAGCGCACTCCTCCTTTAAAGCACAACCTGCGGTTTGCGCGCCCCTCCGGCTGTTGCGCCGTCCGTTGAGCGCGCACCGACTGACCGAACACCCTTTTCGCTCTTAAGTATATCGTGTTTGTGCCTGATTCCAACATCCCCCAATGCTGTTTCTCCAAGCGGCTTCTCTCATGCAGATGTGACTCGCCGACGGTCAGTGACCACGATCTCATGACGAGAACAGTGGACCCTCTTTTCAATCCCAGCAAAATCTGCTAGTTTCTGAACATCATTGGCGTATCTTGCGAATGCTGGTGCGGCCCGGTGGAGCGTCAAGCGATCAGGGATGGCGCTCACAAGAACGGACGATGCGATGAACCCCAACAGCGCCGCTCACCCACCTGTCCGACTGGTTCTGCTCATCCTGTTCGCCATCGCGACGGCGGGCTTTCCGTCTCACCCGAGCCGGGCTGGGCAACCGCTGTATCCGGATCTACGCACCGCTCCGCCAGCTGGCCTCCGGCTTGAACAGCGGCGCTTGTCCGACGGCTTGACGCACTATTTGCTGCGCTTCGATAACCTGATTGGCAATTGGGGTGGGCGCCTCGAAATCGTGGCCAATTTCGCCAGCAGCCGTGATCTGTATCAGAATGTCTATGACAGCTTCACTGGTGGTAATCTTGTGATTCATCAGCGCTTTTCGTCGGATCTTATCTATCATTCGACGCACAATCACTTTCACTTTCAGAACTTCGCGTTATACCAATTGCTGAAAAAAGACACAAAAAGTATCTACCGGTTGACGAGCCGGAGAGGCTCGAAGACGAGTTTTTGCATTCTTGACACCGTGAAGGTTGCTGCCATCGGCTCAGGCACATCGCTCTACACCACATGCGATAACCGGAGACAAGGGCTTTCGGCGGGTTGGGGCGATGTCTACATGGCGGGCTTGCCCGAACAGTGGATCGATCTCGGAACGAGCCGCCCGGCCGATGGCGATTACGCCATTCTCTCCACTGCGGATCCGAACAACTTGCTGTTCGAAGCCAATGACGCCAATAACTCGGCCACCACGTTTTTTTCCATCCGCGGTGGTGAGATCGTCATTGGCGAGCAGCCGCCAGCGTGCGACACAACCCCACGGACCGGTCCGGTCGGATCCACGGTCCAGATCTACTGCGCCCGGCTTACTGCTGGAGATGTCGTGCATGTGCGCTGGGGCGGCCTATCGACCGCGGTGCTGGCAACTGCGACGGTTGATGCTCAAGGTGAGATCCTGCTCCCAGTTACTGTCCCGCCAGCGACACTCGGCAATCATTATTTCTTCGTGACAAGCCGGACCAGCGGCGCCTCTACCCTCGCGCTCTTCACCGTGACGCCAAAGCTGACGCTAAGTCAGGATTCTGGCCCGGTCGGCACATCGCTAAGCCTCACGCTGACTGGCTTTTCCAGCGGCGAGAGCATCACCGTTCGCTACGTGATCGAAGGTACGACTTCGACCACTCTTGGAACCTTCATCGCTGACAGTCGTGGAAGCGCTAGTGGTAGCGGCATCGTGCCGCCTTCCGTCTTGGGGCCGCACAGCATCCAAGCTACCGGCACGACAAGCGGCGCAAAAGCCCAAGCGGTTTACAACGTGATCCCAAGCATCAGGCTCATCCCAACGAGCGGAGCTCCTGGGGCGACTGTCTCACCGTCGCTGCGTGGCTTTCAGCGGTACGAGTATGTGACGATCGAGCTCGCCAGCACCGGACAGGATCTCAAGCATGTCCGCGTCTCAAGTACTGGCAGCGCAAACGCGACGACCACCAATGCGTTTGTCGTTCCGCGCACATTGCCGCCAGGGGAGCATACGATCCGCGCGATCGGCCAGAGTAGTGGCGAGGTGGCTACCACTATCCTGACGGTGTTGCCGAGCGCGACATCGCTCCAGAGCGCTGCCTCACCATCGCCAACGCCGTCGCCAAGCGAGGTGACGCAGGGCACTGCAACCGTTTTGCCAGCTCCAGAGCCTTCCCCAACGGCCACCTTGGAGCACGTGCCTGACGTGGTTGCCACCCCAACCAGCACCGCGCTGCCCGAGCCCACGCTTGCTCCTGAGGCGCCACCGACGGCAACGCCAGCGGTACCTGAAGCGCCGGTGCAGACCCAACCAGCGCTCGACGAGCCATCCAACCCTCAGCCATCTCCGACCGCAACACGAACCCGCAGCGAGCGGCCGGAGCGCCCGGCCCGCTAAGATTGGTCCAGCTTTTCGCGTCGAGTTCCCTGGCTGCCTAGGAGACTGGCGGCCGATCGTTCCCTTTGCGATCATGCCGCCAACGAGACATGCTCGATGCGCGGCGTGCCAGCATCCGCGCTCATCGCCGGGAGGCAGATCAATGTCAGCAACACTGACCGCTCATGACGCTACCATCGCGCGATACAAGGAATTCGTCACGACCAGCTTTGTGGCCGCCGTGGAGCCTGTCGTGGTTGACCGCGCCGAGGGTGCACGGATCTGGGACGTCAACGGCACGGAATATCTCGATTGCTTTGCCGGGATCGCGGTGGTCAACGCGGGGCACCGTCATCCCCGCGTGATCGCCGCCGTCCGTGAACAACTCGACAAAGTGGTGCACGCGGCCTCGTACGTGTATCACGTCCCGGTGGTCGCTGAATGCGCTGCGCGCATTGCCGAAATCGCGCCTGGGGCGCTGCGTGGCCGCGCCAAGACGTTCTTTGGTAACTCCGGGGCTGAGGGTATTGAGACGGCGATGCGGCTGGCGAAGGCGTACACCGGACGCCGCGAGTTCATTACTCTGACGCATTCATTCCATGGCCGGACGAACGGCACGCTGTCGGTCACGGGGAATATGGCGCGCAAGACGCGTGGCGGGCCATATCTCCCTGGTGTCGCCTTTGCGCCCGCTCCCTACGTTTACCGCAATCCCTTTGGGACGGACGATCCAGAAGTTGTTGCGGAGCGATGCGCGGAAATGGTCGAATGGTCCATCCTGTACCAGTCGAGTGGCGACGTCGCCGCATTCATCGCTGAGCCGGTGATGGGCGAGGGGGGCATTCTGGTTCCGCCAGCATCGTACTTCCGGCGGGTCAAGGAAGTTCTGGACCGGTATGGCATCCTCTTCATCGCCGATGAGGTGCAGTCAGGATTCGGACGCACTGGCCGGATGTTTGCCATCGAGCATTATGGCGTGGATCCGGATATCGTGGTCATGGCCAAGGGTATCGCCGACGGCTTCCCGTTGAGCGCCACGGTCGCCCGGCCGGAAATTGCTGATTCGCTCCGGCCCGGTGAGCATCTCTCGACATTTGGAGGTAATCCCGTTTCCTGCGCGGCGGCGATCGCGAATATCGACGTCTTCCGCGATGAGCGGCTCGCGGAAGCGGCAGCGCAGAAAGGCGAGCAAGCTCTTGCCCGGCTGAAAGAACTTGCCAGCCGGCACGAGCTGATCGGCGACGTGCGCGGGATTGGTCTCATGCTGGGCGTGGAGCTGGTAACTGACCGCGCGACGAAAGCTCCGGCTAAGGCAGAAGCAGCAGAGGTGCGCAAGCTCTGCCGAGAAGCCGGAGTTCTGGTCGGTGTCGGGGGCCAGAGCGGCAACGTGATCCGCTTCCAGCCGCCGCTCGTCATTTCCGAAAGCGATCTGAGCCACGCGATCGATGTCCTCGATCGGGCGTTGACACAGGTAGCGCAGATGGGAGCATCGCGCTGATGTGACGCGCTAGGCGCAACCGCGCGGCTGGGTGCGCAGAAGCTAGGAGACAGCATCGTCTACACTTCCCCGAGGAAATCATTGGCCGGCTCGGCGGCCGGCTTTGGCTCGTTGAAGCGGTTCGAGCCACTTCAGCACGGCCGCCGTGCCCTACGATGTAGGGAGCGCAGCAAACCATGGAATCGACTGCTGCAACAACGAATGATCCATTTGGCGCGCGTGCCACGCTGTCCACAAGCCTTGGCACGACCGTAACCTACTATCGCTTGGATGCGCTGGAAAAGAGCGGCTTGACCACGCTCGACAAGCTGCCGTTTACGGTGCGGATCTTACTGGAGAATGTGCTCCGCAACGCTGGCAGCGAGTTCGTTGATGCGAGCCATGTGGAAGCCCTGGCGGGGTGGCAGCCGGCACCGGCAACGAGCGACGAAGACACGGTGGAGATCCCCTTCCTCCCTGGCCGGGTAGTGATGCAAGACTTCACGGGCGTGCCGGCCGTTGTCGATCTTGCCGCCATGCGCTCGGCGGTAGGCCGCTTGGGCGGCGATGTGACCCGTATCAATCCCCTGGTTCCCGCCGATCTCGTCATCGATCATTCCGTGCAGGTTGACCGCTTCGGCACGCTCCTCGCATTTGCTCGCAATGTCGATCTGGAATACGAGCGGAACCGGGAGCGCTACGCCTTGCTCCGCTGGGCTCAGCAATCATTCCAAAACTTTCGCGTCGTTCCCCCTGGCACGGGAATCGTTCACCAGGTCAATCTGGAATATCTCGCTTCAGTCGTCAGCACCCGGCAAATCGGCGGCGAAACGGTTGCGTTTCCCGATACGCTCGTCGGCACCGATTCTCACACCACCATGATCAATGGACTCGGCGTGCTCGGCTGGGGCGTTGGTGGCATTGAGGCAGAAGCCGCGCTCCTCGGGCAGCCGTTGTATCAACTGACGCCCGAGGTCATCGGTTTCCGGCTCACTGGCTCGCTCCGGCCGGGGGCGACCGCGACCGACCTCGTCCTCTACGTTACCGAAATGCTGCGCAAGTACGGCGTAGTCGGCCGCTTTGTCGAGTTTTTCGGCAAGGGCCTGAGCAACCTGTCCCTTGCCGACCGCGCCACGATTGCCAACATGGCGCCTGAGTATGGGGCCACCGCGGCCCTCTTCCCGGTAGACGACGAAACGTTACGCTACTTGCGCATGACCGGCCGCTCAGATGAGCAGATCGAGCTTGTGGAGCGCTACTGCAAGGAGCAGCGCCTATTCCGCACCGATGAGACGCCCGATCCGGTCTACAACGACGTGCTGGAGCTCGACCTGGCGACCGTTCGGCCTAGCGTTGCCGGCCCACGGCGCCCACAAGACCGGGTATCCATCGGCGAGCTTCGCAAAGTGTTCCGAGCTGCCTATAGCACCAAATTCGCTGATGCGGCCCCGCTCGTGGACGACGGCGACCTTGAACTCGACATCGAGCGCCTCGAAACGGAGGCGCCGGTGCCCCAGGATGGCACAGCGCGTGCGGAGCATCCGGTCAATCCGCGCGTTGGCAACGTGCCGATCGAGATCGGGGGGGTGAGCACGTCGTTGCACCACGGCTCGGTCGTCATAGCCGCGATCACCTCATGCACGAATACGTCCAATCCTTCGGTGATGATCGGCGCGGGTCTGCTGGCCAAGAAGGCGGTCGAGCGTGGGTTAGATGTGCCCCGGTACGTCAAGACCAGCATGGCTCCCGGATCTCAGGTGGTTACTAAATATCTGGAGCGCGCCGAGCTCCTCCCGTACCTCGAAGCGCTCGGCTTCCACCTTGTGGGCTATGGCTGCACGACGTGTATCGGCAACAGTGGGCCGCTGCCGGGCCCGGTTGCGGAGGCGATTGACCAGCACGAGCTTGTCGTCGCGGCAGTGCTCTCCGGCAACCGCAATTTTGAAGGACGGATCCATCCACAGGTGCGCGCCGCATTCTTAGCATCGCCTCCGCTCGTTGTTGCCTACGCGCTCGCCGGCAGCGTGGACATCAACCTGCTCCGCGATCCAGTTGGCTATGATCCGAATGGCGATCCAGTCTATCTCCGTGACATCTGGCCAACGCCACAAGAGATTCAGGAGACGATCGCGAGCGCGATCGACCCATCCATGTTCACGGAGGAGTACAAGACGGTCTTTGCGGGAGACGAGCGCTGGCAGGCACTTCCGGTGCCAACTGGCGCTCTGTATGAGTGGGATCCTGATTCTACCTATGTTCAGGAGCCGCCCTATTTTGTGGATCTGGCCCCGGAGCCTGGACCATTGCGCGACATTCACCAGGCGCGCGTCCTGGCGCTGCTTGGCGACTCGGTGACGACCGATCATATTTCGCCGGCAGGGTCCATCCCGAAGGCGAGCCCGGCCGGGCAATATCTCATCAGCAAAGGCGTACCGCCGCATGAGTTCAACTCCTACGGCGCGCGGCGTGGCAACCACGAGGTCATGATTCGTGGCACGTTTGCCAACATCCGGCTGCGTAACCAGCTGACGCCAGGCAAGGAGGGCTATTGGACGATCTATCTCCCGACTGGTGAGGAGATGACGATCTACGACGCCGCGATGCGCTACCAAGCTGAGGGCATTCCGCTCCTAGTGATGGCAGGCAAGGAATATGGCACAGGATCGTCACGGGACTGGGCGGCCAAGGGCACGCTCTTGCTTGGAGTCAAGGCCGTGCTCGCGGAAAGCTTCGAGCGCATCCACCGCAGCAACCTGGTTGGCATGGGAGTCCTGCCGCTGCAATTCCTGCCTGGTGAAAGCGCCGCGTCTCTTGGCCTGACTGGTCACGAAGTCTTCACGATCAGCGGCATCGAGGAAGGGCTAACGCCGCGAAAGCACCTGCGCGTCGAGGCCGTCGATGCGACGGGTAAAAGCACGATCTTCCACGCGATTGCCCGAGTGGATAGCTGGGTGGAGATCGAGTACTACCGCAACGGGGGCATTCTGCAGACCGTGCTGCGCCGCTTACTTTCGACGACCTCCGCGCCGCCAGCGTAGGAGCGGGCGCCGGGGGGCAGATGGGGGCTAGGGGTTAGGGGTTAGGGGCTGGAAAAGGTTCGAGCTTTGAGCCACGAGTCATTCGTCGGGGAGGCACCGGTGGCGTCCCCAGGGGTCAGGAGTCAGGGGCCGGGGGTCAGATGGGGCCGGAGCTAGGGGTGAGGGAGCCATCTGCTCTCAGCCGTCAGGGATCATAGGGGCGCGACGCATTGTGCCCGTTCGGCCCGTATCCATCCTACGGCTTCGCGCGATGTTCAAGGAGCATTGCCCTCTCTCCTTTCGCGCCGGCAATCATCTGCCTGGCCATGATCCCGCTTTCGCGCGGGGCTCAAGCCCCCGCGCTCAACCCACAAAGCCCTCTGAAGGGGGCTCAACACGTCATTCCGTTCGCGATCGCTCGGGAGTACGGAAACAGGAATCTCTCCCACCCGTACAGCCGGCTTCAGCCGGCTTTGCAATTCCAGCGCAGGGTCCTTAGCCCCGCGCGATCGGCGGAGGAGGAAAGCCCTTCCTCCATGTGCGCCGGCCATCATCAGCCCGGCCGTAAGCCCGCTCTCCCGGGGCTCAAGCCGCGCGCTCAACCCACAAAGCCCCCTGAAGGGGGCTCACCACGTCATCCCATGCGCGAGAGCGCGAGAGTGCGAAGCGAGGGATCTCTTCCCCACCCTTGCAGCCGGCTTGAGCCGGCTTTGCGTGCTCAGCGTGGGGCTTGAGCCCCGCGCTCCCGGGCCCCGCGACGTTGGCTGGCGCATGTCGGCTGGACGGTGCGCACGGCATCGTCGCCCGTGCTCCCCTCCCCCAAGGTTTGCAGAATGGCCGAGCGTAGGGCCAAACCAGCGATTAGCCGCCGTCAGGTGCCAGGCATCCGTGCGTGGCTACACTTCCTGACACCTGATGGCTGACGGCTGATACCTTGCTAGCCCCTAGCTCCCATCCTCTCAACGGATGCGTTGCCGGGCAACGTCAATCTTCTGGGTCGCCCAGAGCGAGAGGAAGATGAACGCGGTGCCAAATAGGAACGGAAACTGATAGCCGAGGCGATCCCACAGCGCGGCCCCGAAAATGGGCACGACCACCGCGGTCAGGTGGGAAAGCGATACACCCATCGCCAGGCTGGGCGCTAGGTCCTCTCGCCGGCAAATTTTCCGCAAATACGTTGTCGTGCCGATCGAGAAGAGGAACAACCAGTTGTACCCGAGGTAGCACAGATAGGCGACCCATGTGTTGGGGGCGAACGCGAAGCCCAGAAACACAAGCAGGTGGCAGCAATATCCAGCAGTCAGGACGCGCTTCTCGCCAAAGCGATCCACGGCGCGCCCAATCCGCTTGCCCGTCAGCCAGTTGATGACCGCGGCGACAATGAGCAGGAGCGTCAATGCGCGTGCGTTGACATTGAATTGCTCGACGAGCACGAAGGGCGCAAAGGCAAAGTAGATCTGCATCCGGCTGCCATCGAGGAAGGACAGCCAGTAGTACAGCCGGTATTCCCGGCGCCAGGTGATGCGCGGTGCGTTTTGTGCCGCTGCTTGGTCGGCGGCTGACACCGGAAAGCGCAGGATCGCCAGAGCACCGATGAGCGCCGCGATCCCGGCCATGATAAAGAATGCCCGGAGATACGGTTCCTGGTGAGCCTTGAGATCGCCGTGCCAGTGTTCCACGCCGAGCAGCGCGAGGAAGACGGTGCTCATAGCGATCAGGCTGCCCAGGAAGCCGATGCTGTTGATGCGGCCGAGAACTGTCCCCTCCTCCCCGTGCTTCGCGAGCGACAGGCCAAGCGCCGGTTGCAACTGCAACACGGAGTGATAGCCAACGCTGCTGATGAGCGTCGGCAGGATGATTTGTGAAAACGAGTGCGCCGTGGCGAAGGACGCAAAGCCGATGCCCGCGACGATGAGGGAGAGAAATGCTGCTCGTGCCATGCCCAGACGCAACAGCGCCGCAGCGACAAAGATGAGCAGGAAACCCGGCACTTCACGGATGGCGACCAGATAGCCGTTCAGTGCGCCATCCATGCCGAGGATGTCTCGGAAAAAGTTGGGTTTGATGGACTCGGTGACGTTCATCGTCACCTGAAAGCAGAACGAGGCGACAGCAAGGAGGATAAATCCGCGCGCAATTTGCGCCTCGGTAAGTTCCCCGGCCACACCAGCTACATCGCGCGGTGGCGCGCCCTGCGCCGCTTCCGTCGGTGACGACCGTGACTTCGCTGTCTCGACTGACACCCGAGCTCCCGCATCCCAATGGGCTAAGCCGTCTCGCTGGCGTAGAGTCTACGCGATCAGGGCTGAGCGTGTCGCGGTCAAAATGCTGGGAGGCGCTTGCCGATACCAGATTCGCGTGCGCGATCGCAGCGCTGTCACTCAGCAGGCGGCGGATGGTGCCGGGATGGGGTACGGGTAGTCAATTCATAGCCACCCCATGGTGGACAGCATAGGCGGCTGCCGCCGCCCGGTTCTCCACCCCCAACTTGGTGAAGATCCGGCTGACAAAGGTGTTGACCGTGGTCCCCTTGACGCCGAGCCGCACCCCGATCTCCCGGTTGGTCAGCCCCTCGCTCAGCAAGGCCAAGACCTGCCGCTCCCGTGGGGAGATCCATGCCAGGGGGACCCCCTCCCCGCTGCCCGGCGCAGGGCGAACAAGCGGACGCGGCAGCACCGGCCACCGGGTGCCGGGGGTCGTGGCGGCCTGCAGCTCGGCCAAGAGCGCGCCCCACCGCGCCTCTCCAAGCAGCGTGCGGAGGAGTTCCGAGCGGCGCAGGATCCCGGCGCTGGCGGCCCGTAGCGTCGTTGGGGCGGCCGGTAGCTCCCCACAGAGGAGCAT
>JBHOQQ010000065.1:0-39161 GCA_042408955.1 Thermomicrobiales bacterium
TTGCTCAACCGGTGCTGGCGCGCGTGAGCGGTGAGCCGGAGCGGCTCGTGCCACCGAACACGCCGGCCGAACGCCGCGAATCGCTCGTTGAGCACCTGACCGCAAGCCTCTTTGCTTTCGCCACCGATGTCGTCAATAGGGTACTTCGTGGCGACCGCTTGCCGGAAGCCACGCTGGCCGACCTCGCCCGGCCTTGCCCTCGATGCGGCGGCTGGCAGGACTGGCTTGGCGTCTGCGCCGAATGTGAGCGCCGTGCGTGGCGACGCAAGGCGCTTGCAGCCGAAGCCGAGCGGCTCCGGAAGGAACGCGAGCGGGAGTTGGAGGAAGAGGCACGCTGGGCAGAGCGCTTGAGCATCGCCCAGCGGCGGCTAGCGGATATTGACGCCCAAATCTCCGCACTTGAGCGATCTTGACCAATGGGAGAGAAAAGCTATGGCCGTGGATACCCTCATCGCCACGCCAGAAGCGCTGGGAGCCGTGATGGGCATCGCCATCCTGGCCCTTGCGCGCGCGAACCATGGGTTTCTGCGGGATATTGCGCACGATCCGGAAGCTTCGTGGCGAGCGGTCGCCTGGCTCGCGGCGGTCTCTGGATCGGCGCTGCTTATTTGGATCAGCGCGTTCGACAACGTGCGCCAGCTTATCGCCTGGCCATATCGTAGCCTTCAGCGCTTCCCATCGCGTCGCTTCGAATTCGATCCCCCTGCCCACGAAGTCCGCATGGTCACGCTGATCCTCCTGCTGATAACCCTTGTGGCGATGGCGGCACTGTTTGCACGTCATGTCGGCGGGTATCCGTTGCAAATCCTCCTTGCGTTTTGCGGCGCTGCGCTCTGGCTGCCACTGTTCGTCCTGCGTCTCCGCCTGAACCTCCATCTCGCGACCGGATTTTCCGGACATTGGACCTCCCCTGTGGACGTGCTCGCCTATCTCGCGTTTGTCGTTCTCGCCTGGGCGGTCGAGATTGCCGTCATCGCAAGCGCGTTCGTGGCGCTCGTGGCGGCTGTTGCTCTACCCGTCACCGTCCTGCTGGACATCCTTCGCCACCGGCATCCCCGGCCTACCAACGAGGCGAAGCCATTTTTCAGCGCGCTTGAGCAGCGGGCGCGGGAATCATCCCGTTAGGTTGGGCAGCAACGCCGCTCACGGCGCGAGGTTATTGAAATCCACAGGGGCCGGAAGGTTCCGGAGTCCGGGATTCATTCAGCGCCAGCAGTGACGAACCATGCCTGGACGTCATCGCTCTAGACGCCGGCCACCTGTCCCCTGCCCTGCTGCGCAACGAGCCCCAGGCTTGACTTCCCTGGTGCCTTGGCACCGCCGCTCGAAACCGGCCGGCGCGGCCAGTGATACGCATCGCCAGGACTCCTTCACATCTTGACAGCAACTGTACATTCCTATACAGTAGTGCACATCATCAACTACACAAAGAGAGGGGATCGTAGTAGACAACTGTCTTGACAGCGCCTCCGGTTTGTTTCATCACTCGTCACGGTGGGGCGAGCCACAAGCATCACAGCAGATGATGCTCGGCGCTGGCGACGGTACCGCTAGAAAAGGAGGAGCGCCGCTAGGAGAACACGGTTGGGCACCGTTTCGCACGTCTCCCATATCTGCCGGATTCGTTCCATGGAGCGAGGCACGAGGGGCCTCAAGGGAGAATGGTCAATGTCGGCACGTGAGCTTCAAGAGTTACTCGAAGCCTGGCAACAGGGTCGCATCTCACGTCGATCGTTCTTCACCAGCGCCATTGCTCTTGGACTATCAGCCGGCGCTGCATCGGCGCTGATGTCCGGACGCCACCGGGCCGGAGCGCAGGAGCAGCCAACACCTGTCCCGACGCCGACACCGATTCAGGAGACGCACGGCTCAGCGAGCGCCAGCGTCAAGATCAGCTATTGGACGATTCTTTCCGGTCCCGACGGCGATGAGATGAATGCGCTTGTCGGCAAGTTCACCGATGAGAACCCGGACATCGCCGTTGAATCGCTGCAGGGTCTCACCGACTTTGTGCCAAAGATGCAAGCAGCGGCGATCAGCGGCACGGCGCCCGATGTCGCGCTTGTCCGCAATCACTACATCGGTCCCTTCGCCAGCAAGGGTGTGCTGACGCCGATCAGTCCCGATGAACTGGCACAGGGAGGCATCAAGGCAGAAGACTTCGACCCGACGGTCTGGAGCTTCACCACCTACGAAGATCAGCAGTACACCGTTCCACTCGATATCCACTGCTTCGCGCTGATGTACAACAAAAAGCTGCTCAGTGAGGCTGGGGTCAACGTCCCAACCACCCTCGATGAGTGGATGGCCGTGGCGCAGGCAACCACCAAGGACGACGTCCTCGGCTACCAGAACTGGATCCTGACCAACAACGACCCGACAAACTTTACCTGGCTCTGGTTCAACTTCCAAATGCAGTTTGGTGGTCAGTTCCTTTCCGAAGATGGGAAGAAGGCAGCGTTCAACACACCAGAGGGAGTGGCCACGCTGACCTGGATGAAGCAGATGGAGGAGATGGGCAATCCCAAGCATTTGCCGTACTTCGATCTCAACCGAAACGGACAGGTTGCCACATGGCCGGACGGTCCGTGGATCATCACCGCAATGTTCAATCCCGAACAAGCTCCGGCCGCGCCAGATCTGGACTCCGCTCCACTGCCACAGAAGGATCCGAACGCACCCGCCGTTTGGGCACAGAGCCATCAGCTTGCCCTGCCGCGGCAGGGGAATCCCGACCCCAAGCGCCGAGAGGCCGCGTTGCGGTTCATTGACTGGCTGACCGCGCACGCGGCAGACTGGGCCAAGGCTGGGCAAATCCCGGCACGCAACGCGGCTCGAGATGAAGTTCTGGCCAGTGACGATCTCTATCTCACGAAGCTGCGCGCCTGGGCGTCGCAGTTATCATTCGCGAAGTTCATGCCGACCAATGTTCCGACGATGCTCGAGGTGCTGCCCCGATTGGGCAGCCACGTCGTCGGTGCGCTGCTCGGACAGGAAGGCATCGAAGACGCGCTCAAGAGCGCGGAAGACGAGGTCAACGACAATCTGGCAAGCGCATGACCCGCCGGGGCCAGGACAGGCGGTTTTGAGGAGTTAACGATGCAGGGAGCCGTCGGCGTCGCACCGTCAGTTCGCTACCGGCGCAAATCGTTGCTCTGGCTGACCGGAGAGCAGGGAGTCTTGAAGCCGCTCCTGTTCCTGGCTCCGTTTTTGGTGCCATTTTGTGTCTTTCTCCTGTATCCCATTGGCTATGGCTTCTACATTAGCCTCACCAAATGGGATCTGCTTACACCTCCGCGCTTCGTTGGGTTCGACAATTACCGTCGTCTGCTTCATGACACGCTGTTTGAAAAGTCGCTGCACAACACGTTTCTCTTCGTCGCGCTCAACGTGCCGCTGTCGGTCGTCATTCCGTTGCTCCTTGCCGTGCTCGTTGATGCGCCCATCCCAGGCCGCACGTTCTTCCGCAGCGCGTTCACCACGCCTCTCATGATGTCGGTGACGACGGTCAGCCTACTCTGGGTGTGGTTCCTCAACCCCACCTTTGGAATCATCAACCACTATCTCGATCTGCTCGGGTTGCCACAACAATACTGGCTGACCCAAAAGCCGTGGTCATTGGTCGCCATTGTCCTGGCGACTGTCTGGTGGCAGACCGGGTTCAACATGGTGCTCTTTCTAGCCGGACTTCAGGACATCCCCGAGGATCTCTACGATGCGGCGAAGGTGGACGGTGCAGGAAGCTGGTCGCTGTTCTGGAACATCACGCTGCCGTGCCTGCGTGCGACCCTCCTCTTCGTCACCGCGACAACGATCATCGGATCGTTCCGCGTCTTCGGCCAGGTCTATGTGATGACCAATGGCGGCCCATCGGATGGGTCCCGCACGCTGGTTTACCACATCTATCAAACCGGCTTTCAGAACTTCCGGATGGGCGGCGCGGCGGCGGTAGCTTGGGTGCTCTTCCTCATCGTTGCCGTCTTCACGCTGATCCAGTTCCGGCTGCTGCGCGAAAAGGAGTAGGAGGATCCACGGTGGCGACAACCACGCTTGATCCGAGCCTGGCGGCTCGCCCCTCGCCCACCATCGCCGGGCACCGGCACCGCCGACGCGCGTGGCACTGGCGAACGATCGTCCGCCTGGCTGTGCTCCTCGGCTTTACCGTGATTTGGGCAGCGCCGGTACTCTGGATGGTCCTGACTTCGCTCAAGCCCGAAGCGCAGACGATGACCGACCCGCCGCGCTGGTTCCCGCAACGCTTGACCGACTTCACCCTGGCCAATCACCGCGATGTTATCGAAACGCCCAGGGGCATCAACCTGGTCACGGCCTTCAAGAACAGCCTTGTGGTGGCGACGCTCGGGGCGATCTTGACGATGCTGATTGATGTTCCAGCCGGTTATGCCCTTGCCCGGATGCGCTTTCCCGGCCGCAATCTCCTCTTTGCGATCGCGGTTGCCTCGCTGATCGTGCCGGGCGAGATCCTCCTGGTGCCGAACTACGTGCGCGTCTGGAAGCTCGGCTGGCTGAACGATTATAAGGCGCTGATCATTCCGCCACTGGCTAGCGCCTTCGGTGTCTTTCTCTTGCGTCAGTTCATGCTCGGCATTCCCAGGGAGCTCGAAGACGCGGCGAAACTGGACGGGGCCGGACACCTACGCATCCTCTGGGACATCATCGTTCCCTCGACCCGCGGAGCAATCGCGGCGCTCGCGATCTTCACCTTTGTGTTCTATTGGAACGAATTCACCTGGCCGTACATCACGATCACGCAGGCGGACAAGATGACGCTGCCGGTGGCGCTGATCCAATTCCGCGCCGACTTCCAGATTGTGTATGGCAAGCAGATGGCAGGCAACGTGCTCTCGGCATTGCCTGCAATCGTGGTCTTCCTCCTCGCGCAGCGGATGATCATCCGCTCGATCACGCTGACAGGAATCAAGGGGTAGCCTGCACGCCATGACTCGGCCGCAGGTTCGGTTCGGATTGATTGACAGGACGGGAACGAGTGCATGCAACACGCAAGGATCGTGGCAGATCGGGATTTTCGTATCGGTGAGGTGGATCCACGTCTTTTCGGCGCCTTTCTTGAGCATCTCGGCCGAGCAATTTATGGTGGGATCTACGAACCCGGACATCCCACCGCTGATGAACGCGGGTTTCGCCAAGATGTCCTGGAGCTTGTCCGGCCGCTCAACGTCCCGATCGTGCGATATCCCGGCGGTAATTTCGTATCTGGCTACAACTGGGAGGATGGCGTCGGCCCGCTCGACCAGCGGCCCCGCCGCCTTGCGCTCGCCTGGAAATCGATCGAAACGAACGCCGTCGGCACCAATGAGTTCGCTGCGTGGGCAAAGCGCGCCGGGGCAGAAGTGATGCTGGCGGTCAACCTGGGCACACGTGGTATCGACGCGGCGAGGAACCTGGTCGAGTATTGCAACCGGCCTGGTGGAACATACTGGAGCGATCTGCGCATCGCCCACGGCGTGTCCGAGCCGCATGGTATCAAGCTCTGGTGCCTGGGCAACGAGATGGATGGGCCGTGGCAGATCGGACAGAAGACTGCCGAGGAATATGGACGGCTGGCAGCGGAGGCTGCCAAGGTGATGAAGTGGGTAGACCCGGCGATCGAGCTTGTCGCCTGCGGTAGCTCGCATCCCCGCATGCCGTCATACCCTCAATGGGAGCTTTCGGTGCTTGAGCACACCTACGAGCACGTGGACTATATCTCACTTCACACCTATTACCGGCTGAACGGTGATGACCTCGGTACCTTCCTCGCCCAGAACTTGGAAATGGACGAATACATCCGCACGGTCGCCGCGACGTGCGACTTCGTGCGAGCGAAGAAGCGGTCGCGCAAGCGGGTTCATCTCTCCTTTGACGAGTGGAACGTCTGGTACCACTCGCGCGAGCGAGATCAGGCGCTGTATCGCGACCAGCCCTGGACCGTGGCACCACCGTTGACTGAGGAGCAGTACACCCTGGTTGATGCCCTAGTGGTCGGCTGTATGCTGATTACGCTGCTGAAGCACGCGGACCGGGTGAAGATCGCCTGCATCGCCCAGCTCGTCAACGCCATCGCCCCGATCTCGACCGTCACCGGTGGCGGCGCCTGGCGCCAAACGACGTACTTCCCCTTCCTCCACGCCTCGCGCTACGGCCGTGGCACCGTGCTAGACCTGCAAATCTCGGCGCCGGTCTACGACAACTCCCAGTTTGGTCCCGTTCCCCTGCTCGAAGCGACGGCAACGCTGGACGAGGACGCGGAGCACCTGACCGTCTTCGCCGTGAACCGCGATCAATCTGCGGCCCTGCCGCTGGAAGGCGATCTCCGCTGCTTCTCTGGGTTCGACGTGGTTGAGCACATCGTGCTGCAGCACGACAACCCACACGCGAGCAACACCATCGAGCAGCCAGATCACGTGATGCCACATGCCAACGGAGACGCCGCGCTGCGCGATGGCCGTCTGATCGCCACGCTGCCCAGGCTCTCCTGGAACGTAATCCGGCTGGCGCGGCAGAATGGCCCGAGCTGGCGCGAAGCACGGTGATTCGCTGCGGGCACGCCCTAGGGGAGCAGATTTCGTGGAGTGTACGCAGGCTGGGAGCGCAAGTCCGATCGGCGCTCCCAGCCAGGTCTGTAACCGGCTCTCTCCGCCGGATAACTCATAGGCGCCGAAGCCCGGCGGTATCGGTATCGCGGATCGCGCGAGATCCGAGGTCATTCAGTCGTGTTGAATTCGATGATCGCGATGAGCAGCATTACCAGCCCCATGATCACGACGATCGCCAGCTCCAGCAGGATCGGCACCTGCCAGCTTCCCCATGTAACTCCAGGACTCAGGACCGTGGCCGACGCGCTCACTCCGAGATGATTGAAAATTGTGCGACGCATCGGATCGACAGCATACGTGAGCGGATCGATACGGGTCAGAATCTCCATCCAGGCCGGGAGATTTCTCAGTGGGAACATCGCACCGGAGAGGAAGAAGAGCGGCATCACGAACATCTGCATTACCGGCATGAACGATTGGACGGCCTGGACGCGCACGGACACCATCAGGCCGAGAGCAGTCATGGTGAAAGCGAGGAGAAGAAGCTCTACGACGAGTTTCGCAATGAGCGACGGCGCGTACGGAACGTGGACCAGGCCAGCGAGGCACAAGATAACGACGCCCTGCAACGTCGCCACCGTCGCCCCACCGACGCATTTGCCGATCACAATCGCACTGCGGCTGACCGGCGCCACGAGCATCTCTCTTAGGAATCCAAACTCGCGATCCCAGACGATCGAGACGGCAGAGAAAATCGCGGTGAACATCACGGCCATTGCCAGCACGCCGGGAAACATGAAGGTTCGATAATCAATCCCCTTCACCCCTGGGCTAATGACCTGTGACAACCCGGTGCCAAAGATGAACATGTACAGCACCGGCTGCACCAGTGAGCTGATGAAGCGGGCTCGATCGCGCGAGAACCGGATCAGTTCCCGGCGCCAGACGATCGAAATCGCTCGCAGATCTTGCTTCCACCCGGTTTCTGGCAGGCGTACTGCAATGACGCGAGCAGCGGTTTCGGCTGACGTGGTGAGCATGGATCTACCTCCTGCCCCGGATAAACGGATGCGCGCGCAATCGTTCCGCCGCTGACGCCTCGACATCGCGAATCGTGCGGCCGGTATAGGCCAAGAACACGTCGTCAAGTGACGGCCGGGACACGCTCACGGCACGAATCGGCACGCCAAGCTCGGCGAAGAGCCGCGGCACGAAGCGCTCGCCCGCGGACACCGCGAAGGTGACGGCACCATCGTGAATTGCTGCTTCGATGCCAAAACGTTCCCGCAAAGCGGTAATCGCCGCTGCATCATCGCTCGTCTGGATCTGTACCCGGTCCTTACCGACGCTCGCTTTCAATGCCTCCGGCGTATCGAGGGCGACGATCTTGCCCTCGTTCATGATCGCGATGCGGTCGCAATGCTCGGCTTCCTCCATGTAATGCGTCGTGAGAAAGATCGTGATTTGCTCGCGACTGCGGAGATCGTTGATGTAGCCCCAAATCGTCGCTCGCGTCTGGGGATCAAGCCCGATCGTGGGTTCGTCGAGGAAGAGCACCGGCGGCGAATGGAGCAACCCGCGCGCGATCTCAAGCCGGCGCTTCATCCCCCCCGAGAATGTGCGCACCAGACTGTCGCGCCGCTCCCAAAGTCCAACCATTTCGAGCATTGCGCGCAGCCTACCCGGCACCTCTGCCCGAGGTACGGCATAGAGTTCGGCGTGAAACCGGAGATTCTCCTCAGCGGTCAGGTAGTCATCGAGCGTCGTATCCTGGAACACCAAGCCGATATTCTGGCGAACCGCGGCCCGTTGAGTGATGACGTCGAACCCGGCGACGGTGGCCGAACCCGCGGTCGGGGTAATGAGCGTGCAGAGCATCTTGATCGTTGTGGACTTGCCGGCGCCGTTTGGGCCGAGGAAGCCGAAGGTCTCGCCTGCCGATACCTCGAAATCGATGCCTCGTACCGCCTCGACCTCTCCGAAGCGCTTGACGAGGCCACGCACAGCGATGATGGGCACCCCATTCCCGGAAGAGGTGCCGATGACTGGTTCACCGTATGTCGCTTCGACCGCCACGGTCATGACGCGTACCTCCACCCCTTGCTCAGAGGTTCGTCACATCGTCGGGCTCGTCCTCCGCGAGGATGCGGTACAGCGCCCGCCGCGTGTTGACCATCACCACCTTCGCCTTGTCGAGCTGGGCCGTGTTCCCCGCCATCGCCACTTGGATAAAGGCATCAGCGACCTGAGAGATCAACAGCGGTACCTCGATTGCCGCCTCGCGGACGCTGGCGCCTGCGACATCCCAGGGAGCCGCCTCGTCCCCAAGCACTCTGGCCGTCTCCTGGCCGGTTTCGGTGAGGCAGAACACGCGCTTGCCATCCTTCTCGTCCGCCCGTACGAGCCCCTCATCCTCAAGCTGCTGGTGGGTCGGAGAGCTCGAACCGGGGCTCGGCCGCCAGAAACCACCACTGCGCTCGGTCAATTCCTGGATGATTTGGTAGCCGTTGCGGGGTGCCTCGGCGAGCAACCGGAGAACAGCGGCGCGCACATCGCCACGCGCGACGCGCGGCCCTGGCCCCAAAAACTGTCTGGCATCGAACGGTGCGAACTGGCCGAAGGGGAAGCCACCGTGCGAGCGGCCGCCGAACCAGCCATGCCGGCCACGGCCTCGCCAATAAGCGCGCACCGCATCCCACCTGAGCCGCTCTTTGGACCACTCCGCGTTGTGCTCTGGCTGGTCACTGACTCGCTGATGCTTGCGCTCCTTCTCATCGGACATCGGAACCCCCTTCACGCGATCATCGTGTGACTATCACGATATATCGGTGGCGCCGTTTGCAGCCAGCGCCGGTGAGAGTTGCTTCACGCGATCATCGTGTGACTATCACGATATATCGCCATCATATCGCTGTCAAGGAGGAACTCGATAGAGAACGGTGGGGCTCTCAATCCCGGCCAGCGATGGCCACCGGCATTGAACCGGTCGCGTCCTCCCGCTGTCGGTTGGATAGCGCCACTTCCTGGAGAAATGACCGGTGAATCGCTCAGCGAGAGATCGTCAGCGTACCGAGCGCGGTGGAGCGCTACGATCCCTGGAGCGGGCGTGTGGAATCGCGGATGATGAGCTCGCCGTAGACGACGATTTTGGCTGCCGGCTCCTCTTTCCCTTCGATGAGGTGCCGCAACTTCCGCATGGCGATGACCCCCATTTCATGGCGGGGAATGTGGAATGTTGTCAGCGGAGGGTGCGTGAAGGCGCTCTCAGCGACATCATCGATACCGATGAGCGAGATATCCTCGGGAATACGCAACCCGGCCTCGCGGATCGCTTCCATCGCGCCGAACGCGGTCTTGTCGCTGACGGCGATGACCGCCGTCGGGTGCTCGGGCTGGCGGAGGATTTCCTTCATCTGGAGGTACCCCTTCACTGGGTACCCGGAAACAGGTTGTGGCATGAGATTCGGCGGAACGATGAGTCCAGCCTCGGCCAGTGCTGCCAAGCTGCCGCGCAAGCGTTCAACGAGGCTGCTGTACTTGGTTGGCCCAGGCAAGATCGCGATCGAGCGGTGACCAAGATCGAGTAGATGACGCGCCACCACGTATCCGGCCTCGAAGTTGTCACCAACCACGCAATTCAGCCGGTGGTTCGGCGCGTGGTTCTCGATCAGCACCAGCGGCAGGCCAAGCTCCTGCATTTGGAGCACGATCTCTGGCCGGATGTCACCGTCATTGGCGACCACCAGACCACGCGCCTCGTCGGGCAAGCCCTGGATCAAAAGCGCAGGCGTGTCCGCTGAAGAGTCGTACATGTGCAGAAGCACTTGGTAGCCGAGTCGTTGCGCCTCCGCCTGAAATCCCCGAATAACATCCCCATAAAACAAATCGAGCACCACGGGCATGTTGCCCTTCTCGATCAGGAGGCAGATGGCCTGGTTCCGCGCGGCTAGGGCGGAAGCGGGCAACTCGTAGCCAAGTTCGGAGATGGCTGCCCAGACGCGCTCACGCGTCTCCGCGGCGACACCCGGTTTCCCGCGGATCACCAGCGATACCGCGCTCGGCGACACGTTCGCTGCCGCAGCCACATCCCGAATATTTGACCGTCGCTTACCCATGTGCCCTCCTGGCCGCCTCGTAGTGCTAGACAGTTTAGTTAACATCTATAAACATGACAATAGTCAAGCAGGGCAATGTTGGCGGCAACGCTTCACCTCATGGCATCAGGCACAAATCGAAACCTTGGAAACGTGATCGCCGCGGAGGGGGAGCGCACGAACGCAATGGCGGTGAGCACCGCTTCTGCGACGCGCAAATTCCACTACCAGCTAACCGGAGCGCGATTTCGCGTTGTCAAGCGCTCCGGTTGGCTAGGCAACGAGGTCAGGATATTGATCGTCAGTCGGTGATTTCGCTAGCGAACTCGCGCTCCGCGATCGTCAGTGCCTCGTCGGCGATGCTCACCATCCGGTCGATCTCCTCGCGAGTAATCACGAGCGGCGGCGCGAAGTGCATGACATCCCAGGTGCGGTTGATCAGACCGCGCTCCATCGTCAGCGCGTTGAGCCGCTTGATGAAGGCCGAATCCCGCCCCCAGCTCTTCTTCTCTTTCTTGCTCTTGACCAGCTCGATGCCCCACACCATGCCAGTGCCCCGGACATCGCCGACCGTCGGATGACTCCGAAGCTCCTCAAGGCGGGCGCCGAGATACGCGCCGTTTTCGGCCGCCCGTGCGACAAGGTTCTCGTCCTTGAAGATCTCCAGGTTTCGGACGCAGGCAGCGCAGGAGACGGGATGGCCACCGAAGGTGAGCAGGTGCCCCATCGGGGTCGTCTTCTGCTCCTTGAAGATCTCGAACACCGAATCACGGACGATGGCCGCAGCCAGCGGCGCGTAACCGGAGGTGATCCCTTTCGCGACCGTCATGATGTCCGGAACGATGCCGAAGTGCTCGGTGGCGAACATCTTTCCGGTGCGCCCAAAGCCGTTGATGACCTCGTCGCAGATCAGCAGAACGCCATGCCGGTCGCAAATCTCCCGGAGCATCTTCCAATACTTCGGGGATGGGACGTGGACGCCGGCCGCAGTCGAAATCGGCTCGCCAATCACCGCCGCCACCGTCTCCGGCCCTTGATTCTCAATCTCCTGCTCGACAGCGCGCGCCGCCATGATATCCGCTTGCTCGCCTTCCACGCCGAAGTCGGAGCGGTATCGGTTCGGATGAGGCACGTGATAGACGCCGTACATGAACGGGCCGAAGTAGACCTCATTGCGTGTCGCCGTCAGGCTCATCGCGCCGTAGGTCATGCCATGATAGGAGCCGCGGCGGGCGATGATCTTGTACCGCTTGGGGAAGCCCCGCATCGCCTGAACCTGCTTGGCGATCTTGATGGCCGACTCCACCGCTTCTGACCCGCCAGACGCAAAGAAGACCCGGTTCAGATCACCAGGAGTCAGCTCAGCGATCATGCTGGCGGCCTGCACCGCCGGGACGGTCGTGAAATTCATGGACGAGGCATATCCGAGGCGCGCGGCTTGCTTGGCCATCGCCTCAGCGATCTCTTTCCGGCCATGACCCGCGTTCACGACCCACAGTCCGGCAATGCCATCGATGTACGCGCGGCCGCGTACGTCGTAAATCGTTGAGCCTTCGCCCCGGTCGAAGACGCGCAGCCCGTCGCTCTCCGCAATCTCGATCCACGGTGCCTGATGAATCCACACGTGCTCGAGGGCTTCTTGCTCAAGATAGACCGGAGCCGTGGGATCAGGCTCAAGTACCGCTGTGCTCGCATCATTGCCGCCGTGGGGTGTTGACACCATCGCTAGAATCGCCTCCTGAGCTGAGTCTTGCATGTCGCCAGTTTGGCACAGCGATCTTGCCATCGCCGCTGGCCACTTGGCATGGCGCGGGTTCTACCGTGACCCGTGGCCGGAGTATACCGCAGGGGTGCGTCGCGGTTTGGACAGTTGACGATGATTGCCCACGATGCCATCATCCCCCGCAACAGGACGAACGTCAACAGAGTTCGGCATGGCCCGAGCGGGATGACGAGAAGCGTGGGAATAGCAAAGCGTCTCGACCAATGTCTGGACGAATCCACATCACTCCGTGCGGTCACATTTAAGTTTGATGGTTGCCAAGTGATAGGCTACGACGGCGAGCCTGTCGCGGTCGCGCTTCTCGTGGCAGGATTCCGGGCATTCGCTCGCGCGGCCGATCCGGCCAGTGCGCGGGGTGGATTTTGCTTCACAGGGCGTTGTGCCGATTGCCTAGTTATCGTGGATGGCCAGCCAGATCAGCGCGCGTGCCTGGTTCCAGTGCGCGAGGGGATGCACGTGGAGACGCAGGCGGATCTCGGTTGCTGGCTTCATGAGCAATCCTGCGAGGACGGGGCATGAAGTCAGTCTCTCTGGCGGTCATCGGCGGTGGGCCAGCGGGATTGAGCGCCGCGATCGCGGCCGCTCAGGCCGGGGTGCGGGTAACGCTCCTCGACGAAGCCCCATCTCCCGGTGGGCAGTTGCGCTCTCGTGTGGCGCCGGTGGATCGCCCGGACGGCGGGACCGTGCCCGCAGACCAGCTCGCGCGGGAGCTTGTTGAGCAGGCCACATCGGCCGGGGCCAAGATCATGAGCGATGCGCGTGTCTGGGCCATATTCCCCGATCGCGTCCTGGCTATCGAGCATGGCGAGCGCTCGTGGCTCCTTCACGCCGACAGGGTGGTGGTCGCCACCGGCTCGATTGACATCCCGGTGCCATTTCCTGGATGGACGCTCCCCGGGGTGCTGACCGCGCGTGCCGTCCAGGAGCTTCTGCACGTCCACTGCGTGCTTCCTGGGAGGCGGTTTGCCGTGGTCGGAAGCGGCTTGGTCGCCGACGCGATCGCCGAGGAGGTGCTGAGCGCGGGTGGCGAGGTCGTCACGCGCGTGGAACCGCGCGAGATGATTGAGCATGGGAGCGTCGAGGGCGATATGGGCGTGGTGGCGCTCATTGTCGGGGACGTGCGAGTTGCAGTTGATACGGTGGTGATCGCGGCTGGCCGCCAGCCGGATGCGCAGCTCGCGCTCATGGCTGGATGCGCGACCACGTTCGATCCTGAGCATTGCGCTTGGGCGCCGGCGCGCGACGGTCTCCTACAGACCACCGTTCCAGGCATGTTCGTCGCGGGCGACGCCGTTGCCCCGCGCGATGTGCCGGTTGCAATGGCCGAGGGTCGCGTTGCAGGGCTCGCGGCCGCCGCATCGCTTGGCGACCCTGCTGATGAAGCCCTGGCCACGGCGCTGGCCTCGCTTCAGGCAGCGAGCGCACGAGCTGGAACACCCACCGAGCGCCTACCGGCGGCAACGCGGGGAATCCTGTGCCGCTGCGAAGGAGTGAACGCCGAAGCGGTGCGCCAGGCCATCGCCGCGGGAGCGCTCACGGTCAACGATGTGAAGCGCCGGACTCGCTCGGGAATGGGGCTCTGTCAAGGCACGTTTTGCCTACCGCAGATTGCCCGCCTCTTGCAGCAGGAGGCCGGCATTGAAGGAACGCTCGCGCCGATGACGTCCCGGCCACCCGCCCGCCCGATCTCGCTTGCAGTGCTGGCGGCAACCGAGCTCTGACCTCAATACGCGAGGCTCGCCGGGCTCTGCGTGGGTGCAGGGATCGGCTCCTGGCCCGGCCAGCACAGATCATGTCCAGGTGGAGCGCCACCGTTGCCGGAGACCGAAGAAGATTCCTCAGCTTCGCTACGGAATGACCGTGGCGCGGTATCCTGCCCCCGCTTCAATGTCAGTTACCCTCATCACGCGGCGCGAAGAGCGACGAATTTCTCCGCCTCGGGTTGCCGGGTAACCCATCCTGCGCGGCCATCGAAGCCCGTGCTACCATCGAACAACGATGACGCCGTCTCGCTGGAGGCATGAATGATCAGCCGCTGGGAATCATACGACTGGATGCGCGAGGCGCTCGATCTCCTGTTTGTCGCGTACGATGCGGCATCGGCGGCCGAGTGCCTGCGCGATGAGCAGGCACGAGCCGGGCTTCGCCGCGCGGTAAATCGCCGGTTGCACGCTGCCGGCCGGGACACGGTGGTTCCCCTCGGCCAGCGGGGCGATCACCTGCTCCAGGCACTCGTGGCGCTGCGCGTGAAATTTCCGCGCGACGAGGCGATGGCGAAGCTGGAACTCAATATCGCCATGCGTCAGCAACAGCGGGGGTTTGCGACGGGCGGTTAATCTGGACCAGCAGCCTGCCAATTCTCCGTGTCTTGGCCCTCGAATCACCCCAGGGAAAGGTAGCTTCCCGTGTATCCTCCACTGACGCCGAAGCGGGTCATGATCAACACCGCGGCCGTCCTCTTCGTGGTCGGCATGGCATGGTTCCTGATCCAAATCCGTTCCATCATCGTCCTGCTGATGCTTGGCATCCTGTTTGCCGCTGCCATCGAGCCGCTGGTGTTCCGGCTGCGTAAGCGCGGGCTTACCAGAGGTCAGGCCATCCTGACCGTATATGTACTGCTGCTGCTCGCGCTCGGGCTCCTGCTCTACGCCGTGGTGCCGCCGCTGGTGCGGCAGGCGTCCGACCTCATCAACCAGATCCCGACGATCCTTGCGGAACTGCGCGACGAGGCCGCTGCCAGCGAGAACGAGTTCATTCGCACGTCTGGCTACCGCACGATGACCCGGCTCATCGCCACCTACAACTCGATTCGCACGAGCCCGCAGATCGAGGGTAGCCGTGCGATCAGCTTCGTCACCTCGGTCGTTGGCTTCTTCTTCACGGTCATCACGACCATGATCGTCGCCTTTTACTGGATGACCGAGAAGGCGATCATCAAGCGGGTGGTGCTCGGGCTGTTCCCCTTGACCAGCCGGGACCGCGCGCACGCGATTTGGGACGAGATCGAGGCGCGGCTGGGCGGCTGGACACGTGGCCAGTTGCTCCTCTGCCTGGTGATCGGTGCGTTTTCTGCCGCCGGATATTTCCTCATTGGCCTCGAATTCTGGCTAGCGCTCGGTATCTGGGCGGGTCTCACGGAGATCATTCCATTCATCGGGCCATTCCTGGGTGGAGCCGTCGCGGTGACTGTCGCGCTGACCGACTCGTGGCAGAAGGCGGCGATGGTCGTCGTCTTCGTTATCCTGCTCCAGCAGCTTGAGGGGGCATTCCTTGTGCCCAGGGTCATGCGAAACGCCGTGGGCATGACGCCGCTGACCGTGATTTTGGCAGTGTTGATCGGGGGCGCCGTCGCTGGGCCAATCGGCTCGGTCCTCGCGATTCCGGTCGGGGCAGCCGTGCAAGTGGTCGTGCAGGATCTGCTACGTAACCGGGCGGATGATCCAGATAGCGTCTCGCCGGCCACGGTTCCTGCCACGCTCTCAACCGACGGAGACGGACGTCCGGTGACAGCAGCAGCGCGAGACCGGCGATCAGAGGCGGGACAAGGTTAGGAATCGAGTGTGGCATGCGCTGTGCGATGCGACGCGCTGCGCCAGGCTCCACCCTATGGTCCAGACATGCCCTTGAGCCAGCAAGACGAGCTTGCCATTCATGCATTCTTCGGCACCAGGCCAGCCTGACCCGGCTGAGCGGGAAGGTAGCCGCTCCTCAGCCGGGTCAAAGCCTAGCCGTGTGCTACGCGCGATCCGCGGGTAGCTCGTCGTTGGCCCGCTGGATGGCTGCCAGCAGCTCTCCGGGCGGAGGCGCACCCGCCGCGCGGAAGATGATGCGGCCATCCTTGCCGACGATGACCACCGTCCGGGCAATGCGATTGAGCTTGCGCTTGATGATCGCTCCCTCGGTCTTCAGCGCATCATACAGGTCTGCTACCCGCAACCCCTCATCTACGAGGAGGTCGAACGGCAGCCCAAGGTGCTCGATGAAGCGCAGGTGGCTCTCGGCGCTACCCTCATTGATGCCGTAGGGTTCAGTGTCCAAGGCCCGGAATTCTTCAACCGTGTCACGCACGGCGGAGAGCTGCTCCGTTCAGCCGCTTGTCATGTCTTCGGGATAGAAAATCAGCAGCGCTCGCTTCTGGCCGCGCAGTGCGCTGAGGGTAAACGTCTTGCCGCTCGCTCCCTTAAGGGTGAAATCCGGAGCGACATCGCCGACATCAACCATGTGCAGCCTTTCCCGTTTCGTGACACTCCGACATTCGGAGGTCTTCATGGAATCCACGGGCGTTGATTGTACTGCGCTCCTGCGCACAAAACCCGCCGCGCTTGTGCCCACGCGAGATTAGGGCACAGCCAGCATGCGATCCAGAGCGATCAGCGCATCCCGCTTCGTCTCTGGATCAACAGTAATACGATTAACCACCTCACCCTGAACGAGGTGCTCAAGCGCCCAGAGGACGTAGCCGGGGTGAATGCGGTACATCGTCGAGCATGGGCAGATCACGGGATCCAGGCAGAAGATGCGCTTGTCCGGCTGCTCCTTTTGGAGGCGATTGACGAGGTTGATTTCCGTCCCGACCGCCCAGGTCGTGCCGGCTGGCGCCTTCGTCACCGCGTTGATGATGTACTCCGTGGATCCATCGTCGTCGGCAGCCTGGACCACCTCCATCCGGCACTCCGGGTGAACGATAACGTTGACGTCCGGATACTCGGCGCGGGCTTTGGCAATCTGCTCGACTGTGAACCGCGCATGGACGGAGCAGTACCCCTTCCAGAGGATGACCGTCGCGTGTCGCAGCGCCTCGGGTGTGTTGCCACCCAGCGGAAGGAACGGATCCCAAACGACCATCTTCTCCAGTGGAATCCCCTTCTTGATTCCGGTGTTGCGCCCCAGGTGCTCATCGGGGAAGAAGAGGATCTTCTCGCCGCGCTCGAACGCCCAATCGAAAACGCGCGGCGCGTTGGACGACGTACAGACGATGCCCTCATGGCGGCCGCAGAACGCTTTGAGACTCGCGGCGGAGTTCATATAGGTCACGGGAACAATATGCTCGATGCCAAGCTGCTGCAGCGCGCCCCAGCACGCTTCGACATCGTCGGGCTTGGCCATATCCGCCATCGAGCAGCCAGCTTCCAGATTCGGCAAAATCACTTGCTGATGAGGACCAGACAGAATATCCGCACTTTCGGCCATGAAATGAACGCCGCAGAAGAGGATGAACTCCGCATCCTTGCGTCCCGCCGCTTGCTGAGAGAGCTTGAATGAGTCGCCGCGGAAATCGGCGAATTGGATGACCTCATCGCGCTGGTAGTGGTGGCCAAGAATCACGAGGCGTTCGCCGAGCTGGTGGCGCAATGCCCAGATGCGCGCATCGCGCTCTTCCGCCGGCATGCGCAAGTACTCACGAGGAATATGCTGCTGCCGGAGCGGTGTCACACCATAGCGACGGAGCCGCTCGTAGGCGCTCATCGTCTCTTCAGGAATGCACTCGGCACTTTCTAACTGCGCGTCAATGAACCAGGTTGATGGCTTCGCACCAAACTGGAGCGAGGCGTGGTTGTGCGGTCGGGTCGGGCTGAGCACTTCAGCCATGATCATTGCTCTCCTTCTCGCCGGCGAGGCATTGCTCGATCCGGCCGCCGTGCTCGGACGACCGGTGAACCGGCATCGCGGGGCTGGCGCGGTCCCTCCGCGCTTGGCTCCATGCCATGTCGCCGTGAGCATACCCCTGGTAGGAGTAATTGTCAACATGACACTAAGTCCACAGGGGGCCGATGAGCGTATTATTCCGGCAGACACACCGCGCCAGTGCGCAAGGGGGAGTTGATGGTTGCTGTACATCCAGGAGTCTTGACACGGCAGGAGATCCCGATTGATGAGACGTGGGATCTTTCCCCGATCTATCCATCTGATGAGGCATGGGAGGCTGATCTGCCGCGCGCACGCGAGCAGATCGCTGGCATGGCCCGCCATCGCGGCCAGCTTTGCGCGTCGGCAACGGCGCTGCGCGATGCGCTCGATGCTGCCATGGCACTCTCACAACTGAGTGAGCGGATCGTCGTCTACGCCATGCTGCGGCGCGACGAGGACCAGACGGACCCGGTAGCCACGGCACGCTATGAGCGCGCGATGGCACTCTCGGTTGAGGTCGGCCAGGCGCTCGCGTTCCTCCGGCCCGAGATCCTGGCCATCCCAGCCGAGACGTTGGAGCGCTATGTGCAGGATCCGGCGCTCGCACCCTACCGGCACTATCTCGACGACATCATCCGGTACCGGCCGCACACGCGGTCGGTAGAAGTTGAAGAACTGCTCGCTCAAAACGCGGAGATCGCGCGGGCGCCAAGCGATGCGTTCGCCGCGCTGGACAATGCTGATCTCGATTTCGGCGCGGTGCGCGACGAGGAAGGCCGGGAAATCGCGCTCACCAAAGCGCGTTATCAATTGCTGATGGAGAGCAAGAACCGGGAGGTTCGGCGGGCGGCCTTCGAGGGGCTCATGCGCGAGTATGCGGCCCACCGGCATACCCTCGCCGCGCTCTATGGCGCCTCGGTCCGGAAAGACATCTTTTACGCTCGCGCCAGGGCCTTCTCCTCGGCGCGGGAAGCAGCGTTATTTGCTGACAATATCCCGCCTGCGGTCTACGATCAGCTCCTGGTCACCGTCCGAGAGGCGCAGCGTGACATCGCCCGGTATCTCCAATTGCGGGCGCGCCTGCTCGGCTTGGAGCGCCTTGCGCCCTACGATCTGCTCGTGCCGCTTGCGCCGGTACCAGAGCGCCGGTACTCGATCCCAGAAGCGCAACAGATGGTCCTGAGCGCTCTGGCTCCGCTAGGTGACGCGTATGTCCGGGAGCTAGCGGCCGGTTTTGCTGCTCGCTGGGTCGATTGGCACGAGACCAAGGGCAAACGTTCCGGAGCGTATTCCTGGGGCGTGTACGGTGCGCCGCCAGTGATCCTGATGAACTGGAACGGCACGCTCGATCACGTCTTTACCCTGGTCCACGAGGCTGGGCATGCCATGCATAGCCTCCTGGCCGACCGCGCCCAGCCGTACCACGACGCGCAATATCCGATTTTCTTGGCCGAGGTTGCCTCGACCGTGAACGAGGTGCTGCTGACTTGGCATCTGCTCCGCGAGACACCGGCAGACGACACCCTGACGAGGTTCTCGATCCTCAACCGGTTCGCAGATACGATCCATACCACGCTGATGCGCCAGGCGATGTTTGCCGAATTCGAGCATCGCGCCCACGCCGCGGTAGAGTCTGGTGAGCCATTGACCGGCGAGGCGCTCAATCGCATTTACGATGAGCTGATGGAGGTCTATCTGCCGGGCGTGGAACGCGATGATCTAGCGCGCATTAACTGGAGCCGCGTCCCACACTTTTATCGTGCCTTTTATGTCTATCAATATGCAACGGGGATCACCGCGGCCATCGCGCTGGCGCGAGCCATCCGCGACGAGGGTGCGCCAGCGGCAGAGCGCTACCTGCGCCTTCTCGAAGCCGGTGGCTCCGACTATCCGCTGGTCCTGCTGCAGCGGGCAGGTGTGGACCTGACCACGCCGGAGCCCTTGCGGAACGCCCTAGCGGAGTTCGCGGCGACAGTGGCAACGATGGAGAAGATCGTTGAGGAAGGTGGGCTTGAGCTTCCCCAACCGGCCATCTGATTGCGAGACTTGTGATTGGTGGGAGACAACGTGGCGCAATACGGGCATCCGAAGATTCGCAGCTTCGGCACCTCGGTATTCAGCGAGATGAGTCGGCTGGCCGCGCAGCACGGCGCGGTCAACCTGGGACAGGGCTTTCCTGATTTCCCCGGCCCCGACTTCGTGAAAGAAGCGGCGAAGGCAGCGATCGACGCCGATCTCAACCAATACGCGATCAGCTACGGAGCGCCACGGTTGCGCCGCGCGATCGCTGCAACCTGGCAGCAGGATTATGGACGCGAGATCGATCCCGAATCCGAGGTCACTGTCACGAGCGGGGCGACTGAGGCAATCTTCGCCGCGCTGCAAGCGTTCCTCGGCCCGGGCGACGAGGTGATCGCCTTTGAGCCGTTCTATGACTCCTATCCCGCCAGCGCGATCCTCGCCGGGAGCCGGCTCGTTCCGGTCACGCTCCGTCCGCCCGACTGGTCGTTCGATCCTGACGAGCTCGCCGCCGCCTGGTCGCCCAGGACGCGCGCGCTGCTCCTAAACACGCCGCACAACCCCACCGGGAAGGTCTTCACGCGGGACGAGCTTGCCATCATTGCGTCCTTTTGCCAGGAGCGCGATCTGGTCGCGATCACCGACGAGGTCTACGACCGGATCACCTTTGACGATGCCGAGCACGTCCCCCTGGCAACGCTCCCCGGCATGTGGGAGCGAACGCTCACGATCAACTCCACCGGCAAGACGTTTAGCATGACCGGCTGGAAGATCGGATACGCCGTCGGTCCAGCACCGCTCAACGCCGCCCTGCGAGCCGTCCATCAATTCGTCACGTTCGCCTCAGCGACACCGTTCCAGGAGGCGATGGCGGCCGCGATGGAGGTCGCACGGGAGCATGGCTATTACGCGCAGCTTCGATCCGAATATGCGCAGCGCCGGGAATTGTTGAAGGATGCGCTGGAAGGCGCCGGACTGCCCACGCTCCCGGTGCGCGGCAGCTATTTCCTGATGGCGGACATCGGCGATCTTGGCTTCTCCACCGATGTGGCGTTCTGCCGCTTCCTGACCGCGGAGGTGGGTGTGGCCGCCGTGCCTCCCTCGGCGTTCTATGCCGATGCCAGCCGGGCGCCGCTCCTTGCCCGATTCTGCTTCGCCAAGCGAGAAGAGACGATCAAGGCCGCCGCCGACCGGCTCGCCGGTCTGATGGAGAAGGTCAGGACACGGCAGCAACGCCTGCCCGGCGGTATCGGCGCAACCCGCTAGGACACCTCGGAGCGCGATTGGGACGCGCGTGTATCGCCACCGATGAGCATGCCTAGGAGAAGGCCCAGCGCGCCGAGCGTCAAGGCGCCGATCAGGGCGATCATGCCCCGCCCGGCAATGCCATCGAGCGATGGGCCAAGCAGCCAGCCACCAACCGCGCCGGCGATCAGTCCGAGTGCGATCCCGAGCGCGGCGGCACGCTGCTGAGCGATGGCAAGCGTCTTGTCGAAATCGGCGCTCTCGGTCCACTCCGGATTCGCGGCGTAGATCGCGCCGAGCACGGCGCCATAGACGAGGTGCAGAATGAGGTTGCCAAGCACCGGAAGCGGTCCCGCGCCAATGTCACGCCCAAGGACGCCCGCGTCCATCACCGGCAGGAAGGCGACGATGGAGAGGAGCCACGGCGCCAGCGCGAATAGCATGCCACGGCGCCAACCTGGCCCTGGCAAGCGGAACTCGACCAGGTAGGCATACACCAGCGCCCAGAAGCTGCCTACGCCAAGGTTCAGCGCGATCGCCAGGCCGATCGCATCCTGGGTCGTGCGAGTAACTGGGTTGTGCGTCAGTGCCCAGAACCAGCGCTCGACCGTCGTGCCCTGCTCGTCGCCAATCGCGCGTGCCACCCCATACGCCAGCGCCATGATGGCAGTCATCGCCACCGTTGCCACGAAGCCACTGACCACGCTATCCGCGAGCCAATCGGCTCTCCGGACAGTGAGGCGATCCGAAGATCGTGATGCCGAGCCGGTTCTTGTCGCCATGGCGTCCCCCTTCCGGTGTCTCCGAGCAATCCGATCCGGATGTCGCACAAGCTCCGGATATCACATCCTACGCCTGGCATGTATCTCCGGTTTTCCGCGGTAGGTTCCGCACGCTACGAGCCAAGCCGGAACTTGCCTGATCTGCCTCCTCAAGCTCGGGTCGATCGCGATGACTCGACGACACGAATGGTTTCCAACCGGTGGTCTGCAGCGCCAGAAATGTACATCCCTTGGGCAGCCCCGAACTGGAGATACTCCACCTTGTCCGGCGAGATGACATCACCGGGAGCGAGCACCGGGATTCCTGGTGGATAGGGGATCACAAGTTCAGCAGACACCTTGCCCACTGCTTCGGCCAGCGGCACCGCGCAGGATGGAGCGAAGAATGCCTCACGGGGCGACATCGCCTGTTCGCCAGGCGCGAGCACCGGCCCGGACGAGCGCAGGTGCACGCCGAGCGTGCTGGCGCCATCACCCGCTTGATGACCACCACACTCCTCGGCAATCGCCGCCATTGCGTTGACCAGGCGATCGATGCTGGCTGGCGTGTCGCCGATGGTGATCAGGCATTTGATGCCCAGAAGGTCGCTCATCTCTGGGACAATGTGGAAACGTTCGCGTAGCAACGTTTCCACGGCAAAACCCGTCAGGCCAAGCGCGTGCACGTCGATCATGATCTGGGTCGGGTCCCAATGCACAGCACCAAGGTCATTCCCATCAAGCACGGAAATACCGGGAATCGCTGCCAGCCGCTGTCGCGCTTCGTAGGCCAGCGACAGCGTCCGCTCCAATAGCTCGCGCCCGTGGAGCGCCATCTGCCGGCGGCAGGCATCAATGGACGCCAGAATGGATGCGGCCGGGCTCGTTGTCTGCGCCATGCCGACCGCGGTTTCAATGCGCTGAAGATCAATACGCGATCCCTTGACGTGCAGGATCGCTGATTGGGTGATGCTGCCGAGCATCTTGTGGGTGCTGACGACCGAGCCATCGGCTCCAGAAGCCATCGCCGACGGCGGAAGCGCTGGATGGAACGGAAAGTGCGGCCCCCAGGCCTCATCAACGTAGACCGGCACGCCCCGCTTATGGGCGACGGCCGCGATCGCGCGGACATCCGAGGCAATGCCGCAATACGATGGGCTGACGAGCGCGACCAGCCTCGCATCCGGATGGGCATCAAGGGTGGCTGCAACATCACCTGGATCGATCCCCAGTCCGATATGTGCCTCTGGGTGCAGGCGTGGGGCGACGTAGACCGGGATCGCTCCGGTATGGATGAGGGCAACGAGCAGCGACTTGTGGAGATCGCGCGCCACAACCACCTTCTCACCCGGCCGCAGCATGCCGAGCAAAAAGGCATGGTTGCCCGTCGAGGAGCCATTGACGAGGTAGAACGAACGATCTGCGCCCCAGGCCGCGGCGCCGAGGTCTTCCGCCTTGCGCACCGTCTGCTGGCGAAAATGAATATCATCCACGCCGCCGCTAACGGGGATGTCGGATCGGAGGGCGGCCATACCGTAGAGGTCACGCAGCTCCGGGGCCATGCCATGACCGAGTTTGTGTCCCGGCGTGGAAAACGGTGTTATCTGCGCCGCGCGATAGGCGGCCAGTGCCTCTACCAGCGGCGCCCGTGTCTGATCCAACCTGGTATCAGGTTGCTTCATGGCGCCGAGCACAGAAGCCTCAGCAATCGTCACGTGTAACCATCCTTATCGCCAGCGTGCCGGGCGCAGCCAAGCCGTCACAGCGGGGAGTATCCCTTCCTGGTCACCCGCGCTCGAAATACCGCGCCCGCTCCCAATCAGTGACGGCGGCGTCGAATGCTGCCTGCTCAACGCGCGCCGCGTTGAGGTAATGTGCCACAACCACCTCCCCAAAGGCAGCGCGCGCCACCTGACTTTGCTCCCAGGCAATCATCGCTTCGTAGAGCGCGCGTGGGACACGTGGCACTCCGGTGGCGAGATAGCCGTTCCCGCGAAACTCCGGTGGTGGCTCAAGACGGTGGTCGATCCCGTGCAACCCGGCAGCGAGCACCGCGGCGAACGCCAGATATGGATTCGCATCCCCACCGGGGAAGCGGTTCTCGATGCGCAAGCCGTCGCCGCGCCCAACAATCCGGAATCCGCACGTGCGGTTGTCCCGCGCCCAGACGATATTAACCGGCGCCCAGCTTGCGACAGCGAAGCGCTTATACGAATTGACATTTGGGGCGATGAAGAGCGCAAGCTCACGCGTGCAAGCGATCAGGCCACCGAGAAACCAGCGCATCAGCTCCGACATTTCGGGGCCGCCTTCATGGGCGGCAAAGAGATTGCGCTGCCTGGCTGGATCCCACAGGCTAAGGTGAATGTGCCCGCTTGAACCGGTCCATGTCTGGTCCGGCTTGGCCATGAACGTAACGGCGAACCCGTGCTGATAGGCGATTTCTTTCGCGCCATGCTTGAAGAGAACGGCGCGGTCAGCGGCCTCAAGAGCATCGGCGTAATGAATGTTGACCTCATGCTGACCCGGCGCGGCCTCGCCCTTGGAGCACTCGATCGGCACGCCCGCGCCCGACATCTGATTTCGCAGTGTCCGGTAGAGCGGCTCGGCCTTGGCTCCCTGGAGCAAGTGATAATCCTCGTTGTACCAGCCGAAGCGCTGAAGGTGATGGAATCCCTTCGCGGCCGCGTCATCGTAGCTATCGCGCAGAAGGTAGAACTCGAGTTCGGTGGACATCATCGGTGTGAAGCCACGCTCCTCGCAGCGAGCGATTTGCCGGCGGAGGATCGAGCGGGGAGCAACGGGGACAAGGTCGCCGGTGGATTCGTCCACGGCATCGGCCAAAATCAACGCCGTCTTCTCATGCCAGGGGAGAACTCGGGCCGTCTGCCAATCCGGCTGGGCAAGATAGTCGCCATAACCGGTCTCCCAATTCATCAGCGCGAAGCCATCAGGCGTGTTCATCTCCATGTCGGTGCCGAGGAGATAGGTGCAGAAATGGGAGCCGTGCTCGGCGACATGCTCCAGGAAGAACGGCGCGGTCAGCCGCTTGCCCATGAGCCGCCCTTGCATGTCGCAGATAGCGACGATGACCGTATCAATCGCGCCGGATCGAATCAACGAGATGAGCTCGTCCCGCGTGACCGTCCCGCTTGTCTCTTCTGTCACCGTCCCGATCCTCCATCCGTGCCCTCCGCCCAGCGATGCGCTCGGTCAATCATCCAGCCGGTAGAAGCGGCGGGCGTTCTCATTCCACAGCTTGCACTTGGCCGCGTCGGGCAGGTCGTGCGTCAGCTCGTCGAGCGTGTCCACCCAGCGGCGCAGGGACGTGGCGAGCGTGCAGACCGGCCAGTCACTTCCGAACACCACCCGATCCTCGCCAAAGACTTCCAGCGCGTGCAGCACGTACGGCTTGATATCCTCGATCGTCCAGCGGTCGTGATGCGCCTCCGTCGCCACCCCACTAATCTTGCAAAAGGCGTTGGGCAGGCTGGCGAGCTCGCGCATATGGCTCATCCACGGCTCGCGCTCGCCGCCACGGATATTCGGCTTGCCGATGTGGTCGAGGATGAAGCTCGTCTCGGGGCAACGGCGGACAAGTTCGACTGTTGGCCCGAGTTGCTTCGCATAGCAACAGAGATCGCAGGAGAGGCCGTACTCAGGGAGAAGCTGGGCGCCACGCACAAAATCCGGCCGCAGGCAAAACTGCGGATCCGGCTCCTGCTGGGTCAGGCGGCGGATCCCTTTAATCTTCGGACTGATCAAGACGAGCTCTTCCAAATAAGCGCGGACGCGCTCGCCATATTCCAGCGGCGCGTGCGGGACGATGCCAAGGATGCGCGGCTCGGACTCGGCGAGCCGGGCGATTTCCCGCGCCTCGGAGAGGGCGTAATGCGGCGCGATGTCGATCTCGAGATACACCAAGCCCTGAATCTGGAGGCCTGCGGTCGCCTGATCGTACTCTGGCAGAAGATGTGGCGAATTGAGCGCTGGAACCTGATCCAGCCACGGAATCATGAATCGCTGGGGATCCCACAGGTGAACATGCGCATCAATGATCGGAACGTCGGGCATGCGGTCGCTCCTCGTTGATAGCCGATAGCGGATAGCCGATAGCCGGTAGGCTGCGTTCGCTGTCGCCTAGCAGATAACTGCAACGATCGGTGAGCAAGCCACACGATCATTGCGGAGGGCATTCGTCACTCCAGCCGCCATGCGATAGAGTACCAATAATCGCTGACCGATTCTGCTCGGGCGCACAGCCGGTCTCGCAACAATTCCGGCAATGGCTACCGGCTATCGGCTATCGGCTATCGGCTACCAACGAGGGGCGAGGGATGCGGCTGGCAAACACGGTTGCACTGATCACGGGCGCGGGGAGCGGCATGGGCCGTGTCGCAACGCGAATGTTCGCCGAGCACGGCGCGAAGGTTATCGCCACGGATATCCACGCTGGCGGGCTAGAGCAGACGGTGGCGGAGCTCGACCCGGCCCTGCGCGACGCGGTGCTGCCGCTGACCGGCGATGTCTCCCGCTCCGAAGACGTCTATCGCTGGGTGCAGGAGGGGGTCAGCCGCTTCGGCAAGCTCAATGTCCTCTATAACAATGCCGGCATCTTCCCGGACGAGGATACCTCCGTCGTCGAGACTTCCGAGGAGACACTGCAGCGCGTTCTCGATGTGAACCTACGGGGGGTCTTTCTCTGCTGCAAGCACGGTGTGCCGGCGCTCATCGAGGCGGGCGGCGGCTCGATCATCAACATCGCGTCGTTCGTCGCTCTCGTTGGCTGCACCGTGCCGCAGGATGCCTACACGGCGAGCAAAGGGGGCGTGCTCTCGCTCACGCGCTCGCTCGCGGTGCAATACGGGCGGCAGGGCATCCGCGCAAACGCCATTTGCCCTGGCCCGGTTCTCACCCCGCTCATTGAGTCGCTTTTCCCCAACGAAGAGGAAAAAATGAAGCGGTTGAACAGGATCCCGCTGGGGCGGTTCGGACGGGCCGAGGATATCGTTTGGGCTGCGGTCTTCCTCGCGTCCGATGAGTCGTCATGGATGACCGGGACCACGTTCGTGGTAGACGGCGGCATCACGGTGAATTACTTCTAACCACGCTCCTGAACCAGGCTCTCACCGGCTACAAGCTGGGCGACCGGGCATTCGTAGCAGCGGCGCGGTCCGCACAGCGTGGCATCCAGATGCAGCAGTCCCTGCTGGCCGCGGGCGCCAAGGCCACCAAGGCGCGCCGAGCCCGCCACCTGCCGCAGCGCGCGGCGTGTAGCTTCGTTCGGCTCGGCCGGTGGCAACCGCTCCCAGACCATGGCGACGGCGTCGGAAAGTGCCGGGTCACTGTTTTGATTGGCCAGCGCCAGGGCGAACGGCAGGATTGCATTCACGGTGAGGCCCGCGGCGCGGTCGGCGCCGATGCCCACCGTGCCGTCCCAACTGGCAAGTTCCTGGATCGTCGGAGAGGGATCGCACCCCGCCCGAAGAGGGTCCAGGAGAGCGGCGAGAAGGCCGCCCCTGGCTTGGGCAAGTATCGCCGCGCCGGCGGCTAGCCGCCGTGCGGGATGATTAGCGGGGCGGACTCGCGCCCGTGTCCAGGCGGTAGGCGGCAAGCTCTCGCCATGCCAGGCCGAGCCGCGCTCGCGCCACAGGCGCTCAGCCGCTTCCACATCGTCAGGACGCAGGTGAGCCACCGCCGCGTCAGACGGCGCGAGCGGCAACATCCCGGCCACCCCGAAGAGGAGCCCTCGCGCCAGCGCCAGGCGATCTTGCTGTTGGCACGTGGCGAGGACCGCTTCCACCGCTGCCAGAGGCAGGCGCTGGGCTACCTCCCGCATTGGCATCCGATTGGCGGAGAAGCCGAGCCCATCCCACAGCTCCTGATAGAGCACCTCGCCCGGCGGCAACGCGGTCAGCCGCGCCTCTAGGCGCGCAGCCTTGACCGCTAGCCGCCGATCACCGAGCCGCCAGAGTACCTCGCGGACGGACGCGGAGTGCTCGCGTGCCCATGCCTCGGCGCAGACCTCCCCGCCGACCATCGCCCAGGCGCGAGCATGCCGCTCGACGCTCGGAAGCGTCGCCGGATTAAGGCCGAGCTCGGCAACCGGCACGAGCGCGCCATCCGCCCGCCGGGTTTCGCTCCCGTCGTGACGGAGCACAAGATGGAGCACCACGCTGTTGTACCTCGCGTCGGTGTGATGCCCGTGCTCGATCCAGCCAGCGGTGGACACATGGATTTCAATGGATCCAGTGACAAGCGCGCGGCCGTCGAGCACCAGCATGGCGTCCCGGAAATCGGGGCCGAAGCCATGCGTCCAGATGCCGCGGTGCACCACATCTATCAAGCGGCCATCTACCGTGCAGAGACGATCGCCAACCCGGCCTTCGTGCCAGGCAACGGCAAGCGCGATTTCCGGGATGTCGGAGAATTGTCCCAGCCTAGCACCCTCCGCGTTGCTCCGAACGAACCGCGATGGATGGGTGCATTTTCGCGAAAGGGACAGCAAAACGCTAGCCAGCAGCTAGGGCTGATCAGCGTGCGGAAGACTGGATGCTCAGCGACGCGCGGAGCGCCGAGAGGTGCGACGGATCATGAGGTGGCAGGTGAAGACGCCCGTGCAGCCGCGTCGGCGCGATCTGATGCTTCCGCGATGGATGCACGGGATTGCGAGCGCTCATATTCCTGAACCGCGGCCTGGGCAGTGCCCAACGCCAGCGTCGCGCAGCGCACGCGGGATTTGACGACGTCTTCCCCCATCTCCTCGATCATGGTGTGGGTGCCGAGCGCCTTGACTTCATCAAGCGTCATCCCCTCGATCATCTCAGTGATGATCGAGCCGCCAGCCTGGCTGATGGTGCACCCTTCGCCCTCGAACGACGCGCGCTCGATCCGGTTGTCTGGGCCGATCTTGAGATAGATCGTGATGAGATCGCCGCAGCCAGGGTTGCCGCCACCAAGTTGAACGGTGGCATCGTCCATCCGGCCTTTGTTGCGGGGATGCTCGTAGTGATCCAGGATGTGCTCGATGTATGCCTGTCGATCCAAGGCCGCTTCACTCCGGGGGCCAGGGGGCTAGGGGTCAGGAATTGGGAATGCCGAACACATGCCGGCCGTGTCCCCATCCCCTAACCCCCAGCCCGAACCCCGATTAGACGTTCTTTTCAATCGGCACGTTGACCATGCTACCCCACTCGGTCCACGAGCCATCATAGTTTCGCACGTTGGGATAGCCGAGCAGATAGGTCAACACAAACCAGGTGTGGCTCGACCGCTCACCGATTCGGCAGTAGGCGATCACCTCTTTGTCTGGAGTGATGCCCTCACTCTGGTACAGCGCACGCAATTCCTCAGCACTCTTGAAGGTACCATCAGGATTGGCAGCCTTGCCCCAGGGGATGTTGCGAGCGCCCTTGATGTGGCCCGCCCGCTGCGCGCCCTCCTGGGGATAGCCGATCATGTGAATCACCTCGCCGCTGTACTCCTGAGGCGAGCGGACGTCCACCAGCGCCGCCTTGCCGGCTTCCAGGTTACCAGAGGTGAGCATCGCCATCACATCGTCCCGAAACGCGCGAATGCGCGGGTCGGGATCGTTCGCATGGTAGACCGTCGCCGGATACGATGGCACCTCGCGCGTGTACGGGCGGCCTTCTTCCTCCCACTTCGCACGCCCGCCATTCATCACCCGGCAATCCTCGTGCCCATAGTACTTGAAGAGCCAGAACGTGTAGCAGGCGTACCAGTTGTTCTTGTCCCCGTAGAACACCACGGTCGTATCGTTGCTGATCCCGACGCGGCTCATCAGCGCCTCGAACCCGGCCTTATCCACGAAATCTCGCTCGACCGGATCCTGCAAGTCTGTGTGCCAATCGAGCTTGACCGCGCCGGGGATATGACCGACGTCGTAGAGGAGAATATCCTCGTCGGATTCGACGATCCGCACCTTGGGATCGTTGAGATGCTCAGCCACCCACTCGGTCGAGACGAGGACCTCGGGGTGGATGTATCCAGTCGCTTCTGGTCGCGTCTCCGTTGCCACCATACGTTACGCTCACTTTCCAGCTAGCCCCGGCACCTCCGGGGCACAACGGACGGGATTTGCTGGAGCGTCGTGCTACGCGAACCCCGGAGCCACCAACAGCCTGGCTCATCGCCCACGAGTATAGCATCTGGGCAGTGAGTTGATGAGTTTTCGAGTAGATTATCAAGAATTCAGCAGGCTCAGTCCGCGGCGATGCTAGCGGTTTCGGTCGGGGACACCTTCGCGCTAGAGATTTGCAAGGCGTCCTGGCCAGCGAGCAGGCCATCGCTCAAGATCGCACCGATCTGCACGGCATGGTCGAACCGGTCCGGCTCCACCAGCATCGCAAAGCCGTTGAGGGTGATCCAGGTGGCCGGTCCAACCTCGTGAGCCTCGGTCTGCCCGAAGAGCGTATCCATCTCATAGTACGCGGGCACTAGCGCGTCGAAATCGCGAATCGTCTGCGAGATGATCTCGTGGACGGTGGATGCCGAGCCCGTGATGAGAAACGCACCCTCCTCCAGGTAGCCGATACTGACCGGGGTTGAGCCAGCCGTATGGCGGCGCAGCAAAACACTGACGAGGACAACGAACTGGTCGAGCCCGGTCCGGCCATAATCCTGGCGATACGCTTCGGTCTCCCTGAGGCTGAGCAAGCCGACACTAAAGATTTCCCTGGCCAGCAGACGGCGGGCAATGTCGTCCAGTATCGAGCGGCGGCGCGGGAAGTTTGTCAGATCGTCCAGCGAACCTGAGCCGATCTGCGCCGGCAGCAGCGCCTCGATATGGTGGAGAAGCTCTACCGGTTCCCACGGAGCTTGGAGGATTGCCTCGGCCGGCATGCCCATCAAGAGCCAGGCAGGCGGTGGCGCCTCCTCAATCACGATCAGCGGAATCCCAGACGTCAGCGCGTTCGCCTTGCACTGCTGGCAAAGATGCGCTGCTTCACCGCGGGGCCCATCCCCGTGCACGAGGATGACGTCCGGCACCTCACGCACGACCACGGATAATGCCGAGGCGCGGCTGGCCGTCGTCGCGCACGTCCAATTCCGCGCGCGAAACAGTGGCTCAGCACGCGATGCGATGGAGCCGGTTGGATCGATGATCAGAATATTCATCGGCTTGAGGCTAGCCCTCCTTCAACCGACATCATCCTACGTCACGGGTACAGGCATGCAACCAGGTGGCTCACCACAAAGTCAGGAATCGTGCGGTTCAATCGGGTTGTCTCAGCAGCCACATGGTCCAGCAGCGCATCCGGCCCCGAGTTCGGTAGGATACACCGTAAAGAGATGAGCGCACGAGCAAGGGAGGGATCATGCGGCCGCTGCGTATCGGACTGATCGGCGCGGGGACGATTGCCTGGAGCGCCCACCTACCAGCGATCGCTCGCCTCCGCGAGCTCGTCGAGCTCGTCGCCATTGCCGATGTGCGGGAGACGGCGGCCAAGCGCGCGGCGCAGCACTTCGGGTGTGAAAGCGCCTATACCGACTACCGGCACCTCTTGGACCGCGCTGATATTGATGCCGTGCTGATCTGCACGCCAGAGTTCCTTCACGCCGAGCAGGCAATCGCGGCCGCGGAAGCAGGCAAGCACATCCTCTGTGAAAAGCCGATGGCGGCAAATCTTGCTGAGGCCGATGCCATGCTCGACGCCTGCCGGCGAGCACGGGTGACGCTCATGGTTGGCCACAGCCGCAGGTTCATCCCGCGCTACCAGCGCATCCACGATGCGATCGTGGCTGGGGAGGTGGGCGACGTGCGCTTCGTTCGAGAGAACGAGCGCCGTGCTCAGGCAATGTACACGGCGGTTGACCAGGCGCACGAATACTGGTTGCCGCGCGAGCGCGAGGGTGATCGCCGGCCGTGGCTCGCGCTGTCAGGGTTTTCCCAAGGAGCAGCGCTGACGAATGCCGTCCACGAGACCGATCTGTTCCGGTGGTTTACCGGCTCGGAAGCAGTAGAGGTGTACGCGGAGAGCCGGATCACGGACCCCGATGGCGAAGTGCCGGATATGCTCTCGACGATCATCCGGTTCGCTAGCGGCGCCATCGGATGCACGGAAGTCGTCAATCGCCTGCCGCCCGGCTACCCCATCGCCCACATGACTGAGGTGGTTGGTACTCACGGAGCGGTTCGGGCGTACGACACCGAGATGGCCACACTGCAGGCGATCAATGCCCAGGGGACTCGTTTCCCGGCGAACTGGGGGACGCTGCTGCACGTGGCCGAGGCATATGTCTCGGAGGTGCGAGGGTTTGTACAGGCAGTTCAGCGGGGTGGGCCACCACCCCTCGATCCCTGGGATGCCCGACAGGCGCTCGCGATCGCGATCGCGCTCGTGCGATCGAGTCAGGAGCACCGGTGGGTACGCTTGGAGGAGATCGGCCCGGTAACACGATCGGAGGTGACGCAGTGAGCAGCCCGCCGCTGACCTATGCCGCGCTGCGCCGGGTCCCAGCCGTCGCGCTGGCATGCGACGCTGTGCATCAGGGACGGTTGGGTCGCCGCTTGGCGGTGTATGGCTCGGTGCGCACCAAAGAATGCACGCCTGCTGATTTCGACACGCTCAGCCTCCCGGTGATCGCGCTGATGCTCGACGCTTTGCAGGAACACCCAGTGACGATAGCAGCTTCTGAAGTCTCTGTGCGCGCTGGCATGCCCGCCTGGGTGATCGTTCTCAGATTCGCTTCCGGCCTGGTCGGGACGCTCGATATTGGCTCGCTGCTGCCGGAGAGCTTCCCGGTCGATACCGAGGTGCGGTTGGAATTCTTGGGGACAGAAGAGGCGCTGCTGATCGAGCCGGACGCACTGAGCGTGCGTGTCTACAGCGCTCAGCGTATTCAGCACACTCGCTGCGATGTGCCAGCGGAGTCGTATCTGGATCAGAAGCCGGGCGAACTTCCACCGGCAGCCAGCGCGGAGGCCGAGCGAGTGGCGAGGCGGGTGCTGGACGCGGCACATCGGGCGCTGTCCAGTGGACAGCCCGCACACGTATAACCACGTGGGGGAATCTCATTGCGGAACCCAAGCGGGACTCTCGAGAAACTGCTCCACGAGTTCCGCGGCGCGCTCGATCCAGTCCGGCTGGGTGACATCGATCGGAATGAGGCGGCGGTTCCGGCGCAGCCACGTCTCCTGATGGCGCACATACCGGTGCGTGTCCGCCTTGATGCGCGCGATGGCCTCGTCGAGTGATATCTCACCGCGGAAATACGGGATAAGCTGGCGGTAGCCCAGCGCGCTCATCGCCGGAGCCTGGGGTGAGATCCCGCTTTCGAGCAGCAGCCGCACCTCCTCGACCAGGCCACGCTCGATTTGCTCATCAACGCGCCGATCGATGGCGGCATAGAGCTTGTCGCGCGGCATGGTCAAACCGAGCTCAAGGGTGGCGTACGGCTGCGGCCCCTTGCCCTCTTGCTCCGACATCGGCACTCCAGTCGCCTCGTACACCTCAAGGGCGCGGATGATGCGGCGAAGGTTCGTGCCACACCGCGCCGCCGCGACCTGGTCGACCGCGGCCAGCCGCTCAGCCAGCGGCTGGACACCGACACGCGCGGCCAGCTCTTCTACGTGGGCGCGGAACGCTGGATTCGGGGGAACACGAGGAATCTTCCAGCCTTCAACGACGGCGTTGATGTAGAGGGGCGTTCCGCCGACGAGGAAGGGAACGCGCCCGCGCGCGTGCACCTGGGCTATGGCGCGCATCGCAAGCTCTTGGTAGAGCGCCAGCGACATCTCGTCGTCCGGGTCCAGGATGTCGATCAGATGATGCGGAACGCCCCGGCGCTCGATGATGTCGGGTTTGGCAACGCCGATATCCATCCCGCGATAAAAGTAGCGGGAATCGGCGTTGATCACCTCACCGTCGAAGCGCAAGCTAAGCTCGATGCCGAGCTTTGTCTTGCCGACGGCGGTGGGGCCGGCAATGACGATCAGCTTGGGCAGCGCTCGCGCGTCCTCACCGCCGTGCGGGGAAACCGGCACCTGCGGCTGCTGGTTGTAGGTGTTGACCGGCGGCACTACAATGACCCGTGCCCTCCCGCGGGCGCGTGGTGGCTGCCGGTCTGGCGACCCATGTGGCAGCGGCGGCCACGGCCGGCGGTCGGAAAGGCTCGTGCGATGGTCCAGCTCATGGTACAGACACTCAAGATTGCGACGATCGCCGTGGTCGGCGCGTTGATCGCGTTCGGCGGTCTTCGCGTCTTTGATTATGCACGCGATCAAGCCGTCGCGGAGGATGTCGGGAAAGCCGTCACCATCACCATCCGGGAAGATGATACCGCTGATGAGGTGGCGAAGAAGCTCCACGACAAGGGTTTGATCAAATATGAGATGTATTTCAAAGCGCGGATGCAGTTTCTGCGCCGCGATTTCAAGCCAGGAAAGCATACACTCTATAAGGGGATGGCCACCGATGACATCATCGCAGTGATCATCGGTGATAAGAAGGCAACGAGGCCAGTGACCGCACAGCGCAAGGTGCTGACCCTGCGGATCATCGAAGGCTGGCGGACAGAGCAGATCGCCGATGAGCTTGACAGAATCGGCTACGAGCCGGGGGGTAAGGCGTTCCTGGATGCGGTGAAGAAGTACTCTTCGGATCGATTCGATTTCCTCGCGGACCGGCCAGATGCGAAGTCGCTTGAGGGGTATCTCTTCCCGGATACCTACGAGATCTATGCTGACGAGGCGCCAGAGGACATTATTCAAAAGCTGCTAGCGAACTTCGATGCCAAGGTCACCCCGGATATGCGCAAGCGCGCTGAGGAGATGGGGCTCACGCTCAACGAAGTGCTGCGGTTTGCCTCGCTCGTGGAGCGCGAAGCAGCCGTCTCCGAGGAGCGCCCCATCATCGCGGATGTCTACTTGAAGCGATTCAACGAGGGATGGACCCTCGATGCCGATCCGACGGTTCAGTACGCGATTGGCAAGCGCAAGGGGGAGTGGTGGCCGAAACTGAGCGGCGACGATCTGTACTTTGACAGCCCGTACAACACGTACCAAAATGCCGGGCTGCCCCCAGGGCCGATCTGCAATCCTGGCCTGGCCTCGATCAAGGCGGTGCTCTTCCCCGCCTCGACACCATACTATTACTTCGTGGCCCTCAAAGACGGCTCTGGCCGCCACCTTTTCGCGGCCACAGAGGGTGAGCAGAATCAGAACATCAACTACATCAACGGTGTCGCTGAGGCGCCCGCTCCAGGCAGCGATCCTTTTGGCCCGGATTCACCCTTGGACACGAGCGGTGAAGGCGAGACCGTGCCGATTCAACCCGTGCAGGATGGTGGCGGATGACGAAGCGGTTTCGTCTCGGCGTGATCGGCGACCCGGTGGCGCACTCGCTGTCGCCAGCGATGCAGCAGCCCGCATTCGACGCTCTGGGTATCCCGGCCATCTATGAGCTCTGGCCGACGCCAGCGCGGGAACTCCCGGCACGTATCATGTCGCTCCGTGATCCTGACGTGCTCGGCGCGAGCATCACCGTGCCGCACAAGCAAGCGGTCATGGGCTATCTCGATGAGGTGACCCCGCTCGCCCGCCGCGCCGGCGCTGTCAATACCGTCATTCATCGCGATGGTCTGCTGATCGGTGACAACACGGATATCGAAGGCTTTGCCACGTCCCTCATCGAAGCATGTCCAAACGCGAGAGTCCGGTACGCGCTGGTGCTGGGAGCTGGCGGCGCGGCGCGGGCGGTGGTGCTCGCTTTAGAAGCATTGGGACTCACGAGAATCGTCGTGGCCAATCGGAGCGTGGATCGTGCCACGGCCTTGGCCGGTGACCTCGATCCGACGCCAATCGCGGTCACCAGCCTGGAAGAGCGAGCGCTTCTCCCGGAGTTGCAGCGATCGTCCATTCTCATCAACGCCACCTCGCTCGGCTGGCATCCTGGAGAGGCGCCCATCCCCCTCGACTGGCTTGCTGCCCTCCCCGCCAATGCGCTCGTCGTGGATCTCACCTACCGGGATACCGACCTCTTGATCGCGGCGCGAGAACGCGGCTTGCGCACGCTTGATGGGCTCCCCATGCTTGTCTACCAGGGAGCTAAGGCCTTCCAGCTTTGGACCGGACGTGAGGCGCCGCTGGCGGTGATGCTCAAGGCGGCTCGGCAGGCGCGGGCGGCTCGATCGTGAGCGGGGGAGTCATCGCTGCGCTAGCGGTGCTCGGGCTGTTCGCTGGCAGTGCCGTTTGGGTGGTGGCACGGAACCAGGCGATGCGCCGTCCACTCTTTTCCGGCGCATATTGCGACGGCCCCTTGACGGTCTCCTTCTCGCCAGTTGCGACGACCCTAAACGGAGAGGACGCCGCGCCAGCGTCCGCACAGGCGAACGCGCCGACAACACGCGGATGCGGCGCCGCACTGCCCGCTGCGAGCTGGTTGCCGTTCTTTGGGTTCGGATTCGCCCGGTCGTGTCCGGCTTGTGGAGCCCGGCAGCCAATCTGGCGTGTCGTCTTCGAGGGGAGCGTCGCCGCGTACTATGCGCTGGCCGCCTGGCGCCAGGACGAGTGGCTGACACTCGTCTCGGTGCTCGTCTTCGCGGTGCCGCTCCTGCTGATCTTGCTCGTTGACCTTTGGACGCGGCTCATTTACACCAATGTCATTTATGCAGGCACGCTTGCTGGATTCGTCTTCGCACTCGCCGACGGCGCCAGCGCGCTGCTGCGCTCCGTGTTCGGGCTCGTTGCTGCGACGCTAATCTTCGCTGGGTTTTACTTGCTCGCCATCGCGCTCTACCACAACACGCGCGTCGTGCCTTTCGGCCGGGGAGACATCTACCTCGCTGCAATGATCGGTGCAATGGTGCGCTGGTCGGTCGTGCTTGGCGCGCTGTTCTATGGCATCGCCCTCGCCGGGATCGGCGCCGTGCTCATCCTCGTGACGCGCCGGGCTGGCCGTCGCCAGGCGATGCCGTACGGCCCATTTCTCTGCTTGGGTGCACTGATCGCCCTGGCTCTATAGCGGGCGGTCGGCTCGACCTGCGGGATGACGACGCCCCTGGCAGATATTCGCCGCCCCTGCTGTCATCCATTCGCGCGAGCGCAGGAGTGCGCAGCGAGGGATCGCGTTCGCTTCCGCCGAACCACATGCGCTGCTATGCTGCGATCCCCAACCATCGGGAGCTTATGTCAGCCGCGCTTGTGGCGCCGCAAAACGGAGAGCGATCCCTCGCCGCGCTTGGAATGACCGGCGCCGGGCGAGGGGCGTGCTAACCCTGGCGCGCCTTCAGCGCCTCCAGAACCGGCTTCGCCTCCTCTTCGAGCGTCTTTTGGACACGCTCAAACGCCGGCAACACGTCGGACTTCGTGATCGTGATCTCCTCAAGCCCCTTACCGATGATCTGATCGCCGTTCGGAATAAAGACTCGGGCGGCATCCTGGGGCCGCGTCTTCGGCAACTGATCGACGGCAGTCTTGAAATTGGGATTCGTGGCGAAGAACGCCTGCATCTCCTCACTCAGCGCCGCCGACTTGCGCACCGGCATGTAGCCCGTGTTCTGTGACCACCAGGCTGTGCCTTCTGGGGAGGAGGCATACATGACAAATTTGAAAGCAGCCTCTTGCTTCTCCTTGGGCTTGTCGGCAAGGATCGCCAGCCCGGAGCCTCCGGTGCAGCAGCCGAAGCCGGCGGGTCCTTCCGGCAGGAACGCTGTGCCAAACTCGAATTTCGCGTCCCGCGTGATCCCCGCGAGCCCACCGGTCGATGCCATCATGGACGCCGTCAGGCCGTTGAGAAAGTCCGTGTTGATATCCTGCGGAGTTGACGCCCAGCCATCGACTACCGACCGGCGATAGAACTCCCCGGCGGCGACCGTCTCCGGAGACGTCATCATGATGGTGAAATTCTCGTCGGAGTATCGCCCCCCGTATTGCCAGACCACGCACTGGAACAACCACGCGATGTAGGAGCCAGCCGAAGGATGGGCAAAGGCCGCGCGCGTGACCGTGTCACCATCCTTGCGCACCAGCTTCGGAGCCACCTCCTCAAACTCGGCCCAGGTGGCCGGAGCGTGGTCTAGGCCCACCTCTCGGAACATCTCCTTGTTGTAGTAGAACAGCGGCGTCGAACGCGCCATCGGGATCCAGTATTGGACTCCGTCGCGAATGCCCTCAATCCAAAGGGAATCCACGTAGTCGCTGGTATCGATGTTGTTGGCCGAGATGAAGTCGTTCAGCGGAGCGATGGCGCCATTCAGGTAGAACTTGAACCACCAGACATCGGAGAGGAGCGACACGTCGGGCGTCTGCTTGGCCGCCAGGGCGGCGGTCAGCTTCTGCGCGGTCTCCTCATAGGTGCCCTGGTACTGATACTCCAGCTCGACTTCATCCTGTGACTCGTTGAACCGCTGAACCAAGCCCCGCTCGGCCTCTCCCAAGGCATCGGTGAATGAGCCCCAGTAGGTCACCTTGACCTTTGATCCAGTCTCTTGCAACACGGCGGGCGCCGCGAACACGGAGCTGCGCTTCGCTAGCGAGAGCGTGGCAGCCGTGCCTGCCGCTCCCTTGAGGAGCGATCGCCGAGATACCACTTTGGTTGCCATGCCTCCGAACCTCCTTTTCGACACAACTCTCCGGGCGCGGCATTCCGCCCCATTCGCCTTCGCGGCAAGGGGCCGGCTCCCTTGCCGGTGGACGCACCGTTTAGTGGCTCAGCGACGGGTGCACTACCCCTTCGTCGCGCCTGATGTGATCCCCTCGATGATGTGCCGCTGAGCCCAGACGTAGATTGCGATCAGCGGAGCGATAACAAAGAACGTCGCGGCCATGACTGGCCCCCAGCGCGTTATCGTCTCCGGGTTGTAGAGATAGGAAATGCCAACGGCAAGCGTTCGCATGCGGTCCTGATTCGTCACGACCAGTGGCCACAGATAGTCGTTCCACTTGGCGACCAGCGAAATCAGGCCAAAGGTCACCAGCACTGGGCGAGCCATGGGCAAGACGATATCCCAGAGCAAGCGCAGGTGGCCGCAGCCATCAACTTTGGCAGCGTCGAGCACTTCCCGCGGCAAGCTGAGAAACGCTTGCCGCAGCAAGAAGGTGCCGAAGGCAGTC
>JBHOQQ010000066.1:0-133704 GCA_042408955.1 Thermomicrobiales bacterium
CGAGCGCGGCCGCTTCATACAGATCCGGATTGATCCCGGCCAGCCCAGCGAGCAAGATCAGAAACATGAATGGCATCCATTGCCAGACCTGCGTGACGAGAATGGCGAAGAGTGAGCGGTTCTTGTCGGTGAGCAGCCAGACAATGTTGACGTCGTTCCCAGTGATGACCCGCAGGATCTGGTTAATCGCCCCGTATTGATTATCCCAGAGCATGCGCCAAATCAGGGCAACAATGACCGGAACCATCATGACGGGCAGCACGAGGATGGGGATGATGAAGCGCTTGCCGCGCAACTCGTCAATCAACACCAGGGCAAGACCAAGGCCAAGCACGAATTCGATGGCAATGCTGAGCGCGGTGAGGCCGATCGTGTTTTGCAGTGCGTTCCAAACGCGATCATCCCGGAACGCCTTTGCATAGTTGGCAAAGCCAACCCACTCGTTCGTGCCAGGACGCATCAGGTCACGCCGCTGGAAGCTGACGACAAGTGAATAGACCAGCGGGAAGAGGCCAAGCACAAGAAAGATGAAGACGGCCGGCGCCACCATCAGCCAGCCTTCCATACGGCGGCGTCCGGCAAAGCCGCGCACCACCGCGAAACGGCTTACTTTGGTCACGGTTGCCGGTCGAGACGTCGCGCTCACGCTACTCGCTCGCTCTTCTCATGGAAACACATTGGAGGCAGGAGCCAGAGGAAGTGTCAAGTTACGAGTATGCCGCTACGATCGTAGCGCTGCGGGAGGGATGCTACGCCTCCCTCTCCGCGTTGCCGCTCGATTGCCTCTCCAGCGCTGCCTCCGGCTCCTGCCCCAAATCTATCTCACCGGCTTTCGGTGATCTCCTGCTTCTACGCCGGATAGGCTCCCTTGAGCTTGAGGTACTCGGCATAGGCGGCCTTCATCGCCTCCCGGCCACCCCGCTCAACCAAATCGTTGAACGCCTTGTTGCCCTGCGCGAGCGCCTCCTCCACCGGCGTACCGCCCTGGGCAGCGCCGAGAATCTGGTCCATCGCAACCTCGAAGTCATGCGCGCCGGGCATGATCAGGTCCAGCAAGCACTTGTCGGCCGAAGCGCGCAGCGTGTCGAGATAGAGCCCAGCGTTTGGCCACTTGCTGCGATACTCTTGCGATTCGTAATGGCTGATGCGGAACGGATCACGTAGCGAGTACGGCAGCAAGACGCGCTGGAGGCTGATCGTCGGACTGTTGGCCCACTGGATGTAGAGGTACGCTGCCTCTTTCGCCTTGCTGTCGGCTGAGACGCTCAATAGGAAGCCAGAGGCCATCTGGCTCCACCCACCCGGCATGACAAAGTACTTCACCTTGCCCGCGATGGTTGATGGCGGCACCCACTCCATCTGCTTGGTGCCCTTGCCGTACTCCTCGGAAAAGCGGCCATAAGGCGGCCAGGTGCACCCCACCATGGCAAGCTGGCCCTGCAGCCAAGCGGTCAGGACCTCGATGAAGCCCCATTGCTCGACACCCGGTGGCATCGTCTTATTCGATTCGAGCATCCGCGTCAGTGTTTGGACGCCGGCCTCCGAGTCGAGGGTCGCTTCCATGGTGTCCGCATTGAAGAACTTCCCGCCACGTACGCGGAACTCCTGGCTAAACCAGTGGTTGGATTGCACCGGGTTGCGCTGGCTCGCGCCGCCCCAATATTTGCCCTGACCCTTTTCTGTGAAGAACGCCTGGATCTGGTCGTAGTCTTCCCAGGTAGCCGGCGGCGCTAGATCCTTTCCGGTCTTCTGCTTGAACTCCTCCATGTTGGCGGGGTCCTCAAACAGGTCAGCCCGGTAGTAGCCGATCAGGGTATCGCCATCGTCAAAGAGGCCATAAATCTGGCCGCCGTAATTCATCAGGTCACGGTAGGTCGGGTGAATGTCGTCAAGGTCGGCTTTGTTCATGTACTGGTCGATGAACGGGTTGAGCGGCTCGGCTATTCCCTGATTGACGCAATCCGCTAGCCAGGCGGGCACCACCTGCAGGATATCGATCGCTCCAGTCCCGGCGATGTGCTCCTGAACCATCGTTGGGAAGATGTCGTCGAATGGCTTCTCGACAACCTCCACGTCGATCCCGGTTAGCTCCTTCCACATCGGCCCGGAAAAGACCTTTGGATCTTCTGCCTGCAGCGCGGCTTCCGAGATGATAGTTAGCTTCTCGACTTTCCCCTCTTCTTTCAGCTTGCGCGCGGCTGCCACGGCCGCCTCGGCCGAATCTCCCGTCTGCTGCAAAGCCTTTCGCGCCGCCGCGACGGCCGAGGGCGTGAAGTCCGTGAAGAGCGACACGGTGCCAAGAGCGGCCGCGGCCGCCGCCGAGCGCTTCAGCAACGTCCGCCGATCGATCGAGGCCGCCATCATCCGTTTCACACGTGACTCAACAAACAAGCGGAGCATCTCGTCGTGCTTTGGATCGCGCGTCTCACCCATCGCTCTGCTCCTCCTCGCTTGCCGCACCGCTGCGCCATCGCCTTGGTCGCTCAGGTGCGGCTCCGCCTCAACCACAACACCCCATGGTGCGTGCCCGACGTTAGCCGTGATCGCTCGCTCATCGCGCCAAACTCAGCGCCGCTCTGCCACTCAGCCGTTGCTAGCTCCGGCGTGTCCCGCGGGGGGAGTCGCGGAAGAACCGGCCACCGCTGTCACGGCATCACGGATCGCAGAGATGCCTTCCGCGAGCGCCTTCTGGTAGAGCCAGAGATCACCGGAATACGCGATCGCGCGGAATCCGCGTGCGATCCAGTCTTGGGCGTTGGCCACGCTCGACGCCATAATGCCTACCGCTTTTCCATGCCGCTGGCCCGCGGCAATCACTGCATCCACGGCGTCTTGGAACGCTGGGTGGTCGAACTGGGCCGGAATACCTAACGATGCCGTCAAATCGAAGTGGCCAATCCAGATACAATCAATGCCATCAACAGCGGCGATTTCATCAACGTTTTCCACACCACGAGCCGTCTCGATTTGGGCAATGAGCATGATCTCGTCGTTGGCGCTCTGCATCTTCGCGAGCACGTCGCCACCGGCGTAGTCATCGTGAGCGATGCCGAACGCACAGCCGCGCCGCCCTTGCGGCGGATACTTCGCCGATTGGACGATGAGACGCGCCTGCTCCGCATCTTCAACCATCGGTACCATCAGACCCATGGCGCCCACGTCCAACGGCCGCGCCATCAGGTGATACTGCGTGGCGGGAACACGCACCATCGGCACAGTTTCCGCCGCACGCGCGGTTGCCATGAGCATGCGAATCGTCTCGATGCTCCAACCGGTATGCTCCATGTCGTAAACGGCGAACTCCGCTCCGGCCGCACCGATGATGCGCCCAATTCCCGTCGTGTTGAATTCGAAGACCATCGTCCCGATGGCGACGTCCCCCGCCGCCAGCTTCTTTCTCACTGGGTTAGCCCGCATCCGTATCTCCCTTGCGAAATCCGTTTGCCGTCAGCGTTCAGCCATCAGGTGTGTGCCTACTGCCGGTAGCCCATGGCCGGCAGTTTTCAGCGTTCAGCCATCAGGCCAGGGGTCAAGCATCCGTGCGTCCCTACCCATCATGCACAGACACGATGATTTGCGCGCCTGCCGGCCGCCAGCTATCAGCTAACGGCTTACTCCTGACACCTGACGCCTGATTGCTCAAAGCTCATAGCTCGAAGCCCGTAACTCGTAGCTCGAAGCTCGTAACTCGAAGCTTCCCTAACCCCTAGCCCCTAGCCTGACCCCGCTGCTTGGCGTACCGCCCCAGCTTTTCCAGAAATTTCGGAGAATTCAACACCTCCTTATTCACGACATGCGCCGGTGGCCGGCCATGGGCCACCTCCAAAATGCCACCAATGGCGCTCCGCCCCGTGATATATGCCCATTCGTCAGTCCAGGCGAGCGCATGCGGCGAGACGATCACATTGTCCAGCTTGAGAATCGGGTCGTTGGGATCGATGGGTTCCTGCTCAAACACGTCCAAACCGGCGCCACGGATGCGCCGCTCTTGCAAGAGACGGGTCAGGGCTGCCTGATCAACGATCGGCCCGCGAGCGACACTAACGAGGAAGGCCGACGGCTTCATCAGCGCCAGGCGCTCCGCGCTGAGCATCCCTCGCGTCTCTGGCGTCAGCGCACACAGCACGACGACGTAGTCTGCGGTCCGCAGCAGCGTCTCCAAATCGACGAGTTGCACACCCAACTCAGCGGCGCGCTCAGGCGAGACATAGGGATCATAGGCGATCGGCTTCAACTCAAATGGCCGCGAGAGCCGCACCACTTCGCTGGCAATATTCCCCAGCCCGATGAGACCGAGCGTCTTGTTCGTCAGACCCGTCCCGATCAGATCGAGCTTTCGGGTCCATCCCTCGCCCGCGCGCGTCGCCCGGTCCTGCTCAACCAGGCGATGCGACAAGGCAAGCACGTAGGTCATGACGACACAGGCCATCGGGCGGCGCACCCCGTCCGGCGCGATAGTCACCGCCACACCATGCTCAGTGCAGGCAGCGATATCAACGCTGTCGTAGCCGACGCCATAGCGCGCAAGGATTGCCAGACGGTCGGCACCTTCGAGCGTCGCAGCAGTCACCCGCGGCGAGAGGACGCCCAAGGCATCGAAGCCGCGAATTTGGTCGGGACGCAACTCGCGGGTATTCTCGGCAAGGAATTCGTAGCTCACCCCAGGCTGCTGCTCAAGCAGCCCAAGGCCAATATCAGGAAAAGCGACCGAGCCATCCGGCTTGAGGAAATCGCGGGTGATTCCGACGCGAAATATCTGGGTCATTGCGCTCCTCGTCACTCACTCAGCGTGCCGCGCTCCACCAGAAGAGAGCGCTTCCTTTCCTGACCGGGAGGGATACTCCCGCGGCCGCCTCAGCGGACTGAGATGCCGCCGTCCACATGAAAATGGGCGCCAGTTGCAAACGCCGATTCATCTGAGGCCAAAAAGACGGCGATGCCAGCCATATCCTCCGGTGTGCCGATGCGCCCGATCGGATGCAGCGCCTCCAGCTTCTTTCGCTCGACCGGATCTTGCGTCAGCACACGTGTCAGATTGGTCTCAATTGTCCCTGGCACGATGCCGTTGACTCGGATGCCGTACTTCGCCAGATCGGCGGCCATCACGCGTGTCAGCCCCATCACCCCAGCCTTGGATGAGGCATAGGCATGCCAGCCGGCGCCACTCATCGTCAGTCCGGTCGGCGATCCGGCATTGATAATCGAGCCTCCTCTACCCGCTTTGATCATCAGACGGGCGCCATGCTTGCAGGTCAAGAAGACACCGCGCAGATTGACCGCGTGCGTGCGCTCCCAGATCTCCAGAGGAAGCTCATGCACAGGCGCGTCTTGCCCAATCAGCTGAATCGCGGCGCAGTTGTACAGCACATCAAGCCGTCCATGCCGCCGGTCCACCTCCGCGAATGCGCGCTCGACACTTGGCTCATCTGTGACATCGCAGAGGAGGGGGAACGCGGCCTCGCCAAGCTCGGCGACCGTTTCTGCAAGCGCGACCTCGTTCCGGTCAAGAATGCCGACGATCGCTCCCTCGCGCACGAATGCCTTCGCCGCGGCCCGGCCAATCCCGCTCGCTCCTCCTGTCACGACACAAATCTTTCCGTCTAAGCGTCCCACGTCCGGTCTCCTCGTCCCTCAATCAGTGACTTCCAGCAACTCGATGCGCACGCCGTTCGGTCCAGGGGGCAGGAATACTGTCCGGCGGCCACGAATACCCTCCTGGATCGCAACGGCTGCGCCGGGAGCGACACGTTGCAACGTGGCTTCAAGATTGTCAACTGCGAGGCAGATGTGATGAATGCCTTCGCCGTAGCGCTCCAAATGGTCCTGCAGCGGACCGGGGTGCGTCGGTTGGACAAGTTGAATCAGCGTTGTGCCGCCAGTGAGGTACGTCAGGCGGGCACCCACCTGCGGTAACCACTCGTCGTCTACGACCGAGAGTTGGAGACGATCGACATAGAACGGCAAGGCTGCGTCCACGTCCCGGACGAGGATCCCGACGTGATGAATGGAATGGACGACGCCCGCGGTCACAGCTCGCCTTTCCGTCACCACCGCTGACCGGCGTGCCACGCGCCTGTATAGCGCATCACTCAGAGCAACCGGTAGATCGGTCAATTGGTTGACCAGTGGACCTTATGCTAACTCTCTCGGCGAGCCCTGTCAAGCCCTGCGCGCCTCAACCCTGCCCAACTCTCTGCGCGACCCGACGGTACGATATGCTCCGCTTGCGGGATGAGCCGCAGAAAGGAGTCCATGCAATGGAGCATGCGCCCACGGTTGACGATCTGGTCGCACAATTGACGCTCGAAGAAAAAGCTCTGCTTTGCGTTGGCCGCGATTTTTGGACCACCTGGCCAATTGACCGGCTTGGCATTCCGTCCATTTGGCTCGCCGACGGCCCGACTGGCGTCCGCAAAGCACAACGCTCGACCGAACCGGGAATCGGAACAAGCCTGCCGGCAACTTGCTTTCCGACCGCTTCGGCGCTGGCCGCCTCGTGGGACACCGAACTGGTCAGTGAGGTGGGGCAGGCTATCGCCATCGAGGCGCAAGCCCAGGGAGTGCAGATCCTGCTCGGACCCGGCGTAAACCTCAAGCGTTCCCCACTTGGCGGGCGCAACTTCGAGTATTTCTCCGAGGATCCGGTCTTGAGCGGTGAGCTAGCCGCCGCGTTCATTGCTGGGATACAAAGCCAAGGCATTGGCGCCTGCCTCAAGCACTTCGTCGCCAACGAGAACGAGACGGGACGAATGTATGCCGACTCGATCGTCGATGAGCGTACACTGCGCGAGGTCTACCTTCTCCCCTTCGAGATCGCCATTACGAAGAGCAAGCCCTGGGCGATCATGGCCGCCTACAATCGCGTCAACGGTATCATTTGCACCGAAAACGCCTGGCTGCTCCGGGAGATCGTCCACGATGAATGGGGCCACGACGGGATCATCATCTCAGATTGGCTCGCGGTCAACGACCGGGTCGCACCAGTTGCCGCAGGACTCCACCTGCAAATGCCGGGAGGCCCGCTGGCCGAGCGCATCGTTGAAGCGGTCCAAACAGGCCAGCTCCCCGAGGCGAAACTCGACACCGTCGTGCGCGAGCTGCTCACCGTCATTCTCCGCGCGGACGCGGCGCGCAACCCAAGTTGCACCTTCGACCCTGCTGCACACCATCAGCTTGCTCGCCGCGTCGCCGCCGAATGCATCACATTGCTGAAAAACGACGGCAATCTTCTACCACTAGATCAAGCTCCCCTCTCCGAAATCGCCGTGATCGGCGCCTTCGCGAAAACACCGCGCTTTCAAGGCGCGGGAAGCTCGGAAGTCGTGCCAACGCACGTGGTTAACGCGCACGATGAGATTGTGGCGTTGCTCGGCTCATCCGCGCGCGTGACGTATGCGGCGGGCTACGACGACAGTAAAGCTCCGAATCCAGCGCTGTTGCAGGAGGCATCTGAGATCGCTTCTCGGGCACAGGTGGCGATCGTGTTCGCCGGCCTACCACCCTCGTACGAGTCCGAAGGGATCGACCGAAAGCACCTTGATCTGCCACCCGCGCACAATGCGCTGGTGGATGCCGTTGTCGAGGCGCAGCCACGCACGGTCGTGGTGCTCATCAATGGGGCGGCTGTCACCATGCCGTGGGCCAGTCGCGTTCCGGCGATCGTGGAAGCGTGGCTCGGAGGTCAGGGTGCCGGCGGAGCGATCGCTGATGTGCTGCTCGGCCGGGTCAATCCATCCGGAAAGCTCGCGGAAACTTTCCCGGCACGCCTAGAGGACACGCCTTCGTTCCTCAGCTTCCCTGGCGATCCCGATGGCCGCGTCGTCTTCACCGAAGGCGTTTTCACTGGATACCGGTGGCACGATGCGCGTGCCATCGAGCCGCTGTTCGCCTTCGGGCACGGATTGTCGTACACCACCTTTGCATACTCCGACCTCGCGGTGAGTGCGCCGGTCGTCCGGGAACATGACGTCCTCGATGTTGCCGTGACGATTCGGAACACGGGCCAGCGATACGGAAAAGACGTGGTCCAGCTTTACCTGCACGAGCGCGCGCCCGTCTACCCGCGCCCGCCCAAGGAACTCAAGGCGTTCCAGAAAGTCGCGCTGGCTCCTGGTGAAGAAAAGCGCATTCACTTTGAGCTGACTGCCCGCGATTTCGCCCAATACGATCCGCATGCACAAGCATGGCTCGCCAGCAGTGGCACGTTCGACACCATGATTGGCGCCTCGTCGCGCGACATTCGCCTGTCCCAGAGCGTCGAGTTTGCGGCCACGGCACCCCGTCCCCGCCGTCTCGACCGCTACACTCCGATCCGCGCCTGGCTGGCGCACCCGGCGGGAAGGGCGCTTCTGGCGGAGCCCCTGGCGGCCGTGCAACGCGCGATCGGAGCCACGGCGGAGCAAGGCACATCACCGATGATGGAGGCGTTCTTCCTGGATTTGCCGGTTGGCAAGCTGGTCCTGCTGGGAGCGATCACTGAGCTTGATCTCCAGCATCTGCTCGCGGCAGTGCAAGCTAGCTCTGACGTGCAACCAGAGTCAGCCAGCGCGCAACCCGATTGACCTCCTCAGTCGAGCCCTGTGTAGGCACACGCCTCGCAGCCATGGCCCTGACACGAGGAGCACGCGGCATCGAGGACCCGGATGAGCGCGATCGAAGCACCACGCTGCACCCGCGCAGTATCAGCGGCACTCAAGGATTCCTGCGCCATGGATGTCTCACGCCCATGCGGGCGCATTCGCTCCCGGCACGCCCGGAGCCAGAGGTGGCTAGCGAGACGCTCCGCGACAACCATGCAGGTCAGGAAGATCATGAAGTCCCGGGAGAGCCATGGAGCGAGCAGCGCGCCAGCGATAGCCAGCAGAAGTGGCCAGCGAAGGCGGACGAGTGCCCTCATCACGCCCTCCTTTTCTATTTATGTCGCCTCATGTCGTCGTCATTTCTGGCAAGGCCAAATCACCATCGGACTCTTGCCTAAGCCGGTGACACGATAGTGCTGGACTACTGTTTGGGCGATAGCAGAGATGCACAAATGGCGTGATGCTGATTCGAATCGATGCACAACCGGCAGAAAATCCCTGGTCATCGATCTTGGACAGCACAATTGCCAGGTCCTGGACTTGACACACGCGTCCAAGTCGGGAAGCCCCCGCGAATCGCGCTCGTCCCGTGCGATGGGTCAGCCAGCGTTCACCATCGTGATATCCTGGCTTTCCAGTTTTCGCACGGCGCCCGCTGCTGTCATCACTAAATAGAAGGCGACGAGCGTCACGGCCAGTGGCAGAGAATTTGGCTCATCCCCGGCCCCACCGGTGAGCGAGCGGACGTTGTAATTGAGTCCGGCCCGCCCGAGCCATTCAAGCACCGGAATCGTAGAAGCAATCGCCGCAGCCGAGGCAATGCGATCGCCGAAAAATGCGAGAAGTCCGAACGCGACGCCCTGCGCTGTCGAGCGCGTCTGGACCGTCATCAGTCCCGTCAGGCTGAGGTAGGCCCAACCGGCAGCCACGCAGGAGAGCAACCGTCCGCCAAACCGCAGCGCATCAGGCAGCGAGATCGCGGCCCGGCCCGGGAGATCCGCGATTCCAGACACCACGATGGCTGAGAGGCAGCCGAGAGCAGCCCCGGTGACCACGGCAATCACCCACAAGATGCCGAGCGCCGCAAGCTTCGAGAGTACGAGCTCGTGCCGCCCTTCCCCGCGGATGAGCCAGAGTCGCAGCGTTCCCCAAGCATACTCGCCCCCGAATGCCGAGGCCCCCAGCAAGATCAGAAATGGCAAGCCGTAAGCAAGGATCGCGTCAACAGTCCCCTGCAGCGCTCCCGGAAAGGAGATCTGATCCGCCAAGTTCAGCTCCCCGGTCATGCCGGGAACCTTGGCAGAGTCACCGCTCCCCCAGGTAAGCGCGAGGTAAAACAGCCACGGCCTTCCCACGCAGAACAGGAGGAAACCTATCCACAACCCGGCGGTCATCTTTCGCCGCCGGAGCTTGAAGAGCTCAATACCCACAAGCGCGCGGAACCGGTGGAACGGCGTGATCGCCATGCACAAGTCCTTTCCTATCCAAGGTGGCCGTTCAGCCGTGTGCCGTGCCCGATGAGACGAAGGAAATACTGCTCCAGTGAGGGCTCCGGACGAACGAGCTGTCCGATCCAGATTCCATGCTGTGCCAGCGTCTGGCTAAGGGCGAACGGTTCGGGTGGTGTGCCGGCCACGGTGATGCGCCCCGCCTCAAGAACGACGCGCTCGACCCATGGCAGTGTGGAAAGCACGGCCTCCGCACGCTCCGGGTCGCTAACCGTGAGATGAATCACCCGCTCCTGGCGCAACAGGTCGGAAACGGCGCCAGCCGCCACAATCCGGCCACAATGAACGATGGCAACGCGGTCGCAGATCAATTGGACCTCATTCAACTGGTGACTGGAGAGAAAGATCGCCTTTCCCTGTGCCGCGAGCGACCGCAACAACGCGCGGATCTCAACAATGCCGGCAGGGTCCAGCCCATTCGTCGGCTCATCGAGCACGATCACATCCGGGTCCCCGAGTAGCGCGGCAGCGATGCCCAAACGCTGCTTCATACCGAGAGAATAGGTGCTGAACGGGCGATCGGCCGCCGGTGAAAGCTGGCAGAGGGCGAGCACGCGCTCGATGCGCTGGTCACGGTGATCTCCGTGCAGCCGCGCCAGCAGCCGGAGATTGTCTCGCGCGCCCAAGTACGGATAGAAGGTTGGGACCTCAATGAGAGCTCCGACCCTGGAAAGCAAGTCGCGCTCGCGTCCCCGCAGGGTTTCTCCAAACAGGCGAACCGTCCCCGACGTCGGGGCGACGGCGCCAAGCAGCATACCGATCGTAGTCGTTTTTCCGGAGCCGTTCGGCCCGAGGAATCCGAACACTTCCCCCGGCCAGACCCGCAGCGAGACGTCGTCAACCGCCAGCAGATCGCCGTAACGCTTCGTCAGGTGTTCCGCCTCAATGGCCGGCGGCCCAGCCCGGCCATTTGGTGAAGGCAAGGTAATGCTGCTAGGTTGCACGAGTACCCGAGTCGCCATGACGGCCCCCGCAGTGGAAAACCGTGACATGACTGGCGATGAAACGCCAGCACGCCTGAACCCTAGCGGTTCCGCACCAGGCTTGGGTATCGCTCAGAGGTCACAATTCGAGGAGAAGATTTGCGGGCGCCACCGGGCCCAGGTGACGGTCCGGCGCCAGATTACGGCTCCTCCAGGCTATCCCGGAGAATATCCATGTGCTCTAGCGCCAGACCGGTTCCAACCGCGACACACGACAACGGATCATCAGCGACATAGCACGGGACACCGGTCACCTCGGTAAGGAGCTCGGGCAGTTGGCGCAACAGGGCGCCGCCGCCGGTGAGGATCATGCCCTTGTCGATGATGTCTGACGACAGCTCGGGCGGCGTTTCCTCGAGCACAGCGCGAACCGCCCCGATGATCGCCTCAAGCGGCTCGGTAATAGCGTCTACCACCTCGTTGGCGTGAATCGTTATCGTCCGCGGCAAACCAGCAACTTCATCACGGCCGCGAACCTCCATGACGATATCCTCGTCGACTGGCATAGCGGAGCCGATGGCGATCTTGACTTCTTCGGCCGTCCGCTCACCCACGCGCAGGTTGTATTTGCGTTTGATGTAGTTGGCGATGGCCTCGTCGAACCGGTTGCCGCCCACCCGCAGCGACCGCGCGACCACGATGCCGTTGAGGGAGATGACAGCCACCTCGGTGGTGCCGCCCCCGATGTCGATGATCATGTTGCCCGAGGGATCCGCCACTGGGACACGGGCTCCAATCGCGGCCGCGAGCGGCTCGCTGATAAGGTATGCCTTGCGTGCGCCAGCATTGAGCGCGGCATCGCGCACGGCGCGGCGCTCCACCCCGGTTACCCCCGCCGGCACGCAGATCATCACTTCTGGACGGATTAACGAAAACCGGCCGCAACTCTTGTTGATGAAATAGCGGAGCATTTCCTGGGTGACGACGTAGTCCGCGATGACGCCGTCCCGCATGGGACGAACGACCTCAATCGTCTCCCGCGGCTCGCGGCCGAGCATGTTCCGCGCCTCGATGCCGACCGCCTTGACCTTGCCATCCTTGGCAGAAATGGCGACGACAGATGGCTCGTTGATCACGATGCCGCGGCCACGGACAAAGACGAGGACATTTGCCGTCCCCAAATCGATGCCAATCTGCTTTGCCACCCGTGGAACCCCGGTGCTACCCGTGAACCTGTGTCATCGGTCCGCGTCTCACGCGCCATGATCGGACGTGCCCGATGCCAAGCCCGTGCCAGGACACAAAGCGCGGCCGCGCGTCCCCGCGACGACCGCACCATCCTCTTTTACCTGGCGAGGATTGTACCATATGGTTATGACAATGCTGGTAGACGAGCCGATGAGGTGCAGAGACGACCATGGCCGGCGGAGACCCCAAAGAGGCCCAACCTTCGGCGAAGCGATCGGACGCCGATCCTGAATCTCACGCTGCTGCTCAAGCGAACCCGAGCCAGCGAGCAACAAAAAACCAGCCTCGCAAAGCCAGCCCTTCCCACGAGAGCGACGAGCGCCGCAAGCGCAAAGCTCAGCCTACCCCGCGCGTCGCCTTGAGCGGGTTCGGAGATGGAATCGAGCGAGCGTATTGCGCGCATTTCCGGCCTGCGCTGCCGGCGGCATTCCCCGTTCAGCACCGTACCGGCCTAGCGACCATCCCGCCGGTGGTCGTTGACCGGCGCCCTACCGCACTGCTCCTGTGCAACTGCCTGCACCGCGGCCCTCACTCGTGGCCGAATGGCGACCCGGTAGATGGCACTGAGGAATAGCCCCACCGCCGGAGCCGCATGCCAGGCGGCGCGGCTAGTATCACGGTAGCTCCGATGCGGATCGCGGCAGAGGCAAATAGCAGCGGCACCGCGCCGGTCACCCCAACGAGCACTGAGGCAATCAGTGGCGAAAAGAACGCACCGGTTCCCTGCGCCAGGCTAGTCCAGGCCAGGAGATTCGGCCGGTCGGCCTCATGCTCAGCCAGTTCGACCGACCGCAGCGTCAATCCCATGGTGTGACCCGGCCACGCCGCCGCAGCGATCACCTCAATCCCGAACCCCAGCCAGTATGTCGGTGTCAGCGCCCACAGCGCCGGCACGATCCCCGCGCCGATGCCCCCAAGGAGGAGAACCCGGCTGGCACCGTGATTGTCCGCAAGCCACCCCCAGCGACGCTGAATAAGCACACCAGTGCCAGCCGCCACTACGGCCGCGGCCGCGAAATACGCGGTCGGCGCCCCAAGCTCCTTGATGATATAGGCCGGCACGACCGGCCAGATGAGTCCCGCTCCAAACCAGAAGACGAGCACACCACCGAGAAACCGGCGGGCCGGTCCATCTGGCAGGGCACGGATCGAGCGCGACGCCGGCAGAGGCGGCTCTGGCGCCCGGAGAAACAACAGCCTGAGTTGAGCCAAGCTCAGCAAGCCTGCCACTGCGGCCAAGCCGTAAGCCAGGGGAAGAATCTGTTCCCGAGGTGCGATGCGGAGTAGCACCGCCAAGACCAGCATGACCAGAGCAGACGCCGCGGTCGCGCGCATCGCCAGCCACCGCCCGCGCTCCTGGGGAGACGCCAAGCCGGTGAGAAACGCGGTCCAGAGTGGGAGTGCCAATCCTTCCCCGGCAGCCCAGATCAATACGAGCCCAACGAGCAGCCAAACCGCGCCTCGTTCGGTCTGCACGAGCAGGAGCGGCAGTGTCAGGAAGATGAGCCGCGCGGCAAACAAGCAGGCGAGCGTCGCCCGGCGTACGCTGCCCATTCGAGAGGCGAGGCGTGGGCCAACCCAGCCGGAGCCGAAACCGAAAAAATTCGCGCCACTATTGTAGACACCAAGCGCCAGCGCACTTGCCCCGCGGGAAATGAGCAGCGGATTGATGAGCGAGCCGTTGATGGCCGATAGGATGCCCCAACATGCTGCCTCGATTTGCACAAGTCGCCGCAGTTCTCGTACGTTCCGTGTCGAATCCGGCACCGGATGCCCTCCTTGCCGCGAGGACCTCGCGTGGGAGCCTTGCTGTCAGCCCTGGCTAAAATTGTCCCACGCGGAGCGCTACGGCGCCGCGAGCTTAAGTGACGATGGCATCCCCCGAAGTGCCTATACGTTCAAATTGAACCCGGGCGAATCACCGGCTAGCCTAGCCTAACGGTATCGAGCGAAGGAGGTCCTCGTAGGACCGTGGTCATGCCAACGTCAAGATCCGCTGAACCTGCAATGACGCCCGCCGCCGATCCGCTCGGTCTGAGCCTCGGGCGTCCTGTGGTTTTGATCGCTCTCTACGCGCTGATCGCACTCTTAGTGAACCTCCTTGTGCCCTCGCCAACTGCCCGCAACGTGGTAGCCACGGCCCTGGCAGCACTGGCGGCGACACTGACGATCGCCCCTGCGGTGTGGGCAGCTACCCTGGAAGGCGAGCGGGGACGCTTCCGGCGGTGGGTGATCAATGCCGTTGCGTTGCTTGCCATTGCTGCTGCCGAACTTCTGACGGTCTTTCACACTATCACTAGACCCGGCGATCCGCCTCCGCATAGCCTGCTGGTGCTGGTTGGACTCGGTGGTCTATTGGGATGTGCGGCGGTGCGGTTTCCCGTGCCCGGAGCATACGCCGGTCTGCGCGCGCGGGCGTTGATCGACGCTGCGCTCGCCGCAGCCGCCCTGGTGTTAGTTTGGATCACCCTCGCGGCGCAACTCCCTGGTGTCGACCAGGCCAGCACAACGGATTGGGCACTTGCCACGGTCGCGCTGGTGGCGCCGCTCGCCGCAACGGGAGCAAACGCGCTCTCCGCACTCGGCGCGATGGCATTCCGCCGGGAAGCCGGTCTCCTCGCAGGTGGCTGGCTTCTCCTCACGGTCGTTGCCGGTGGCATCGCCGTCGCGTTTCTTCGTTCCACCCCCTCGATGGCGTGGACTGGCTGGCTCGTCCCGCCAGCGATGGTTTGCCTGGCATTCGCCGCGCTGGAAGCGATGAAAGCTCCAGAAATGGTGCCGGCCACAATTCCAGATCATCCCCCATCCCAGGTCCCTTGGCCGCTGAGGGAGCGAGGAATCGCGTCGGTCGCGGTGCCGTATCTCGTCTTTGGCGCCGCTGTCGCCCTCGCCGCTGTGGAGCGCGCAACCGGCGCCCTGACCCCGATGTACGTCGCGATCGGGCTCGGCATCGCCACATTGATCGTGGCCCGCCAGGTGCTCGGAGCGCGAATCGAAGAGCAATTGGCTGACGCGCTGGAGCGAGCCCAAGCCGACCTCGAGCGCCAAGCAACGATTGACCCAGTGACCGAGCTACCCAACCGGCGTGCCCTGATGGAGCGGCTCGGCCAGGAAGTCGAGCGTGCGCTGCGTTACACCGACCCGCTAAGCGTCTGCTTCGTGGATATTGATCGCTTCAAGAACATCAACGACAGCTATGGTCACCAGGCCGGCGATCTCGTGCTCCGTGAAGTCGGCAATCTGCTGCGGCGCAGCGCCCGTGCAGTTGATTTCGTGGGACGCTATGGTGGAGAGGAGTTCGTCATCGTCCTGCCCGAAACCTGGTCTGATGACGCGATGGTGATGGCTGAGCGGACGAGGCTGCTCGTTCACGGGCACCACTTCACATTGCCGGACGGGGGAGCGATCCGCCTCTCAATCAGTGTCGGCGTCGCCGGCCTGCCAGAACATGCGAGCGACCTGCCGACCTTGCTAGAGCGCGCCGACCGCGCCCTCTATGCCGCGAAGGCGGGAGGCCGGAACCGGGTTGTCCTCTACGAGCCGGAGCACGTGTCCGCCAGCCACATCCCGTAATCGCGTCTCTCGCGCCTTCCCGCCCTCATGAGTGTCAAACCGCCGCATGCCCTGCCGTTCGCGCAGTGCCAACGTCTCCCCCGATGGCCGATGAACGCCGTGTGCGCACTCATGGAGTCGTAAACGGTATCATGACCAGTCATAAGGTCTGGCGCTCCCTGGCTGCTGCCTGGCGTACCGTCACCGGATGGTGCCGGCGCTCGGCCCCCATCACCGGTCATCCCGTTCGCGATCAAGCGCGAGTGCGCAGCGCAGGATCTCTTCGCGCGCTCGGTGCTCAGCGATCCGCCATCAGGACGTTCGGATGCGGCGGCGAGCCAATGCCTGATGGCTGATGGCTGACAGCGCTATGCCACTCTCGCGCTGACGCGAACGGAATGACGAGGGCTGCACCTCGGATTGCCGGCGCTGTGCCGGGAATAACGGCAGCGGGATGGCACCGATGCGGACAGGCCCGACTGGTGGCTTGCCGTACTTATGCCACTCCCACCGCGTTTCGGACAGCGGCGGCGATCCGCTCCAGCGCCTTCCGCAGATTCTCCTCCGAATTCGCGTAGGACAATCGCAAATAGCCTTCGCCATATTGGCCGAAGGCTGTCCCGGAAAGCGCCGCGACACCGTGCTCGCTCAGCAGATAGTCGGCAAACTGCTTGCTGGTCATCCCTGTCGCTGTGATGTTGGGGAAGACATAGAACGCTCCTTTGGGGCGCAAGCAGCGCACGCCGGGAATCGCGTTCAGCCCGTCCACGATCAAATCGCGGCGCCGCCGGAAAGCCTCAACCATCGTGCGAACGTCGTCCTGCGGCCCGTTCAGCGCGGCGATACCAGCGCGCTGAACCGCCATCGAGGTGCACGAGACGGAATTGACCATCAACTTCGTGACTTGCTCGGCCAGCGCCACCGGCATCGCGCCATACCCGAGCCGCCAGCCAGTCATGGCATAGGTCTTGGAGAATCCATCGAGAATGATGGTCCGCTCCTCCATCCCGGGCATGGTGGCAATGGAGACATGCTCCCCTTCATACAGAATTTCGCTGTAGATCTCGTCAGCGAGCACGACCAGGTCGTGTTTGACGGCTAGCTCGGCTATTGCGGTCAGATCATCCCGGGAGAGGACGCCGCCGGTTGGATTCCCAGGGGAGTTGATAATGAGCAATCTCGTGCGCGGAGTGATCAGCGACGCGAGCTCGTTCACATCGAGCGCGAAGGCTCGCTCCTCGCGCAGCGGGATGGGAACAGGTGTCGCCCCCGTGAAGTTGATCATCGATTCATAGATCGGGAAGCCAGGGTTCGGATAGATCGCCTCGTCGCCGTGCTCAAGCAACGTCAGGATAGTGAAGAACATGACCGGTTTGCCGCCAGGGGTGACGACAATGTGCTCCGGGCCGTAGCGCGTGCCACGGGAGCGATTCAGATAGGCGACGATCGCCTCGCGCAGCTCGGGTTGACCGGCAGCCGGGCCGTAGTGTGTCCAGCCAGTGCGCAGGGCGTGGCACCCCGCTTCGATGATATGAGCCGGCGTATCGAAATCTGGCTCGCCAATCTCCAAATGCACGACGTCGCGGCCGGAGGACTCCAGCGCCCGCGCCCGAACCAGCACTTCAAACGCTGTCTCGGTACCAAGCCGGCTCATCCGTGTCGCCAGTCTCATCGTCCTTCCTCCTTTCCACGTTCGGGCTTCGCAGCTTGTGATTCGGTAGCATAAACGGTATCGCCCATAAGGCGCGCAGCAGGAGGAGCACCAGCATGGGACAAACCTGGGAGTACCGCATCACGGTCGGACTCGATGACGCAGCATTGAATGCGCTGGGCGCTGAAGGGTGGGAACTGGTCGCGGTGACCGGCGACACTCTCGGCTCAGACAGCCCAACGCTCTTTTTCAAACGGCCCGGGCTCAGCTTTCGCGAGCAAGTCACCCGCGATCAGAAACGCCGGTATTTCTCGGCCTGGGGCATAGCCACTGCTGATAGCGAGCGAGAGGAGGCGCCATGAAAAAGGGTGGCATCCTCAATCCTGCGCTCTGCCATCTCCTGGCAAGCTCCGGCCACACCGACTACTTCACCATCTGCGACCGCGGCTTTCCCGTGCCCGATGGCCCACCGCGGATCGATCTGGCGCTGGTGGACGATCTGCCGACCGTGCTCGACGTGCTCAGAGCAGTCGCGGCGGAATGGGCGATTGACCGCGTGCTCATCGCTCAGGAGATGACGGAGGCGAGCCCACAGCGGGTGGATGAGCTGCGGGCAATTCTCGGCGATGTTCCATTGCAGGTCGTGACGCATCTTGAGCTGAAACGACTGGCGCAGACTGCTAAGGCGACGGTACGCACGGGAGACACCTGCCCGTATGCGAACATCATCGTCGTCTCAGGATGACGCGGCGCCGGCAATCGCTCGAAATGCGGTACCATCCCGTTAGAGACGGGCTCACGGAGCGAGCGGGCGCGACAGCCATTGCGTCACGACGACACCGCGGTCCTGCTTTCTCTGACGGCCGATACTCGCGGTGAGGCGCTTCAACGAACAGTGCGGGAACGTCTATGGACGATGTGAGCCTATTCGATCGCATGGCAAGCGAGCTCTACGCGGCGGTGATCTCCGATATCCTCGACCAGCTCGGCTTTCGCCATCAGGTGATGACCGCGCAGATCCGGCCCATCGATCCAGTGTTTCAAGGAGCCGTGGTCGGGCGTGCCGCGACGGTGCGCTACGCTCCGCAATATGAGGTCCCGCCGGAGCCGTACACGACCATTATCGCCGCGATCGACGCGCTGCAACCCGGCGATGTTCCCGTACTCGCCACGGGCGGTTTGGAAAGCGCCACGTTCTGGGGCGAGCTGTTCTCGAACGCTGCCCGGGCGCGTGGCGCGCGCGGCGTAGTAATGGATGGTTACCATCGGGATACTCGCAAAATTCTCCAGCTTGGCTTCCCCGTCTTTTCTACCGGATCGCGGCCGGTGGATGTAGCCGGGCGAGCCCAAGCAGTCGATTTCGGCCGGCCCGTCGTCTGCGGCGGCGTCCTGGTCCGGCCAGGTGACATCATCTTCGCAGAGATTGATGGCATTGTCGTCATTCCTCAGGAAGTCGCGCGGGAGACCGTTGATCGCGCATTTCAGAAGGTGGCCACCGAAGACCGCGCCCGCATGGACCTCCGCGCAGGAGCATTACTGAGCGAGGTTTGGCAAACCTACAAGGTGTTATGACAGGAGTAAGGCAATGACACCGACACCGCCTCAAGGAGAGGCAATGACTTTAGTGACACGGGGAGCTCAGGGCCCGGTGGCGTTGCATGACGTCGCCGTCCTGCTCAATCCAGTGGACGACGTGGCGATCGCCAAGCAGCCGCTGCTGCCTGGCACAGTCCTCCGCCTCGACGACGGACGCGAGGTACGCGTCACACAGATGATACCGACCGGGCATAAGGTGGCTTTGCGCCCGATTCCCCTTGATGCGCCGGTGCACCGCTATGGCCAGATCATCGGCTTCGCCACGCAGGAGATCAAGCCCGGCCAGCATGTCCACACCCAGAATCTCTCGATCAAGGAACAGGGCAGCCTCCATCTCGATTACGCGTTCTGCGTGGATTACAAGCCGGTCGAGCTCGTGCCGGAGTCAGAGCGCCGGACGTTTATGGGCTTCCGGCGACCGGACGGCCGGGTCGGAACCCGGAACTATGTGGCAGTACTCGCCTCGGTGAACTGTGCCTCCTCGGCCGTGGTGGCGATTGCCGAGTATTTCCGACAGCCGGGTGCCTTGGATGCGTTTCCGAATGTAGATGGCGTGATCGCTCTGCCACACAAGGGCGGCTGCGGAGCGCACATCGGCTCCAAATACCTGCACATGTTCCAAAGGACGCTGGCTGGCATCGTCGATCACCCGTGCGTGGCTGGCTATGTGATCGTCAGCTTGGGCTGCGAGGTGAACCAGCCGACCGACATGATCGAGAACACGAGCTTGAAGGACGACCAGCCACTCGTGTTGACCATCCAGCAGGATGGCGGCTTCCGCAAGACGGTTGAGGCCGGCATCGAGGCGGTCAAGGCGATCCTGCCACGTGCGAACGAGGCGCAACGGGAACCGGTGCCAGCATCTGAGCTTGTCGTCGCGCTGCAATGCGGCGGCTCCGACGGCTGGTCGGGCGTGACCGCGAACCCGGCGCTCGGCAAAGCAGCCGATCTGCTCGTGCGGCAAGGTGGCACCGTTGTCCTTGGCGAGACAACCGAGGTCTATGGCGCCGAGCACCTGCTGACGCGCCGGGCGAAGAGCCCGGAGGTAGCCCAGAGGCTGGTGGACATGATCCACTGGTGGGAGGAGTACACCGCCTATTTTGGCGGGACGATCGACAACAACCCGGCGCCGGGCAACAAGCTCGGCGGCTTGACGACGATTTACGAGAAATCCCTTGGCGCGGTCGCTAAGGCCGGCTCGACGCCGCTGAATCAGGTCGTTGGCTACGGCGAGCGGGTAACCGAGCGCGGCTTCGTTCACATGGACACACCTGGCTACGATCCGGTCTCGGTGACTGGGCAGGTGGCTGGTGGCTGCAACCTCGTCGTCTTCACAACGGGGCGCGGCTCCTGCTTTGGCTTCAAGCCCGCGCCCTCGATCAAGATTGCGACGAACAGCGAGCTCTATGCCCGGCAGGAGCCGGATATGGACATCAACGCGGGCCGGGTGCTGGAGGGCATGAGCCTCGACGAGCTTGGTCAGGAGATCTTCGAAGAGATGCTGGCCGTCGCATCCGGTAAGCGGACGAAGAGCGAGCTGGCCGGTGTCGGGCAGGAGGAGTTCAATCCCTGGATCCTTGGCGCGATGCTGTGATGAATTCGTTCGGCATAGGTGGATCGACGTTGGGTAATCATGCCACAGCGCGTTCGACTCCCGGCTGTGAGCAGCAGACAAAGAATTCGAATACCGAAAATCGGTGACTGACTGGAGGACAGCAATGACTGCACGATCGGAAGTGGCAAGTGCCGCATCCGACGTTGCCGGAGAACGTGAGCGCCTGCTCGACGAGTTCCGGGCGCGGATCGAGCCGCTCGGCGTTCGCGTCGAGCGTGTCGCCTCCAGCGCCGAGGCTGCCCGTCTGCTTGCGACGCTGCGCGTCGAACTGAACGCTCCGCATCTCACCATTGCCAGCGAGCTTGCAGATGCTGCGCCGAAGCTCGTGCTGGTGTTGACCGAAACCGAGGCGCCCTGGCGCTGCCCGGCGGATGTGGCGGAGGTTCGCGACGCGCCGCTCGGCGTCAGCCTGGCAAAGCTTGCCGTGGCTGAGACGGGATCGGTGCTCCTAAACGAGCCATCGCTCGTCGATCGCTCGGTCGGCCTCATCTCCCGCGCCCACATCGCTCTGGTGCCGCTCGATCGGCTCGTGCCATCACTCAGCGAGGCGGCACCAGTACTCCGCGAGATCGCCCAGCGGCCAGGTGGTGGCTTTGCGAGCTTTGTCACCGGGCCAAGCCGCACCGCGGATATCGAGCTGTCCTTGACGATCGGTGTGCAGGGTCCCGCAATCGAGATGGTTCTCTTTGTTGATCGGCTAGAGTGAGCCTTGCCCGATGCTCGCTCCACGATCGGTCATACCGAGCTCACACCGCGGCTCGCCAGCACTGGCGGTGATGAGCAGCATGAGGTGCGCCACCTTATGACGGAAATTTCAACCACCACGCGAGAGACGCGCGCCACGCCACTGCCTGGCGCAACCCTGCACGACGGCGCCACCGATCCCGAGCGGTCGTTCCGCGAGCGGTACGAGGCCGCCATTCGTAATCCGAAGCTGGCTCGCAACGTCGAGCGCTTTCAACGAACGTGGCGCGCTAACCGCGACCGGGCGATGTCCGAGATTGCCTTCGAGGAAACCCGGCGTCAGCTCAAGGCGGCGAAGACGCGCGTCACCGACAATCTCGATCACTATCTCTCACAATTTACCGCCATGGCTCAGCGGGCAGGCGCGACCGTCCATTTCGCCCCCGATGCAGACGCTGCCAATCGCATCGTGGCGGAGATTTGCCAGGCTCACGGCGCAACGCTCGTCGCGAAATCTAAATCGATGGTGAGCGAGGAGATCGAGCTCAATCACCGGCTGGCCACGCTCGGGATTGATGTCATCGAAACGGACATGGGGGAGTGGATCATCCAGAAAGCTGGCCAGCGGCCCAGCCACATCGTCGGCCCGGCGTTGCACATGGGCCGGGAGGAAGTTAGCGCGCTGCTCCGCCAGGTGCTCCAGCGCCCTGTGCCTCTTGACGATATTCCTGAGCAGGTACGAACAATCCGCGACGATATGCGTCCCGCTTTCTTCAGCGCTGGCGTAGGGATGACTGGCGCCAATGCCCTGATCGCCGAGACCGGCACGGTGATGATCTGCACCAATGAGGGCAATGCCCGCTTGACCGCGTCTGTCCCCCCGGTGCACGTGGTGCTGGCCGGGATCGAGAAACTCATCCCGACCTGGGAGGATGCGGTCACCCAGTTGCGTTTGCTCGGGCGCAGTGGCACGGGACAGCGCTTGACGGTGTACACCACCTTCATCACTGGTCCGACACCGGGGCACGAGATGCACATCGTGCTAGTCGACAACGGGCGGCGCGCAATGCACGCGAAGCCTGAGTTTGTCGAGGCGCTGCATTGCATTCGCTGTGGCGCCTGCGCCAACGTCTGCCCGCCCTACCGCGAGGTTAGCGGGCACGTCTTCGGCCATATCTACAGCGGCGCGATCGGGCTGGTCGTCACGCCGTTCCACCACGGCCTTGATGCAATTGCCAAACCGCAAAGCCTCTGCCTCTCCTGCAACGCCTGCGAGACGGTTTGCCCGGCTGGGATTCCCCTGCCGCGCCAGATCCTGGACGTGCGGAAGATGGTGGTTGCCAAGAAGGGCTTGCCAACGGCCAAGCGCGTCGTGCTGTCTGTTTATGCGCGCCCCAGAACGTTCGACCTGGCCGCGCGCATCGCTAGCCGGGCACAGCGGCCGCTCCAGCGAGGCCGGTTCATCCACGGGCGACAGCTGCCGATTTTGCGGACACAGACCCGCTGGCGCAGCATGCCAGCGCTTGCCAAGCGGCCGCTGCGGGATCGCGCTCCGTTTGGCAGACTCCAGGAAGCTGGTCAGCCGCTCATCCCGAACGCGGCAGCCGGCAAGACGGTCGCCTTGTTCCCGGGCTGCCTGACTGACCGGCTGTATCCGGAGCAAGGGGAGGCAATCGCAACGACCCTGCGCGCCCTTGGCGTGCGTGTGGTCTTTCCCGCCGCGCTGCATTGCTGCGGATTGCCTGCCAACAACTCCGGCGACGACCCACACGCCCGGCGGATGGCGCGGCAAACGATCCGCGTCCTGGAGCGCGCGATTGACAGCACGCGCATCGACGCGATCGTCTCCGGCAGCGCGAGCTGTGTCGCGACCCTGGCCCAGGATTATCTTCATCTCTTCCGCGATGACCCAGCCTGGCGCATACGGGCCGAGCGGATCGCCAAGCGCGTTATAGATTTCACGACCTTTTTGACCACGGTGGCGGCATTGCCCGAAGGCAGCCTGGCGACCGGTGAGCGACTGGTCGTGACGTATCATGACTCCTGCCAGGGAATGAATGCCCTCGGCCTGCGCGAGGAGCCGCGGCATCTCCTTCAAGGCGTGCTCGGATGTGAGTTACGGGAGCTTGAGGAAAATACCCTTTGCTGCGGGTTCGGCGGCTCCTTTGGTTTTGATTACCCTGAGATTTCCCAGCGACTGATGAACCGCAAACTGGACAACGCCCAAGCTACCGGCGCGCCGGTGCTCGTGACCGACAACCAGGGATGCATCATGCACCTGCGCGGCGGATGCGACGCCAATGACCGCCCACTGCGCGTGCTCCATCTCGCAGAGCTGGTCGCGGAGCGCATTCAGCGGATACAGGAAATCAGGGGTTAGAGATTAGGGGCTAGGGGCTGGAGAGGGGTCAGGAGTCGGGAGTCAGGGGTCAGACAGGGGTTGGGGGTTAGGGGCTGGGGAAGGTTCGAGCTTCGAGCTTTCAGCCGTCAGGCGTTGTAGGGGCGCGATTGATCCCGCCCGTCTGGAAATCGTAGGAGAGCGATGCATCGCGCCCTGCCGTAATCGGCTTGGGAGGCACCGGTAGCCTCCCAAGCCGTCGGGCCAGGCATCCGCGCCACGACAATCCCTGAGGGCGGACGAACCGGCACATTGGAAAGTGGAACCATGAAGGTCTACCTTGCATCGCCACTCGGTTTTGCAGCATCCACGCGCGGATTTCTCGCCGAGCTTGTTACCACGCTCAGCTCGGTCGCGGAGATCATCAACCCGTGGGACGATCATCGCTTCGATGAGGACATCGCCCGGGCGGCGAGCCTGGACAGCCGGCTGGAACGCCAGCAGATCCTGACTCGTGTCAACTACGCGCTTGGCAAGGCAAATGAGGAGCGGATTCGCGCGGCGGATGCCCTGGCAGCCATATTGGATGGCGTAGACGTAGATTCAGGCACCGCTGCGGAGATTGGCTTTGCCTACGCGCTCGGGAAGCCGGTCTTCGGCCTGCGCACCGATTTCCGGCTGGCTGGCGACAACGAGGCCGCGCTCGTCAATCTCCAAGTGCAGTATTTCATTGAGGCGAGCGGCGGCAAGATCGCTACAACCGTGTCCGACCTTGTGACCGCACTGCGTTCCTTGCGCGGGGCCGACTCCTTCACTCCCCAATTGCCGTAGCCACACGTGTCATTAACGCTGGACCAGTCCACCGGCGGCACCGCTGCCGCATGAGGCACGTGCTGCCGCACCGAGCGGACCGTTACCCACACGGGCACGGACTTGCCTGGCGCGTACCGAGCGGAGCCGGTTTCCTCCGGTTGTACGGGATCAGCGCGAGAATTTCTGGCTCGCACTACCGTACCACGCACGTGGAGTCAGCGCTCATCGTTCGCCAGCGGCGGCAATCGCCTCGATCTCCACCAGAAAATCCGGGTGCGCCAAGCTACTGACGACGGCCAGCGTGCTTGCTGGAACAAAACCGTACGGCGCAAAGATTCGGTTGCGCACTTCGGCCACGATCTGGCGGTAGTCCAGTTTCGTCACGAACACGGTAATCTTGCCAACCCGGTCCAATCCGGAGCCTGCCGCTTCGAGCACGGCCTGCAGATTGGCAAACACCTGCTCGGTCTGGGCGCGAGCGTCATCCTTTCCCACCAGCGTGCCATCTGGCAGGAGCGCAACCTGACCAGAAACGAAGATCAGGTCGCCCATCCGCACCGCGTGCGAATAACCATTCGTAACGTGCACCGCCAGCGGATTGATCACTTCGAACGTTGTGCGCTGTTTCATGCCTTCCGTTGCTCCTCCGCTCTGGCGAAAACGCTAGGCAGCTTCAGCTTCGGGCAGCACAGTGAATCGCCCATCTTTGAGGAACACCTCTCCATCAACCGTCACCATGCCGCCCTGGCGCAAATCGCAGATCAAATCCCAATGAATCGCAGACGTATTGACGCTCCCGGTGTCCGGATAACCCGCGCCAAGCGCGACATGAATCGTGCCGCCGATCTTTTCGTCGAGCAGAATGTTCTTGGTAAACCGCGTAATGTCGAAATTCGTGCCGAAGGCAAATTCCCCAAGATACAGAGCGCCAGGATCAGTGTTCAGCGCGCTGAGCAGATAGGCCTCTTCCCGCGCGGCGCTCGCCTCGACGACGCGGCCCTCCTGAAAACGTAGCCGCACGTCAGCGATCTCACGCCCAGCGGTCACGACTGGGTACGAGCAACGAATCACGCCCTCGGCCGATGTCTCTATCGGTCCGGTAAAGACCTCGCCCGAGGGGAAATTGCGATGTCCGTCCGAATTGATCCACCGCCGCCCGGTAACCTGGAGACGCAAATCGGTATCCGGACCGATCACGCGAATCTCGTGTGCGTCCTGAAGGCGCTCGATTAGGCGTGCCTGCCATGCCGCGAGCCGTCGCCAAGCCGCAACTGGATCTGACTCGTGCAGCTTACATGCCCGGAAGATAAACTCGGCAAACTTGGCGGTGGCCATGTCCGCGTCTTGGGCATGGGCGTCCGTGGGATAGAGGGTTGACGTCCAGCGGAGTTTCCCCTCGGCGGCGCGCCGCAAGAACGTCTGACGCAGTTCTGCGCGAGCGGCGTTGTAGCGGCGCTGACGCTCAGGGTCGAGCCCGCTCCCAGTTCTAGTGTTCGTTTCCGCGGTGACCGTAATGAGCACGTCAGCCTCGGCGCGCAGGAAACGCTCGACGGGAGAGATCGCTGCCAGTTGCTCGTCCGACCCAAAGGCAAGGAGATCGTTTATCTGCCCGGAGAACGACGGCACCAGCACCGGGTGCCCACCTCGCGCGACAACCTGCCGGTAAAGCGCCCGCAAGAGCGGTTCGGCGGCCACGCCACCGGTGATGCCGACCACATCGCCCGGCTGTACCTCCACCGAATACCCGGTCAGCACGCTTGCCCACTGCTCGATGCGCGGATCAGTCACGCTCGCTTCCCCTTCCGTCGTATGCTCTAATTCCGGCAATCACCGCGCTAGTGTAGCCAAGCGTGCCGCGCCGCAGACAGCCTCCACAGGTTCCGCGGCGCTCGTCGTTTTCGCGGAATCCGGCCGGTCAGGATGCTAGCCGCGACGTTGCCAATGTCCCTGAGCCACTGACCACCTCGGGGGATTCGCCAGTCGAGAAAGGCGGATAGGCATCGGTGAGAAGCCAATTGTAGACATCCACGCGATGCATCAACCTCTGCACGCCGGTGGAAAAATCAAACAGATCACGCGAATAGCGCCTCGTGAACAGAATGTTGAACCAGGCGACGATACTCACCAAACAGCACGCGAGAACCAGCGGAATAAGAATCACAGCATGCGGCAAAACGAGCAACCACGTGACGAAAACCTTCCAGCGCGAGAGGCAAGTAGGATACTCCATGTCGAAGCGCACGGGGTAGTCCCCACCACCAAACAGTGGGTACTCGTCGCGCTGGAACAGCGAGTATGCGAGCACGTTGGCATGCCAGCGAAGCACCACCATTGAGAAATCCCACAAACCACGCGGGTAGCGGCCAGTGCAAAGGATCGCAAACCACGCAATGAACCAAACCACGAATACGGCGATGTCCAGAAGACACAGCGCGATGAAATGAGGGATGACGACAAGCCCCTTGAAGAAAATCAGCAGCCGGCTTAAGCGATCTGGGTAGGGGATGTCAAAGTGTAGCAAAGGTTTCGATTCGCCGTTCATGATCGAAGCCTTTTGAAAAGCGTCTAGCCCGAGCTCTTGACTGTTTAAAAGCCCCAAGGAATGCCTCGTGCGGGATTTCTCACTTCTTTCTAGACTTCCTCGCACGCGCGTCCCAAGGACCTCGCTTAGCCCGTGCCGGCCATCGCCGCTTGCAATCCAGTACGAAGGTCCTCCTCCAGATCCGCTACGTCTTCTAATCCGACTGACAGTCGCAGCAAGCCATCGTCCACGTAGGGCCAGATCAGGGTCGCCGCTTCGCCGAGGCTGACAGCAATGGTGCACAACCGCAACGCATCCAGAAAGGCACGCATCTCCGTCTCCCCACCTCGAAGCTGGAACGAGAGCATCCCGCCAAAGCGGTCGCCACACAGACGGCGCGCCACATTGGCCCCGGGGTGCGTGGGCAGCGAGGGATGATAAACCTCGGCCACGGCGGGATGCTGAGCGAGCATCTCCGCAAGGTGGTTTGCCGACGCGGAATGCCGCTCCATGCGCAAGTCCAGCGTCTTGATGCCCGCGAGCAGCAGCCAGGCAGCAAATGGCGTCATTATTCCGCCTTGCCGGCCGAGCCTGGTGGCAATCCGGTCGATCAGCGCCCGCGGGCCGGCAACCACGCCACCGAGAGTCTGTCCGGTGCCGGAGAGATACTTGGTCGCGCTATGAATGACCACATCGGCACCATGCTCAATTGGGCGCAGCAAAGCCGGAGAGAGAAACGTGTTATCGACCACCAGCAGCGCGCCATGCCGGTGCGCAATCTCGGCAAGCGCGGAAAGATCTGCGACACGAAGACGAGGATTCGACAAGCTCTCTACAAGAATCGCTCGCGTGGCCGGCGTGAACGCCGACTCGACCGCTGCAAGATCGCTCGTATCCACCCTGGAGACGTGGCCACCGAGCGCGGGAACATCGAGCGCCAGCACCTCCCCTGTCACACCATAAAGATCATCGCTGGCGATAAGATGGCCGCCACCGCTTATGAGGTCGGTGACCGTCGCCGTCAGCACGGCCATCCCGTTCGCGCCAGCCACGGCTGCCTCCGCGCCCTCAAGTGCCGCCATCTTGAGCTCAAAGCAGCGAACCGTGGGATTACCGTACCGGGCATACAGGTAGTGCGGAATCGTGCCAACCTGGTACTCCCGCACCTGATCGAACGAGCGAAACGCATACGTCGCGTTGCCGTACAGTGGAACGCCGTGGGCCCCGGTGACCGGATCGGGCATCTCACCGGCGTGCACCAGCCGAGTAGCAAAGCCTTGAGACGGTGCATCAGTCATCTACTACGGTCCTTCCATACATCGCGCAGCGTTGCGATTGACCCCAGCTGAGTTCCATGATCGTTATGCTGAGCCGATAATTGGCGCGCTCAAGAGGATCGCCCTCATCGTGATGGCCTACGCTCATGGGATCTTTGCGAGCAACGCGGCCGCCGCGACCATGAGATCGGCAAAACCTGCCCCGTTGATCTCTTTCCGCGGGTCATTGATGATGCCCGCGAGCACAAACCAGCGGCCGTCCGACCGCTCCAGCAGCCACGCGTTGCTCTTGACTCCTGTCTCGTAACCGCTCTTGTGCCCAACATACGTCCAGATTGCCGGATCGAAGACGATGCCCGGCTCCAAGGACAGTGCCCCGGCCACAGGAGCGAGTCCTGGCTGGCTCGCCATCTCATGCAAGCTCACCATTGCCCGGCAAAGATCATTTGCCGAGGCGAACCACTCGATCGTGTCGATCAGGTATGGTCCAGGCCAGTCTTCTCCATCCCACAGGGTGTCCGCAAGCGGGTCGATCTCCTGGCGCAGCATCTTGCGCTTACCGGTCTCATTGGCAGCGAGATAGCGACGCACCTGGTCTGGCCGCAAGCGAAGCTTGATGGCAAACCATTCGCGTGTCAGCAGAAGTGGACGGTTCCGCTCGGGCTCGGCATGCCCCATCACCGCCATCATCTCCTCGACGTTGCGCCGTCCCAAGCGGTGGATCAAATGATCAGTCGCCGTGTTGTCGCTCTCCGCGATCATGCGCTCGGCATAATACTGGAGCGGCAGGACCGATCCATCCGGCAAATACAAGAGATTGCCGGACGGCAGGCTCTTCAAGGCATTGCGCAACGTCAGTGGCTCATCCCAACGTGCCTCGCCTGACGCTACCTGACGCGCGATCTCCCCAAGCACATAAAGCTTGAACGATGAGGCAATCGCAAGGGGAAGGTCCGGATTGACCACTGCCACTGGCTGACACGTTGCGTCACGCACCTCGGCTGCCACGAAGCTCACCTCGGGTGCGAGGCGCTGCAAGCGCTTGATGAGCGAACTCCAAGTGCGAGGCGCCTTCGGTGACGGAACCGCAACCGTCACTGGCAGGAAATAGAGCGTCGTAATTCGATGCGGCTGAACCGGCTCGACTTCGAGCACGAACCGCCAGACTTGCCCACCGGCGCCGAGCAGCAATACGTGCGCCCGCGTGTCGGTGATCCCTCCTTCGATTCGCGCGACGCTGATCGGCGCGATCGGGACGAGATACGTGACGACATCCGCGATCAGCGCCGCAGGCGGCAATGCGCTCAGGTATGCCTCCGTGAACCGGTGCCGGATCGCTCCCTCCGTCAGCCCTTCTCCACCACGGTTCACCGCGCCCAAAACCCACGACAATCGCTCTCCGGCCGGCGTCGAAGGAATAGCCAGACCAGGAAGCGGCGCCGAGGCAACCGGCCGGCCAAGCCAGCCACATGGACTCAGCAGCACGATCGCGACGGCGACGATTGCTACGACGCGATAGACCAGGGAAGATGGGCGAAGAAGCAGCGTCATGATCCACTCGGTGAGGGCGGGGCGATAACTTGGAACCATTCTGATTGTAGCGCCTGATCGCCAGCCGAGCGAGCCATCAGCCGTCAGCCATCAGGTTTGTGTAGGAGCGCGATGTATCGCGCCCATTCATGAGAGGTACGGACGCACGGATGCCTGAAACTCGACTCCTCAATGGCTGATTTCTGACCGCTCCCATCGCCCTGAACGACTGTCCCCTCTCCCGATCTTCGGAGAGAGAGCACTAGCGGCCACTGGTCAAATTGTCCTCCCGGTGTGCTGGGCCGGGTTGAGGCACGGCGTGGAGCCATGTCGTCTGTCGCGCTGGCCTTCCACATGCGCTCCGTTACCGAATGGCATGCGAGAGCGCTCCAATCTATCGCCCGGCATCAAATCCTGCTCCCTCACTTCGCTCGTAACTAGGCTCACCATTCAGGTAACGCCCTCAAACGAGGCTGACTTAGACACTGCTCATAGCACAACCAGCCGGCATTCGCCGGCTTTGCGCTCCCAACGCGGGTATTGACCGCTCCCGCCCTCTGCAATGCTGCCTGACGGAGGCGGGTCGGACTAGCACGATGCATCGCTTCCCTCCACTGCCTAACGGCTGAACGCTGACACCTGACGGCTGAAAGCTGCTAGCCCCTGGTTGTCCACCATGGCCCGGCTCTGGCACAATGATGGTTCGACTCTGTGAGAGGTCTCACAATCGCCACCTGGCCAGCTTCCCCGGGTATGGCGAGAGACCAATCACGAGGGCGAGCGGACAACCAGGCAGTGACTCAGGCACATACGAGGGCGACGGCGCATGGGACACGAGCAGGCGGAACGGTCTTCTCACGGCCACCGTTGGATGAGCGGCGCTGAGGTGCGCCGCGCGTTCATCGACTTCTTTGTTGAGCGGGGCCACGTCGAGCTTCCAAGCTCGTCTTTGGTCCCTCATAACGATCCAACTGTCCTCTTGACGACGGCTGGGATGCAGCAGATGACGCCATTTTTCCTTGGCCTGGAAAAGCCGCCCGCTCCCCGGCTCTGCTCCGTTCAGAAATGCTTCCGCACCGTTGATATCGATGAAGTCGGTGACGAATCGCACTGCACCTTTTTCTTTATGCTGGGCAATTTCTCGGTCGGCGACTATTTCAAGAGGGAATCGCTCGCGTGGTCCTGGGAATTCCTCACCCAGGTGATGGGCCTGGACCCCAATCGCCTCTACCCAACGGTCCACCCATCGGACGACGAAGCTTATCGCATCTGGCGTGATGAGATTGGCGTGCCGGAAGAGCGGATCGGCAAGCTCGAAGACAACTGGTGGGGACCCGTCGGGGCAACCGGTCCAAACGGTCCGGACTCCGAGATCTACTACGATCTCGGCCCAGAGTTCGGTGATGCCGATGGCGGCCCAGGCGAAAGCGACCGGTTTTTGGAAGTCTGGAACAACGTCTTCATGGAGTTCTTTCAAGCGGCCGATGGCTCCCGGACGCCGCTACCCCGGAAAAATGTCGACACGGGGATGGGCCTTGAGCGCCTGACCATGCTCATGCAGGGCGGCCGCTCAATCTACGACACTGATCTCTACCAAGCCATTATTCAGCGAGCCGCCGCGCTTGCCGGCGTTCATTACGGGACAGACGAGGTTGCCGACCGCGCATTGCGCGTCATCGCCGATCATTCCCGCGGCGCCACTTTCCTCATCGCCGATGGCGTGCTCCCCGGCAACGAGGGGCGCTCGTACGTCCTGCGCCGCATCTTGCGCCGCGCTATCCGGCACGGACGCCGCCTGGGCCTGGACAAGCCATTTCTTGCTGAGATGGCCGATGTCGTGATCGGGCAATTCGGCGACGATTATCCGAACTTGCGCGAACGCCGGTCGCAAATCGAGCGCGTGCTTACCCATGAGGAGGAAACCTTCGGCCGGACACTCTCGGTCGGCATGGCCCGGTTCTACGCTCTGGTCGAGGAGCTTCAGCAAGCCGCCCGCACCGAAGGCGCCGCGGAAATTTCCCATCTTGTCTTGCCCGGCGAGGAAGTGTTCCGCCTCTACGATACCTATGGCTTCCCGTACGATCTCACCGTCGAGCTAGCCAGGGAGCAAGGTCTTGAGTTAGACCAAGCCGGGTTTGACCGGGCTATGGCAGCGCAACGAGCCGCTAGCCGTGGTGCGGAGGCGTTCAAAGACGCCATGCGCGACCGGGCCGGCCTGTATGCGGCCGTGGCAACGCGCACGGAGTTCGTCGGCTACAGTGAGCACGAGACGCACGCGACCATCCTCGGCCTCCTCGGCCCTGATGGCCTCATCAACGAAGCCGAAGCTGGTCAGCCGGTCGAAGTCATCCTTGATCGCACACCGTTTTATGGGGAATCCGGCGGTCAGATTGGTGACACCGGATGGATTCGCACAGAAACCGGCGTCATCAACGTTGACGACACGTTCAAGCCGACGCCGGAGCTTCACGTGCATCGCGGCACGGTGGCCGAAGGGTTTGTCCGGGTCGGAGAGGTCGCTCACGCACGGATTGACGAGCCTCGCCGGCGCGCGATCCGGCGGAACCACACCGCAACGCATCTTCTCCACCGCGCGCTGCGGATTGTGCTCGGCGAGGAAACGCACCAGGCCGGCTCACTCGTCGCACCCGACCGGCTCCGCTTCGACTTCACGAGCCTCGATCCGATGCGCCCCGAGCAGATCGAGCGTGTGACGCGTATCGTCAATGAGCACATCATCGCCGATCTTCCTGTTACTGCCACGCACAAACCATTCAAGGAGGCTGTTAGCGAGGGTGCGATGGCGCTGTTCGGCGAAAAATACGGCGACATCGTCCGAGTCGTCGAAGTAGCTGGGTTTTCGAAGGAGCTTTGCGGTGGTACGCACGTTGCGCACTCCGGAGAGATCGGCCCGTTCCTCATCGTCTCTGAGGGAAGTGTCGCGGCTGGCGTGCGCCGGATCGAAGCCCTGACAGGAGAAGCGGCAATCGAGCGCCTAGTTCGACAGCAGCAGGTGATCGACTCTGTAGCGCGGGAGCTGCGCTCTCCCTGGTCGGAAATCCCCAGTACGGTCGAAGCGCTCCAGGAGCGGCTGCACGCCGCCGAGCGGGAGATCAGCCGCCTCCGCTCCCAGATCGCCGGTGCCCGAGCGATCGATCTTCTTGAGCGTGCCGTCGCTGTGGACGGCACCAAGGTGCTCGCCGCGCGTGTTGAGGTCGATGACAAGGAGGGATTGCGCCAGCTTGGCGATCGCTTGCGCGACCGGCTTGGGTCTGGCGTCATCGTGCTTGGCACGGTGATCGACGGCCGGCCCAGCCTACTCACGATGGTCACTCCCGATCTCGTCGCGCGCGGCGTGCGGGCTGGGGATGTCGTCCGCCAGGCGGCGGTCATCATCGATGGACGTGGCGGTGGACGGCCGGAGCTGGCTGAGGGTGGCGGCAAGGACGCCACCAAGCTGGACGCGGCCCTGGCTGCTGTAACAGACATCGTTCGCCGCGAGCTCAGCCATTGACCGCGATGACGACGATCATCGTCCATCAAGGCGATGCCTTGCCGGATGTCCTTGAGCGCGTCAGGCAGGCAGCAGGCGAGCCGGCCGCCGTGGAAATCCCCCCGGCCAGCTCTCTCTTTCTCACCGCCAGCGAGTTTCGCGCCCTGCGTGCCGTCGCCGAGCGCGACGGAATTGACGTGTCGGTGGCGACCGATGATCCCCTGCGCCAGCAGCTCGCCGCGCTGTTTGGCTTGCCGGTCGTGTCGCGACCTGTGCTGCAGCACGAGAGTCCGTCAGAGGCGCCTCGCGGCCAGATTCAGCGCCGATTGACTGCTGCGCCCTCCATACCAGAGGACAACGCGGAAACGCCTCCCCTACCGGGCCAGTGGACACCTCGTTTGCCGCGCCTCAATCTGCGAGCATTGCCATCCTGGGAGCACCTGACTGGCAGGCTGGCGGCCAGAGACCGCAAGACGGTCGCGATCGCTGGAGCCGCGCTCGCAGGTGCACTGGCCGTCGCCTACATCCTTGCCACGCTTTTCCTTACCCGAGCGACGGTCGTTCTGACCGTGAAGCGCCAGCCGGTTACCCAGGACGTGACATACGCCTTGCTCACATCGGCTGGCACGGCTCCGGCTGGCGCTGCCTTCGCCATCGCCGCCACGCCGGTCTCCTTCGACCTGTCTGTCGAGCAAACGGTGTCCACTACTGGCGTCAAAACGGTTGGGGACGGTGTCGCCAGCGGCACAATCGTGCTGCGCAATACGACGGCAAGCGAGGTGATCATCGAGGCCGGTACCCGGTTCACCAGCTTTGAGGGTACCGATTTCGAGTTTGTCCAAACAGTGACCATTCCACCCGCCAAGGGTGACGGCGCCCAGCCCGGAGAAGCCGAAGCAACAGTCCGGTGCACGGTACCGGGCACGGTCGGAAACCGTGAGCTTGGCATACTGACCGGGGTGCTGCGGCCAGGAGTCTATTACAGCAACCGGCGCGCGGCGATAACTGGCGGCACGGACAAAGAGATCCCGGTTGTTTCTGAAGCCGATGTGGCCGCGCTCAAGCAGCAGGCGCTTCAAGCAATCGTGGCCGAAGCGCGTGGCCGGCCGGTGGCCAATGGTCAAATGATCGAGCCAGCCTCGATCCAGGCCACCGATCTCACCTTTGCGTTCGATCACCAGCCGGGCGACGAAGCCACACGGCTTGGGGTCAGGGCCACAGCGCGGATCACTGCCCTTGCCGTCGATTCCCAGGCGATGCGACAGGCATTAGCGAACGCCTTAAGCGCGAGGGCGCCAGCAGGGTACGAGATCGACCCGGAGACGATCCAATGGAGCGGAAGCGAAACACCGGCCGGCTCCGGCAGTTCGGCGCTGTACACGGCGCACGTCGAAGCCCAAGCACGCGCACAAGTAACCAGCGAGCAGCGCCAGGCGCTGGCGAAGGCCGTGGCCGGCAAGAGCCGTTCGTTTGCGATGCAGCGTGCTCACGCCTTGGCACCGGTCGAGTCCGTATCCATCACGTACTCTCCATGGTGGTTGCCGGACCGCATCCCGCGGAGCGCGGGACGCATCGCGATTGTGGTCAAGTAGCGCCGGGTGACGAACTCAGCGAACGGGATAGGGTGCAGAGATGTCCAGGAGAGCGACAGCGACCTCATGAGCACGCCACCCAGGCGCGAGCCTGAGCGATCCGGACGAATCCTTGGCTTAGACGTGGGAGAGCGCCGTGTCGGCGTTGCTGTCAGCGATCAGCTCGGCGTCGTGGCGTCACCCATTGGCTACATTCCGCGAGGTCCTGGCGATCGAGACACACTGCGCGCGCTGATCGAACGTTACGTGGTCACCCGGCTGGTTGTTGGCCTGCCGCGCGGGCTCTCTGGACGTGAGGGACCGCAAGCTGCCGATGTGCGCGCGTATGCCGATGAGCTTGCCGCGGATCTCGGATTGCCTATCGAGTATTGGGATGAGCGCCTGACCACGGCCATTGCCGAGCGGTCGCTCATCGAATCGGGCACCCGCCGCAAGCAACGCCGGGAGCGTGTCGATGCCGTGGCAGCAGCAATCATGTTGCAGGATTATCTTGACGCGCAGCGACAAAAACGATCGGGAGCAAAGCCGTGGTAGGATAGCACCATCAATGGCGATGCTATACTCCAACCTACCGGCGGAAGGGACAGGGAGTGGCAGGGCTAACGGCATGATGAAGCTGATCATCGCGGTTGTTCAGAACGAAGATGCAGACGCGGTTGTAGACGCACTGCTCGAAGAGGATTTTCGCGCCACTCGGCTCGCGAGTACCGGCGGCTTTCTCCGGCGTGGAAATACCACGCTCATGATTGGCGCAGACGAGGATCAGGTTGACCGCGTGCTAGAGATCATCCGCCAGCACACCCGCACCGGCGCCCCACCCGTCGAAGAACAAGCGGGGATGACGCCGCCGGCCGCAGCCACGGTCTTCGTGCTCGACCTGGAAGAATACCAGCGGCTCTAAGCGCGCGAGGAGCGCCTCGCACCGTCGTTACCGCTACGCCACAACGCCCGTGTTTAATCCTCGCCTCACCTTCCGCTGCTACGGGCTCACATTCACGCTCCACCTGAGCGGCCTCGCGGTGCTCGGGGTGGCTACCGGCGGAGCGCTTCATCAGCTTGGTAACCAGACGAATCTCCACCGCTCTCCCGCTGCTTGGGCATTTTCACTAAGCAGCGTGTGCCTCCTCTTTCTTTTCGCCTTAATTGCTCATGAGATGGTGCGGCAACGCCAGTGGGGGTGGCCGGCCCGTGGCCATTTGCCGGTTGAGCTCTTGCTGATCGGCGGTGCCTCCGACTCCCCTGAAGCACCGCCAGCGCCTCGGGCCGAGGTGACGGGTGCGCTCGCCGGGCTGGCCATCCTATCCACCGGTGCCGGCATAACGTGGTACAGCGAGCGTCTGCTGCACCGCTCTGCGAGCCCGGCCGTCAATGCCGTCCAGACGCTCGCGATTGCCTTAGCAGCAGTGACCATCATCAACGCCATGCCAGGGTTTCCCCTTGATGGCGGACACATCCTCCGGTCCTGGCTCTGGTATCTCACCGATGATCTCGTCCTCGCTACCCGGCTGGCAGCGCTGTACGGTTCACTGATAGCCATGGCCTTAGTCATGACCGGTGCCCTGCTCCTGCTCGACAGCGATCACCCGTATTGGGGATTTGGCGCTGGAGTTGCCGGCTTCCAACTGCATGGCATCGCACGGCGCAGCTTGCGGCGGGCGCGCTGGGCAGTCGCTGGAGCGACGCTTCTGCTCCGTGAGGCCGTGCCCTATCCTCCACGTGTCCCCTCAGGCGCAACTGTTGCCGAAGCGGTGGACCTGCTCCTGGCCGGACCAGCCGAGAGCTTCCTGCTGGTGATGGATGAGAATGTACCCGTGGGCATCGTCCGGCTGGCCGAGCTCCGTGGGACGCACCGAGCCAAATGGGATCAGATGACGGTCGTTGAGGTGATGACGCCGCTTGGCAGTCTGCCACGGCTTTCAGCCGATTTGACGGTGCCAGAGGCGCTGGCACAGGTTGCCGGCCGCGCTAGCGCCGCCTTGGTGCAGGATGGCGATCGCCTGCTCGGCGTGATCACGCACCACGATCTCATAACCGCTCTTGCCGATCGGGCAGCGCGTCCGGATGAGCCACCGCGCACGCCAGCGCGGCCAGAATAGCGCCGGATTCACCGAAAACGCGCACGTCGGCCATGGCATCCAGCGGCGTCGGTGTCCGGTTGACGATGGCGAGGCGGGCACCATGACGCTTCGCCACGAGCGGGATCTTCGCGGCCGGATTGACCACTAGCGATGAGCCAACGACGAGCATCATATCGCACGCCTTGGCCTCGCGAAGAGCGCGGTCGAGCACATCGCGCGGCAAAGCCTCGCCGAACAGAACGGTCGCCGCACGGAGCGGGCCGCCGCACCGCTCGCACGCGGGCACGGATTCACCACCTTCCAGCCGCGCGTGAATCTGACCCGCGTCCCAGCTCGCCCCGCAATCCAGGCACCGCACGCGATGTGTCGTGCCATGTAGCTCGATGATACGCTCCGGGGCATGGCCAGCAGCCAGGTGCAACCCATCAATATTCTGGGTAATCACTGCGTGCAGGAGGCCAGCCCGCTCCAGTGCCACTAGCGCGTGGTGGCCAGCGTTCGGTTGCGTATCGCGCATCTGGGGATAACGCACGCGCCGCGCTTCCCAATACGCCCGCCGCGTTTCCGGATTGGATCGAAAATCCCCAAGCGTGGGATAGGCGGACCGCGCCCACACGCCATTGGGTCCACGATAGTCCGGTATTCCGGACTCGGTGCTGATTCCCGCGCCAGTAAAGGCGACGATCCGTCGGGATGCGCGCGTCAGCTCGATGAGCGCCGCTAGCGCTCGGCCCGGCGCATCGTGCGGTGACGCGAGCTCGTGAAAGCCCGGCTGCCCCATCGTCACGCTCCTTCGTTCAACCACCTCACACGGCTCTGCACCTGTACGGCCCTTGTGTACGTACGCATCCCGTGGTACGATCAGAGCCCCGCGATATGAATAGTGGCGGGCACGCCTTCCCCGTGTGGCCCGTGCCGTCTGCACGTATCCCAGAATGTACTGGATGCGCGGTGCTTGCCGCGTCCCATCCATTCACCAGCCAATCCGGAGGAGACGATGGTTATCTCGGAGCCAGCCTTCGCCATCATGGAGGATACCTACGACGGCCTCCTGGCGAGCATCGCCAGCGTTGGACGGAAAATCCGGTGGCGACGACGCGCCGGCCACCCGCTGCCGTTATCGGGCCTAGGACCATCGCTCGCAACTCCCGGTCCTGCCGTGTGGGCAGCAAGCCGTGATGATGCTCCCACGCGCACGCGCAAGCTCCCCGCGCCGTTTGGCAAGAGTCTGGTCGCCCGGCTCCGGCCCGAGCCGCCGGATTTCGCCGAGCGTAGCCCGGATGAGCGCCGCGCTTGGGCAATCGCCCACCGCGGCATTGCGCGCGCGCGCGAGGGCCGGATCGACGAAGCACGCGACGATTTCGCGACGGCCGCCACGCTTGACCCGAAATTGGATCTGACCACGCTCCCCGGTTTCTGGCACTTGTCACAGGCGGCTCATCAGGCAGCGGTCGAAGCGTATGAAATCGCCGGGCGCTGCCCAGATGCCGCCGCGCTGACAGCGACGGTCCGTGCAATGTTCCGGCCGCGGCCGTTGAACGTCAACCAGCGCTCCACTGGATCAGCCGATTGAATCGCTCACGGCGAGTTGCAGATCCTGCTTCGCTGCGGTTTCATTTCTTGCCAGACCGCCCAACGATGGACATGTTCGTGAGCGGAAAGAGGAGTACGCTACGACGATGAACCAGATGCTGCGTTTCGCCTCCGCGCCAATCAACTGGGGTGTTGGTCCGCTCGATCCGAGAAATCCTGATCCAGACCGCGTGCTCGATGCAATTGCGGAGGCCGGGTATGAGGGTTCGGAGCTGGGCACGTATGGCTTCTTTGGCTACGAAGCCACTGAAATCTTGGCCCGCTTTCGCGCCCGCAATCTCGCGCTCGTCACCACGTGGCACGAGGTGGATCTTGCCCGGCCGCTATCGCCGCAAGCAGAAGCCGAGCTGCGCACGCTCTGCACCGTCCTCAAGGCCGGGGACGCCCGGCTCATTCTCATTAGCGACCGCATCACCCCGGAACGCTTGGCGGTGGTCGCCAGGGTCGAAGACCATCCAGAAACCTGGTGGGACGATGCTGACTGGCAGCAGGTGAGACAGACGCTGCTGGCCGTCGCTGCGATCGCCGAGGAATATTATCTGATCGTCGCCATTCACCCGCACGTCGGTGGTCACATCGAAAGCGGCCGGGAAATTCGCCGTGTCCTCGATCTCACCGACGGCGATCCCCTCTACCTCTGCCTAGATACCGGGCACATCCGCATTGGCGGCAGCGACCCAATCGCGCTGCTGGAGCGTGAATGTGGCCGGCTGCGCCACGTGCACGCGAAGGACGTCGATGCCGCCGTGCTCGACCGGCTGCGGTCCGGCGCTCTTACCTACGAACAGGCCGTGGATCAAGGGCTGTATGCACCGCTTGGCGCTGGCATCGTTGACTGGCACGGGATGAAGCGTGGGCTGGCGACGTGCAACTACCAAGGCTGGATCGTCGCAGAGCAAGATCGCATCATGCATCCGGACGACCCTGCGCCATGGGAGCTTAACCGCCGCAACGCGGCATTCCTGCGCAGCCTGTTTGCACCGTAACAGCACCCACGACCAGCGTCATAGGTGATGCCTGCTGCCTGTCGTTTCAGCCGGGTAGACGCTCGGTTGCAACAGGCGACGCCGAGTGATCCGGCCGCAGCAGACCATGCAGCACGAAATCGAGCGCCACGGCAGCGGCCTCGTCCGGCGCAATCTCGCCGGTTGCGAGCGGCACGCGAAAGATGCCAATGACCGCGAGGATCATCGGCGTTGCCCGCTCCGGATTCACCTCCCGAAACACTCCCTCGTGGACTCCCTCCCGAACCACACGGCTGACGAGGCGATGGACCGGCTCGAAGTGCGCCATGAACCGCCGGTACCCTTCCGGACCCATCACCTCGCCGATCTCATGACGGGCAGCAGCGTGGGTAGCAAAATACCGCGCCTGATGCTCGAAAAGAATTCGCAGCCGCGCCTCTGCCCCCACGGCAGTATCCACCGCGGCTGTGACGGCCGCCAGAAAACGCTCAACCTCGCGCTCCAAATGGGCAAGGAGCAGATGCTCCTTATCCGGGAAGTAGCCGTAGATGGTGTTGCGAGCTACACCGGCTCGCTCGGCGACCATCGCCATCGTGATCTCGGCGAAGCCATGCTCCTCCATCAGGCTGCCCCAGGCATCAAGCAGCGCTTCCCGGATGCGGTGGCGATGAGCTTCAACAGTTTCAGCACGGATACGTGGCATAGTCTCCAACTCGAAACGACACTACGTCTTGACAATCCGACATCATGTCGAAATACTAGCACAGGAGTGCGTCGTTGCTAGCGCAGGCGTCGCTGCACGTAGAGCGCGCCGTGAAAGGAATGGAGTCGTGCTACAGGCAATCACGCGCTGGAGTTGCTCCCGTCGCGGTAAATGGCTCGTTGTTGTGGTTTGGCTACTTGCTGCCGGTCTGGTGGCGCCCCTCTTCCCTACCCTCAGCGAGATCAGCGAAAATGATCCCCTCAGCTTTCTTCCAGCCAACGCGGAATCCACACGCGCCGCCAGGCTCGTGCGGGAGCGATATGCTGGAACCGGCACGCCAGCAATTATCGTCTTTCGCAATCCTCAAGGTCTGTCCGATGCCGATCTTCAGGCTGGGCAAGCCGTGTTCCAAGAGCTGCAAGCGATGCAGCAGGAACCAGATAGCAACGTCGCGAGCATCGTCTCGATCTTCAATGTACCGGAGGCGCGCGCTGAACTGCTCTCTGCCGATAACACGACCATGACGATGATTGTCACGATCACTGGCTCACCGGCAGAGGAAGCCTACAGCGACCGGGTTGAGGCCATCCGCGATCTCACCGAGGCATACGACTCCGGCACGCTTCAGGTGAAGGTTACCGGGCCGGGTGGACTACTCACCGATCTCGTGGCAGTGTTTGCCGAAATAGACGTCTTTTTACTCCTGGTTACCGCAGCCCTCGTCCTCTTGCTCCTCATTCTGATCTACCGTTCCCCAGTGATTGCGATCGTTCCGCTCGTCATCATCGGTTTGGTGTTCCAACTCAGTAGCGGCATTGCAGCAGCGATCCTCCGGGCACTCGACGTTCCCGTCAATGGCCAGGCGACCGGAATCATGACTGTCATTCTCTTCGGTGCGGGCACAGACTACTATCTCTTTATCGCCTCGCGCTATCGGGAGGAGCTATCCAGGCGGCAGGACAAGCACGAAGCGATGGCAGCGGCGATCAACGCGGTCGGAGGCGCGATCCTATCTGCCGGAGGAACACTGATCGCAGCCTCGCTCCTTCTGCTGCTGGCTGAGCTTGGCTCGTATCGCTCGTTGGGACCGGTTGTGGCAATGGCGATAGCCATCATGCTCTTGGCAGCGCTGACGCTCATGCCAGCAGTGCTCGCGATTCTCGGCCGGAATGGATTTTGGCCGTTCCGGCCGCGCTTCCTCGGGGCCGCAGCAACCGAGCAGACAACGAGCCGTCTCTGGTCCCGGATCGCACATGCCGTGCTTTCGCGACCCGTGGCCGTGTTGACGACGACGCTGGTGGCGCTCGTCCTCCTCACTGGCGGCATGCTGCTCTTCCGGCCCAGCTACGATCCCATTGAGAGCCTGCCTAGCGACGTTGAATCGGTGGAAGGCTTCCGCGCCTTACGGGAGGGATTCCCGGCCGGAGAACTCGCGCCAACGAACGTATATGTCGAGTTGCCATCGAGCACACCGGCGCTGTCACCCGAGGGCATCGCCGCGATAGGCGAGATGTCGCGCGCGCTGGCAAGCGATGCGGGAGTCGCTTCGATCAGTAGCCCGGCATATCCGTTCGGCATTGATCGCGGCCCAGGACCGGAGCACGTGGCGGCGGCTCTCGCCGCGCTCTCACCAGAGCAGCTTCAAGCGCTCATCGCGAGCCGCCAAGCTAAGCCGAGCGGTGGATCCACCGGACAGATGTCCGATCCAAATCTGGCGCTCGTCGCGGCAATTCTCCCGTTTGTCTCAGTGGACCAGCAGGTCGCGCGGATTGATGTGGTGATCCAAGATAATCCGTACAGCCAGGCAGCCATGGATCTCATCGAGCGGCTGCGGCAAACTGCCCGGCAGACGGCCGCCAGACTCTCGCCCGCGCCGGTGGCGGTTCTCTTCGGCGGAGACACGGCCGAAAATGCTGACACGCGCGCCGCGAATACGCGTGATGCGCTGGTCGTCCTTCCTGCAATTCTGCTGGCGATCATGGTCATTCTCGGCCTCCTCTTGCGCTCGGTCATCGCTCCGCTCTATGTCGGCCTGACGATCGTTTTGACCTATTTCTCGACCCTTGGACTCTCGCTCCTGGTCTTCCGCGTCGTCTTCGGGCAGGAGAGCATCGGCAACAGCGTGCCCTTCCTGCTCTTCGTGTTCTTGAATGCCCTCGGCGTGGACTACAGCATCTACCTGATGTCCCGGCTGCGGGAAGAGGCGGTTCATCTTCCCCTTCGTCAGGCGACTGAGCGGGCGCTGGAGCGCACCGGTGGGGTGATCACCTCAGCGGGGATCATCCTTGCTGGGACGTTCGCCGCGCTGATGACGCTGCCGCTGCGTGATCTGTTTCAGCTTGGTTTCGCGGTGGCCGCCGGAGTCCTCATCGATACGTTCATCACGCGCTCGGTGCTCGTGCCGACGATCGTCGAGTTGCTAGGGAAATGGAACTGGTGGCCAAACAAGGAGCAAATGGCTCGTGCCGAGCGTGCACCTCGTCCCTCCTTCCAGGCCACGTTTCCTTGGCACGATGCTAGCCCTTGACCCGGCGAAAGCGGGAGAGCGCATCCATCCTAGGATTCCGGCCTGTTCCTTCGCGTGACGCTGGCATCCCGCTGCTAGATCGTCTTTGCCTGCGGGTCGCACGGGCGGCGAGCCCTGCCAATCAGCCGATCACCCGCGTGTTGACTGCCAACCGGTCGAACAGCATCATCGAAGCCCAAGGCAACCAGACAGGTAAGCTGGTGCTCGCCAAGTCTCAGGCCAGGTAGCAATGGCAACGCCCCTTATGGAGTGTCAAACTCCGTACCTCTTGTCCGTAATTCTCACGATGCAGCCAGGGAGTAGCCATGCTAGCGTCAGGCGTACCGGCAAGGGAGCGGCGCGGCGTGGCGGTTCACACGAGCCTGCGTTCCACACGCTCCTTGCCAGCGGCTCTCCAATCGCGCGGACTAGGAGGGGAAACACAATGTCTACCAGCATTGCCTCGTCGCTGTCCGGTCCCGCTTTGCAGGCGTTTACTGGCGCCATGCGGGGCGAGGTCATTCAACCGGGTGACCCAACCTACGACGATGCGCGCAAGGTCTATAACGGGATGATTGACCGCCGGCCCCGCGTCATCGCCCGCTGCGCGGATGCTGGCGATGTCAAAACAGCAATCGCCTTCGCACAAGATCACGGGCTCGCGGTCGCCGTGCGCAGCGGAGGTCATCACGGTGCAGGGCTCAGCGTCTGCGATGATGGATTGATCATCGATCTCTCGCCGATGCGCGGTGTCCGCGTCGATCCCGCGCGCCGCACCGCGCTGGTTTTCGCCGGCAGCAAGCTAGGTGATGTCGACCATGCAACGCACGCGTACGGCCTGGCCACGCCCAGCGGGATCATATCCACCACCGGTGTCGGGGGCATTACCCTTGGCGGCGGCTTGGGACATTTGACGCGCAAATGCGGCCTCGCCATCGACAATGTGCTGGAAGCCGATGTCGTGCTCGCCGATGGCAGCTTTGTAACAACCAACGAAAACGAGCATCCGGACCTCTTTTGGGCGATCCGCGGAGGGGGAGGCAACTTCGGCGTCGTGACATCATTCCTTTTCCGCCTCCACCCAATTTCGACGGTCTATGCTGGACCGATGCTCTGGCCAGTCTCGAAAGCGACCGAGGTTCTCCAGTGGTACCGCGAGTTTCTCCCGTCCGCCCCGGATGATCTCAACGGCTTTTTTGCCTTCCTCGCCGTCCCGCCAGCCCCTCCCTTCCCTGAAGAATTGCAAGGGAAGCCAATGTGCGGCGTCGTTTGGTGCTACACCGGCCCGCTGGACAAGGCTGAAAAAACGTTTGCACCGATACGCCGGCAATTCGGCGCGCCAGCTCTTGATTGGGTCGGCCCACTGCCCCACCCGGCCCTGCAGAGCATGTTTGACGCGCTCTACCCATCAGGTGAGCAGTGGTATTGGAAGGCCGACTTCGTGAGTGATTTGCCTGACGCGGCGATCGCACGGCACGTCGAATTCGGCTCGAATCTGCCCACCTGGAAATCCTCCATGCACCTGTACCCGATCGACGGCGCTGCCAGTCAAGTTCGCAAGGATGCAACAGCTTGGAACTACCGAGACGCCAAGTGGAACGAAGTGATCGTCGGGGTCAGTCCCGATCCTTCCGACAAGGCACGAATAACCGACTGGACGCGGGCGTATTGGACCGCGCTGCATCCGTACTCGATGGGCGGAGCTTATGTCAATATGATGATGGATGTTGCCGACGAGGGACAGGACCGGATCAAGGCAGCCTACGGAGGAAATTACGAGCGCCTGGCCCGGATCAAAGCACAGTATGATCCCTCAAACGTGTTCCGCATAAACCAGAACATCAAGCCGAGCGCTTGAGACTAGGCTCCGGGATAACGATTATGCGGCCGAGTGATGGCGAGCGAACACGCACATCACTCGGCTGCTCAATACTCGTCGCACTGCGCCATCGCGAGGACGACCCGCCGGCACGTTTGGGCATCGCTGAGCGCGCGGTGCCCACCGGGCGGCAATCCAAAGTGCGCGGCCGCAGCCTCCAACTTGTGCCATCGAAAGTCTCCGCGGCTTGACCTGATCCCGCGGTAGGCGGCGAACGCGCGCATCGCGCATTGCCAGTTTGCTTTCGGCACCGGTGTGCCGCAGCGCGCGCAGCATTGGTGGATCATTCGCTGGTCAAACTCCGCGTTGTAGACCACTACGGGCCGTCCATGAACCAGCCGTTGGACGTCTGAGGCGATGTCGTTCCACGCCGGAGCCGTGCGCACGTCCTCCATCGTGATCCCGTGGATGGCGCTCACCTCGGGTGGGATTGTTTGTTGGGGTCGCACCAGGGTATTGAGCAACACCCGCCCATCACGGTCAACAATCGCGATATCCACGATTTCAGCCCAAGTATCGAGTCCTGTTGTTTCCGTATCGAGGAAGAGCGCTTCGGGATGATCGGCAATGAGCCGCGCCCAGGCAATCGCCGATGATCGATCCACGAGAGGCACGGTGGGGAGTGACGGCGCTCGGTGCGATCTACTGAGGACGCGCGGCCTCAACCAGAACAAGATACGATTCATGGCGCTCCTCCGGCACCACGGCACGCACAACGACTTCATCGACGACGGAATCGAAGGCGCTCAAACCGTGCTGGATCGCGGCCGAATCCCCGATGACCGCGGTCTCCACGGCACGAACCCCCATCCGCGCAAAGTGCGCGGCATATGAGGGGAATCGTTCATATCGCTCGGCCTCTGCCTCAAGCTTGGCGCGAGCTTCTGGCAATGCGACCCGAACGTAGGCCGCAACCTCTGGCCGGGGCCGGCCGGCCTCTCGCGCAGCCGCGCGCACGGATTCCGCCGCGACCGCTGCCTGCGCTGGCGTCAACCAGTTCAACAGAACACCGTCGGCAACTTGTCCACCCGATGCGCACATCCGCGGTCCCAAGGCGCCCACGACGACCGGACACGAGACGAGTGCCTTGAGCGCGAGGACAGCCTCCTCGACACGAGGCACGCTGCCGCGCCGCATCGCACCTGCGCCAATGCCGAGCACCAAGCGGTCCTGCGGGATCTCAAGCTCCCGGACCCGCGCGGCAATGCGATCGGCTGGCGTGCGATCGACCGGAATGACACCCACGCCCAGGCGGATTCGCGCGGTAACACGCGCGGCAGCCGCGAGCGCGGCCAGTCCTTCCCCTCCCGGTGTGTCATTTGCCCAGAGCGTGCGGTACCCCGCGGCTTCCACGGCCACGGCGACGCGCTCGATGATGGCATGATCGAGCGCTCCTGCCACCCCAAATCCTCGCGCCACCCTCTCCCCCTCGATGAGCACACGCGTCCACGACGCCTCGCTTGCGACACCTGCGCGTGCGCCGAGATGTGCGCCTCACGCGAGATACCAGTTCAGGGCGTTCCTGGCCCCATCGGATTGGTGCCAGCGGTGCCGGCGATAGCGTCCACGCCGACATCATCGCGTGCCGGCGTGGATCCGTCAATCCTTGTGAGGGTTCAGAAATTTAGGGCGCTTGCATGCTTCGGCAACCGTCCTCCAGGAGGGGTCAGGAGTCGGGGGTCAGGGGTCAGATGGGGGCTAGGGGTTAGGGCTGGGGGCTAGGGAAAATTCGAGCTTCGAGTTTCGAGCGACGAGCTATCAGTTATCAGCTGTCAGCCGTCCGTAGGGGCGCGATGAATCGCGCCCTTCCGACCCACATCGGTGAGACGGGATCGCGCGGGACGAGAGCGCGGGGCTAAAGTCCCCGCGCTGAGGGCGCAAAGGCGGCGAAAGCCGGCTGTCGGGGCGAGAGAGATTACTCGCTCCGCACGCCCGCACGATCGCGAACGGGATGACGGGGAGGGATACCGAGCGGAATCGTCGTCCGTCCAACCCCCATCGCGCGGGGGCTTTCGCCCCACGCGATGGGGCTACGCCGCGTCCCAAGCATGTCACGCGGCTATGGAGCGCATGCCTCAGCCCCGCGATCGCCGGCACCACCCATCAGGTGTCGGGCATCCGTGCGTCCCGTCGCAGAAGGGCTGGGCGCGCTGCATCGCACCCCTACGATCGATCGGCCACCGGCTGACACCTGACGGCTGAAAGCTCATAGCTCGGCGCTCGAAGCTTCCCTGACCCCTGACTCCCGACCCCCGACCCCTCCCTAGCCCCCAGCCCTAACCCCTAGCCCCTCCCGCCTACTTGCCTGAGCCGAGCGTTAGCCCCTGGATGAAGTAGCGCTGCAAGAAGATGAAGAGCAGGATGGTTGGCACGGTGGCGATGAGGGTACCAGCGAAGAGGATATTCCAGCTTGCCTGATATTGACCCATCAGGCTTTCAAGACCGGTTGTGACAGGCTTCTTGATATCGTCGCGGATCAGGATCAGCGCCCACAGGTAATCATTGAACACCCACGTAAATTCGAGGGTGGCCAGGGCAGCAAGACTGGGCAGAGATAGCGGCATGACGTGCTGGCCAAAGATTCGGAGCTCGCTAGCGCCATCAATGCGTGCCGCGTCGAGAATCTCTCCCGGTATCGTCCTCATAAAGTTCCTGAGCACGAAGGTGCAGAAGCCTAACTGGAATGATGTGTGGAAGATAATGAGCACCCAATACGTGTTGTACAGATTCAGAAAATTCGCGAGTTTCCAGACAGGCAGCATAAGGATTTGGAACGGCAAGAGCGTGCCACCGACAAAAGTGAAGTAGATGAGCAAATTCCCTCGAAACTGAAAGCGCGCGAGCGCAAACGCTCCCATTGATGAAAGCAGCAACATCCCGATCAATGCGGGAATAGTGATGATGAACGAGTTCTTCATGTAATGGCTGAGTCCACCATTGCTCCACGCTTCCTTGAAATTACCTAGCTCGATCGATGGTGGGATGCTCCACGGCCCCTGAGCGACCAGGCTGTCGAGTGAGCGGACAGCGGTGAGCAGCGTGGTGAAGATGGGGATCAGCCAGACCAGCACCAAGGGCAGCACGACGATATAAAACACCACTGTCCGCCAGGGAAACGCTGGCTTGGCTCGGTAGCTGGCAGTGGCCATGTCCCCTCCTTACACAGCAGCGCGACAAGGTGCTCTCACCTAGCTCGCCGCCACCGTTGCTTCAGTATTCCAGCTCCTGCCGGATCATGCGCATCAGATACGTAAAGATGAAGATCATGGAAAGGAGCATAAGCACCACCGCGATTGCCGCAGCATAACCCATGTTGTAGTTATTGAATGCCTCTTCATACATGCGGTGCGAGAGCACTTCCGTCGCCCCCGCTGGCCCGCCATCGGTCATGAGATTGACGAGATCGAACGCGCGCAGCGCATCAATGATTGAGATGACGACCACAATCACGGTGACAGGCTGCAACAGGGGGAACACCACGTCTTTGAACGCCCGCGCGTTGCTCGCGCCATCGGTCTTGGCCGCGTCCACAAGAGACGGATCAACGTTCTTGAGACCAGCCAGATAAAGGAGCATCACATACCCGATCTGCCGCCAGATTGCCGCGCCAATGATGGAGTAGGTGGCGATATCCGGATCACCGAGCCAGTTGATGCGCTTCCCGGAATACCCAATCAGCTTCAAGGTCGCGTTGAGCAGGCCATCCCGCGGGAAATAGATCCAGCTCCAGACGTTGGCGATGACCACCGATGACAATACCATCGGCGAGAAGATGCCTGCCTTGAAAAAGCGCACTCCTGGCAGTTCGCGGTTCAGCAGCAACGCGAGCCCGAGGCCACACACCGTCGGCACCGTGACGAAGGCGATGAGCCAGCGGACGTTATTCCAGAACGCCGTGCGAACCAGCGTGTCGTGCCACATCCGGCGGTAATTGGCGAAACCGATCCAGTCCTGCTGGGTCACGCCATCGGAATTCGTGAGGCTCATGTAAAAGGTATAGATCATGGGTCCGATCACCCAGACGGCATAGAGGATCAGCGGCACGGCCAGAAAGAGGTACGGGGTAACGGCGGCGCGGCGCGCTCCCGGGCGCAGCGCGGCCTCAACCCGCGGCGCCGCTCCAACGAGCGCCCGTGCGCCGCTCGCGTCTGCGCGTGTTGTTGCCGCACTGCTGGCGGGCCCACTGACCTGCGCCATGGCTAAACCTTCACCCGTTCCTCATAGACTTCCCGGCATCATGCCGCTCACGTTCAAGGATCGTGACTGGTGACAAGCAAGGGGAGCCTACGCCGATTGGGAAGATGTGGGGCTGGCACACTGGCCAACCCCACGCGGCATCATAATGAACGATTCTTTAGGATTCAGCGCTGAAGATACGTTGGCGCTCAGCGTCGAGATCGTCGAGAATTTTGTCGATATCGTCTGGATTTTGCCAGAATTGAATGAACGCGTTCATTCCCTTCTCGGCCATCTCCGGCGTGGTATCGCGGTCGTAGAATTGCGCGATGTAATTTGCGCTTTGCAGCAGTTGGATGCCCTTCTGCGTCGGCGCATCATAGACCTCCAGCGGCACATCCTTGTGGATGGCGATGCGCTTGAGGTTCCTCGCAGCCGCTTCTTGGTATTCCCGGCTGCCGACATACTTCAGCCACTCCTTGGCTTCTTCCACATTCTTGGCTTTGGCGGCAGCGAAGAAGCCATCGGTTGGCGCGTCCTCACCGATCGGCTTGCTCGCATCAATGACTGGGAAGCGGAAGAAGTCGAGGTCGTTTTCCTGATCATCAGGATAAGAGTCGCGGATGAACCCTCCCATCAAATACATGGCCGCCTCACCTTGCACCATCGGAGTCAAGGCATCTTGCCAAGCGTACGACTCCGGCGCATCGATGAACGCCTTTCGATCGAGGAGCTCGCGCCAGCGGCGGAAAACCTCTTTGACCTCGGGAGAGTTGTACGCCACCTTGCCATCGGTAAGCTGGATATGAAACTCCGGCCCGTTGATGCGCATGTTGAGATAGTCGAACCAGCCCGCTGCTGGCCACGGCGCCTTCACACCGATGGTGATCGGGATGATGTCGGCAGCTTTGAGCTTATCTACAGCCGCCAGGAATTGATCCCAGTTCTCCGGTGGAGCCTCGATACCGGCCTTCTGGAACAGACTTGGCCGGTAGTAGACGGCCCACCAGTAGTAACTGATCGGCACGAAGTAATACTGGCCATCGGACCCCTTGCAGACGTTGAGGATGCCCTCGGGATACGCCGTCGTCCACCCCTCGCTCTCGAAGAGGTCGGTCACCGGCATGATCAATCCCTTGTCCACGAAGAAGCGCATGCGGTTGCCAGCGAACCAGGTCAGGACATCCGGCGGGTCGTCGGAGGCAAGATAGGTGCGAATCGCCTGCTTGAACGACTCGTGCGCGACCGTATTGAGGGTGACATCAATGCCGGTCTTTTCCTCGAATGCAGCGACATCAGCTTCCATCTGCTGGCGCGGGACAGGATCGCTGGCATACGACGCAATCGTGAGCTTGCCAGCCGCAGCGGCCGGAACCGCGCCTCGCATATGGAGCAAGAACCCGAGTGCTGTACCGCTGAGGCCCAGTGCCCCAGCGCGGCGCAGCACATCGCGCCGCGAGGCCTTACCAGAGAGCACGTCATCGAGCAACTGGTCAAGTCGGTCACCGTGCGCCATTGCACGCTCCTTTCTGGGCCGCTCACCCGCAATAGTCTGAAATTCCGTTCCGGAAACGTTCTCCCGGTACGCGCTGCTTCGCCACCCCTTTCTGGTCGCCTATTCAGAGGATTACCTCAATGCTAACAATCGCGTGTTTCGGCTGTCAAGGAAGTCCAGATGAGGCAACGCTCCCAGACGCCTCATTGCTCGTCACCCAGGCAGCCTCGTTCCGTCACCTGGCCGGATTATCCGCAGCTTGGGGTACGATATCAGCCATGGACAGGCGGGACGGTGTCGAAAGGAGCACGGCTGGGAATGGTGCGGCATTTCTCGGTCAAAGAGCTTGCGCCAGATGAGCGGCCACGGGAGCGGCTGTTTCTGCGCGGAGCGTCGTCGCTCAGCAACAGCGACCTGATCGCGATCCTTCTCAACACGGGTACTGCTGGGGAACCCGTGACGGTGCTCGCGCAGCGGCTCCTGCAGGAGTATGGCGGGTTGCTCGGGCTCATGAAGCTTGATGCGACCGAGCTTGCTGGGATTCACGGACTCGGGCCGGCCAAGGCGGCGAAGCTAAAGGCGGCACTGGAGATCGCTAGCCGCGTGGTGGCGCTCGGCCCCGATCAGCGACCGCAGATTACGTCGCCAGATGACGTGGTCAACCTGGTTGGCATTGAAATGTCCTCTCTTGACCAGGAGCAGCTTCGGGTTGTCATTGTCGATACGAAGCACCGGGTGATCGCCATCCGAACGATCTATCAAGGCAGCGTCAATCAAGCCCAGGTACGGATCGCCGAAGTTTTCCGGGAGGCCATTCGCTTGAACGGGGTCGCGATCGTCGTGGTGCACAATCACCCCTCTGGCGATCCGACACCGTCCTCAGCGGACGTTGCGCTCACCGCCGAGCTCGTCCGAGCTGGTCGGTTGCTGGACGTCGAGGTCCTCGACCATTTGGTGATCGGGCGTGGCCGCCACGCCTCAATGCGGCGGCTCGGGTTGGGCTTTTCTGCCTAGTTTTCAGCGCGCCAGGCACGTGACAAGATCCCATGCAGGCGATTCAGCGCCGCATCTCGTGCACGTCGGCCAGCGCCCGGGGCACCTTGCCTGATTCGAGCACCCCAGATCCCTGTTGCCAGCCCCTTCCTCGCGGTAGACTGGCTGCATGGATCGCTGGTCGTGGCCACCGGCACCGCTCAGCCGCCGTCGCTTTTGTGCCCATGCACTCGCTGGGCTGACCATTGGGCTGGCAACTACCGGTTGCCAAGGTTCGGAATCGTTTCCGATCGCCTCACCGGCAACTGTTTTTCCCATTCCCGGCCACAGCGCCGCTCCGTGGTTGGTTGATGCCAGCCAGCTGCAGCGAACCATTGCCGAGGGCGATTCATCACTTCTTATTCTGGATCTTTCGTCGCTGCGCCGCTACCGCCAAGGTCACATCCCAGGCGCCGTTCACGCCTGGTGGCAAGACACCATTGATCCGAACTACCCTGTCTACGGCGCGGTTCTGGCACCTGACGACAATCAGCGGCTGCGCCGTGAGCTGCTCGAAGACTTGGGAGTCACCGACCACACGTTTGTCGTTACCTACGACGACAACCGTGGCCGCTGGGCAGCGCGGATGGTCTGGTTCCTCCGCTTCCTCGGTCACGACCGCGTTGCGGCACTCGACGGCGGGCTCGCCGCCTGGCGCGGCGCCGGCGGCGCCATCGAGCAAGGCGAAAACCAGCCACCACGCGGGCCGGCGCCGGCTATTACCCCGCGAACTGGGTACTACATTGGCACCGAGGAATTGGTCGAGCGACGCGCTGACCCCGCGACCCTGTTGCTCGATGTGCGCACCGACGAGGAAGCGCATGACGATGTGAACAACACACTGCCTCTGGGCCGTATCCCCGGCTCGGTCCCCTTTCCCTGGACGAACACCCTCCGTGACGAGTTCGGACGGCTCAAGCCCATTCCGGAACTTCAGCGACTGTTCGCGGCCGCCGGCGTCGACCGCGACCGCTACGTCATCGTGTATGCCCGCTTCGGCGTCGAGGCAGCACACACGTGGTTCGTCCTCCAGCTCCTTGGCCAGCGGGCAGTTGTTTACGATCGCGGCTGGGCAGAATGGGCAACCACGCCCGGCCTATCCATAGCGCCACTCTAACTCCCGCGGATCGATAGCTGGCCACTCCCGCGGTGGTGATCTGGGCAACAGTGTGACAATCAATCGTGACGAACGGCCCACGCTGAACTATGCCCACTGCGCCGCTTGCTGCGTATACTCGACAAAGGTGAGAAGGTCCGGAGACGGAACTGAGTGCACATGACAGCATTGGCAACGTGCCAATTGAGAACCAAGCGCCGTTGCGCCCGCAAGCGAAAACGCCGCAAAGCATCTTGCCGAGCGAGTAGCTTGCTCGCGCTGGTGCTGGCCATCGCGTGGCTTCTGCCAGCCGGGACATCGCTTGCTGCACCGGGACACGGCACCACCGCGGGGACGCCCATTGGGCCAGGCTCGCAGGCGATCTTGGCGCGCCATATCGCCACTCTCCAGACATCCACCGACGATGATGAGCTTCAGGATCTTCGCCTCGCCCCGCTCGATCCCGCGTTGCTACCAGCTGACATTCTCCGGCGGCGCCCCTTCGTGCTCAGCGAGCGCTCCGTCCGGGCATTCCCATACGATCTGCGACGCGCCGATCCACTCTCGACCGCGGAGGCGCGCACCCGCTTGGAGCAGTTCCTCGCACTCCGTGAGCTCGACCCATCCACAATCCAAGATGCGCTGGATCGATTCGACAGCCGAGGTGTCCGTCGCATCATCCCGTCACCCACTCTGCGAGCCGCCACCTTGATGCTGACCGGTTGGCACCCTTACGAGGCAACGATTCGCGCGATTTTGGAGGGGGAGAATCCGTCTGGGAAGCCGTATCGCGCAGTCATGTTTGACGACATCGGCTTTCCGGGCGCGATCGCCACACTCTACGAAGACCCGCACGACGGACGCGCATCCCTCATCGTTAGCCGGGATTACGCGGGGGAAGCCCCAGAGCAACTCATTCCTGTCATCGTTCATGAATCGCTCCATGGCGGTGGCGCCAACTCGGCCGAAGAAGAAATCGTGGCTAATATTCTCGACACCCTCTGCTACGCTGAGGTTCTGCTCGTCGATCCCGAGGCCGCCTATCTCGGCACGGATCTCACGGTCTTCAATAATCTGGAGCTTCTCGCACTCCTCAATTCCATGGGTCGAGGCGGCCCTGCAAACATCGGGATAGCGACCTCGCCCCTTGGGGACATTTTCGTGGGACCCGGATTTGACGCCTACGACTATGAGAGCATCCGGTACGTGGTGGAGTCGGATGATTTCTATAATGCGCTGCAAAATCAGGGCTCGCCAGGGCAGCAGACAACGGCTGCGCTGCTGTCTCGGTTCCCCGGAGCAAGTACACTTGGCCCCGCGCCGGTGTATAGTGAAACCATGCTCGCGATCATTGACCGGGGTATTTCGAGGGTTCTGACGGCAGCCAAAGCTGTGCAGCTCGCCGAGACGTTGGGACTCGCTATGACCGACGCCGTGCGCGAGCGCACTGCCACCGGGCGGGTCAGCGCCAATCTCTCCCTGGCAAAGCGCCCATTTCTCCCACGTGACACGCGATATTTCGACCTACGTAACGGAAAGCGGCTTGGGAAAACGCTGACCGAGGCTCAGGGCAAGGCGGCACTCGCCGCCGCCTTAGACCGGAGCGAGCTAGCCCCTGCCAAGCGTGCGGAGCTTCTCGCCACCTTCGACGAACCCTCGACTGCCGGCCTTATTCCAGACCCGGCGCTGCGGGCCGCGACCTTGATGCTGGCAGCCTGGAAGCCCTGGAGCGCTGCCATCCCGGTAATCTTTGGTGGCGATAATCCGGACGGTGTTCCCCTTCGCGTGGAGTTTGCGGACCTGCGGCACAGCGCCCCCGCCGATCGCCGGTCGGGCGCTACCGGCGCTCCCGCCATTCTCATCAACAGCCTGCTCATCGGGGAGCCACCAGAAATGCTCGCCTCCGCGGTCGTTGAAGGCACGCTCCTGCACGATGACACCTGGACCAATCACGAAGCGGTCGCTGCGGCGCTGATGGGCACCCTGTGCTACGCGGACTTACTCCTGTCCGATCCGGCACTCGCCAAATCGAGAACCTGGGGAGTGATGACCCGAAACCGTGACCTGCTCGCCTTGTTGAATTCCGCGGCTTGGCCGAGCGACCAGCAGACGCTGGCCAACGCTGATTCGCTCGGCTTTCTGAGCGCTCCTCAGGGCACCGATGATGTCCTGCTCGGCTTATACGCCGACGCCCGCTCGTTCGCGGACTACATCGAGAACATGCCGCACGCTGCTCGGTTCGACCGACATGCGGACCTCGAAGCACCACCGGTCTTCGAGCACTATTTGGCATCTGTGAACATCGCGCCGGAGCGACACTTCCGGAACCTTGTGCTTTTTGATGAGGAGACGCTTGCGATGGTGGACGCCCAGCTTGGAGCGTTCATCTCGCCGGACGAAGCGCTCACGTTAGCCAAGACGCTGAGGCTCGGCGTTCTGGCAGGGGGTTGACAGGCGCCCGGGAACGGGACGCCGGCGACCAAGGGACAGGCTCGGCTCGTTGGTTGGGGGGCCAGCGGGCCACATCGGTACGCTGAAAGCCATTCTTGGCTATTGCGCGCGCCCTCTCTCCAGCCTGTCCCTCGTCGCTCGATCGCAATGGTCCGTTCCCCCGCGCGGACCAAACCGGTCCTTCAGGTTGAGGGAAGCCGCACCTTGGCGTTGGCTGGCGCCGCGGCGGGAAAACCTGGGGGATCGCGGAGGGGTCATCTATGTCGGCGACCGGATTCGGCGCTGCGCCGAGGGGGTCAGCGCAGCGGCGCACGGCACGTCGGGCTGCTAGCCTTTTCGCTCGCCTGCTCGTTCTGCTCACCATCGGTCTGCTGCTCATTTCTCCGTTTGCGGGTACCTTGCGCCCTCAGCCGGCCAAGGCCAATCACACGGCGATCAAGTGGCCGGTCCCAGCGGGCGCAACCTGGTACATCTCGCAGGGATACAACACATCGCCAGCTGAAGGCTGGTCGCACTACAACTGCGACCCGAATACCCTCAAAGACCAGATCTCTCAGACGCGCTCATGCAGCGCCTATTACCAGTACAAATTCTCCTTCGACATCAAGCGGCGCGATGGCAATACCGCTGGGCAGCCGGTACTTTCGCCGGTGAACGGCACCATTCGCTGGATCGATCAGGCATATGGTGGCATGTCCATTAACTTGGGGGATGGGTATGCCTTCGCCTTCTTTCATGCCACCCTCGCCAGTGGTCTTGCCGCCGGACAGACCGTAACGCAGGGCCAGTTTCTTGGCACCGTTGCCCCTCCAGGCGAGGGCGGCAACGGCGGCTCGCCCCATTTGCACGTGACGATTTGGCAAACCTCCGACGGCGGCAACTGGAGCCGGATCGCCGTCCCGTTCACCGACGATCACGCGATCGATGGCTACGATTTTCCACACAAGGGCGACTCCGTTCGCAATCAATACTACGGATTCGAATTCACGTCCACCAATGTCCAAATTCAGACCGGCGGAACCACTCCACCCGGTGTACCGACCTTGAGCAGCCCGCCGACAGGGACAACGTACATCTCCTCCCCGCGAACCGTCACGCTTAGTTGGAACAGCGTGTCAGGAGCGACGGAATATCAGGTCGTAATCAATGACGGTGCTATCACGAGTCCGTGGGTGAGCGGTACGTCATGGACCACCGGCTCGCTCGGCCCCGGACAGTATGCGTGGCAAGTCCGGGCGCGGAACAACAGCGGCACGAGCGGCTTGAGTCCGAAGTGGGTGTTCTGGATCGAGAGCAGCAGCACACCGACGCCGACACCAACACCGAGCGGCACCGCCACCCCAGGCCCGCTGGCAACAACGCTGAGCCCAGCGAGCGGTCGGGTCGGCACGGCGGTTCAGGCGTCAGGCAGCGGCATGAACCCCAATGAGACAGTCCGGCTCTACCTAGACTCCGTCTCCTCCGCAGGACAGATCGCTTCCTTGCAAGCCGACGCTGCTGGCAATTGGTCGACCACGATCACCATTCCCGATGCCACCGGTGGCAATCACTCCATCATTGCCCGCGGCATGACAAGCGACAAGCGCGCCGCCGCGACGTTCACCGTCAATCCGTACCTTAATCGCACGCCGTACCAGGGCCCCCCAGGCACGACCATCAACCTTACCGTCCAGGGATTCGGCCCCAATGAGACCGTTCGCGTGACGTGGGAGACGACCAGCGGTCCGCTCTTAGCCAACGTGCAAACGAATGAGAAGGGCACTGGCTCAACCTCATTCCCGCTGCCAGAGGGGACGGGTGGCTGGCACGATTACGTTGGCGTGGGACAGACGAGCCGCCTAACTGCCTGGGGTGCTCTCTATATCGAGCGCGTATTTACCCTTAATCCAGCCAGTGGAGCGCCGGGTACCTCCATCGGCGTGACGATCAAGGGATTTCCAGGGAATCAGAGCATCACGGTAGCCTGGAACAAGACGAGCAACAACGCGGGCACGAGCGTGTGCTCCGGCACGACGACATCCCTCGGCAATTTCACCTGCTCCTTCACCATCCCGCAGGTTGGCGCAGGATCGTACCCAGTGGTCGCCACCACCACAAGTGGCGTGTCGATGACGAGCAACGTCACCGTGAGCGGACCGGCCTCGGTGACCATCACGCCGGGAGCGGCGGCGGCTGGTGCGCTCATCGCCGTCAGCGTCGGTGGTTTCGGTGCCAACGAAACTGTCAATTTGACCTGGGATTCGAGCACCACGGTGTGGCAGTCTGGCCAGACGAATAGCAGTGGCGCCTTTAGCCTAAACGCCTTGGTACCGAACCTGAGCGTTGGCACGCACACCCTCAAGGCGCGCGGCGTGACAAGCGGCAAGACCGCCAGTGCTTCGTTTAGCGTTCAGTCAGGTAGTGGTGGCAAGACGCAAATGGTTGGGCCGGGCACATATGATGTCACGGCTACCGAAGAAGGATTATTCGGTGAAACCACCTCGGCCGGCCATGTGATCCAGCAGGGAGACTTCTTCGTCTCCTTGCCCGCGTGCACGGAAAGCTCCTGCCCGTGGGCCAGCCCTGGCGGCTCTCGCTACGTCGCGGCCTGCGGTGAGAATTGCTATGTACGAGTCACCAATCCAACAACCGGCGCCTGCCGCGTTGGCAAGGTACTCGACGTCGGTCCCTGGTTCACCAACGACAACTGGTGGGACCCAACGAGTCAGCGGGTACTAAACAACTTGGCAACAACGAAAAATATGCTCCCGCAAGGATACGTTGGCGCCGAGGCCGCGCGTGATGGACTTGACGTCGGCTACGGCGTGAGCGCCGGGGGTATCGGTATTTCCAACGTTGGGTATGAGGTTGGCAACCGCGCGGCGATCGACCTTGGCGATGGCGTTTGGACCGGTATCGGATTCCGGCGTGGTGACGGCATCGCCCGCGTGCGCGTGACGCTGCTGTGGCAGACGGGAGAAAACGCCGATGCGGCGGCGCGTGCGTGCGGTCAGTCCTCCGCAGCAGTGCGGCCGTCTCCCACGCCGTCGGCAACGCCGTCATCCACGCCGGGTGGATCGGCCACTCCGACGCGGACACCTACCGCCACGGCCACAGCGACGCCAACCCGGACGCCGACCCCAACGCCAACCACCACACCTTCGGGCACCCCGATCACCACGCGCAGCTTGTCGCTCAGCCCGAGCAGCGGACCGGTCAGGACGACCGTCCAAGTCACCGGCACCGGCTTCCAGCCAGGCGAGACCGTCAATCTCTACTTCACGTCAACGCGAACCAGTCCGATCGCTAGTGCGGTCACCGATAGCCTTGGGCGCATCAGTGCGCAGATCACGATGCCTGAGATGCCCGCCGGATACCGCCTCATTGCGGCCAAGGGAAGCACAAGCGGCGCAACCGCTTCGAAATCCTTCAAGATCATCCCTAACATGCAGCGCTCCCCCGCTGGTGGCTTTGAGGGAGAGACGATCCAGGTCCAGGTAACCGGGTTCGGTCCGTCAGAGACAGTTGAGATTCGCTGGGACTCAGAAACTGGACCAGTGCTGACTAGGCTAACCACGAGCGGTAACGGGAGCGGCAGCGGCTCGTTCACCATCCCACTCGATAGCGCCCGAGGCTCGCACCCCATCACCGGTTTGGGCACAACCAGCACCGTTCGCGCCTGGAGCGCGGTCGAGGTTCTGGCGCTTGATGTCACCGTCGCACCGGCGGCGGGTAGCCCACGGCAGCGCGTGACAGTCTCGGGTTCGGGCTTTGCTCCGAATGAAACGGTTGATGTCTTCTGGGACGGCAACACGACACCTGCTGAGAACGCCACCGCCGATGCGAGCGGCAACGCCACGGTCGTGTCGAGCGCGCCACTCATGCCCACCGGCGATCATCCCGTGAAGCTCAAAGGCCGCACCAGCGGGCGCCAAGGCACAGCGCGCTTCACCGTCGTTCCCAGCATCTCACTGTATCCAACCTCCGGTCCCGGTGGCACTGTCGTCACTGTCAAGGGGCGCGGTTGGGGCCGCGGAGCGACCGTTGGCGTGTATTGGAATCGCACGAGCTCCAGCAGCGGCGTGCGCGTTTGCAACCTGACCGCGAGCAGCACCGGCTCCTTCACCTGCCAGTTCACCGTTCCGAATGTGGCGCTCGCCCGCTATCCTGTTGTTGGCGTGAGCGGCAGCCAGACGGCCTCGGCGACCTTCCGTGTCACCGCCGCGACCGTCTCCGGAAGCACCACGCCCACCATCGTCATGTCCTTGTCACCCGAGAGCGGCTCACCGCGGGACTACGTGACGGTGCAAGGCAGCGGCTTCGCGCCTGGTGAGACGGTTGAGCTGCGCTGGAACGACTCCTCCACGGCGAGTGCCACCGCCAAGGCGAATAGCTCCGGGACGGTGAGCATCCGCACCCGTGTGCCGCTCATGCCGAACGGACCGCGGCCCGTCGAGCTTCGGGGCACGAGCAGCGGCGCTAGGGGCATCCTCCTGTTTACCGTCATCGAGCAAGTCGAGTTGTCTCCTGTCAGTGGCCAACCCGGAGATTCCCTCCTCATCAAAGGACGAGGGTGGAACGCGGGCGCAACGGTGGATATCTTCTGGAACCGGACTGACACCGATCCAGGTACCTCGATCTGCACCATCGTTGCGTCCAGCACCGGCTCGTTTACCTGCCGCGTCACGGTGCCGAACGGCCCGAGTAGTTCTGTGCCGGTGACCGGCATCAGTGGCGAGCTGACAGCCTCGGCTACCTTCAATCTCAGCGGCGTCCAAGCGGCCAGTACCGACGAATCGTCGCAACAGCCAACGGCGATACCCGAGCTAGCGGCAACGCCCACACCGGCGGAGCCTGTGGATCAAGCGACGCCAGCACCTAGCCCCGAGGCGACACCCGAAGTGACGCCAGAGCCAGCGCTGGAGGAGACGCCAACTCCGGACACATCGGGGAGTGACCAGTCAGGCCAGGACGCCGCCGGTGAGGATGTCTCGGGCAGCGATGCGCGCGGCCAAGATGCAATTTCGGCTCCTGAAGAAGAACCGACGCCCATCGAGGTGGCGCCAGCGCCTGAGCCGGCCGGAGATACGCCCACGCCCGAGGCAGTGGATGAGCCCACAGTGACGCCGGAGCCGGTCCCACGTGAGATGGTGTTCTTGCCAGTCGCGGACGCGTCGGTGGCAGCAGCCGCACCGGATCAGCCGCAGGCGCCTGACACCCTGGGAGTGCTTGCTGCCGGCGGCGCGGAAGGAGCTGTGGCGCTCATCACCTTCCACGTTGAAGGCATCGTTGCCGGCACCGTGGTCGATGCCAGGCTCATCCTGACCAACGTCGGCGAGGCCGGGGCAGCAGGTGGAGCCGTGACCTACGCTCCCGGCTTCTGGGTAGATGAAGCCACCGTCACCTACGCCGGGGCACCCGTGCTCGACCAAGCACCGGCACTCCGCGGCGATGGGACGCCCGCGGTCGTCGAATGGCTCGATCCATGGGTTGAAAGCGCGATAGATGTGACCGGAACGGTGACGGTCGATGGTACGATCACCTTCGTTATTCCGGGCACGCCTGATGCGGCCCTCTCGCTCGGCAGCCGCGAAAGTAGCACGCCACCGCGCCTCATCATCACGGTCCTGGACACACCAGGAGCGTAGCACGACTCGCCGCTCGGTAGTGTCTCGCACACGAAAAACTGCCGAGCGGCGTTATCCTGAGGAAGCCCTGCAACATCGCAGAAGCTCTGAGTTACGGACGCAAGCGAGGTGAGTGGCTCAGCAGGCGGTTCGGCAGGGATCTCAAATAGTTGAGCCATGGATTTCGAAGCCAATCAGCGTCCGCGACGCATCCTGGTGGTACCTATGACCGATATCGCCCCGTCAAACACAACAGGGCCGGCAAGGTGAGCCGCAATCATGCTGCGAGCGTGCAAGCCATCGAGATCGCTCAGACCGTGATACGCCACATACCTACCTGTCGCCGCGCTGGTGTTGCGATTTGCCTCGCCACGGTGACGGAAGATGACAGGAGAAGAACCGTCTGGGCACCTAGCATCAAGCCTTCCCAAAATCATCGCTCGACCCGTCGCCTGATTCGCAGTGCGGTCCAGGCACGCTGGTCTGGAAGGCAGGGAAGGTGAGCGGTCCCTCACCGTACGCGGGAAACCTGATAGATGCTGTGGTCCTGACTCTACCTTGCGCGTCCGCTGCCGTATCATGACGAGCACGCGTGCTCGCCACGACGACAGCGTCACGGGGCGGCCATCCGTCGGGGCCGGAGACAGAGGCGTCTCAGGAGGAGGTATGGCGTTGTCTCAACCACTAAGGACCGTGCCAGCAACCTTTGCGCTCGGCGTCTGCTACTACCCAGAGCACTGGCCGCGCGATCGCTGGGAGACCTACGCCCGGCGCATGCGCGAGCTAGGACTTTCCTACGTCCGAATTGCGGAGTTCGCCTGGAGCCGGATGGAGCCGGAGCCTGGCCGCTTCGACTGGCAATGGTTAGATGATGCGATCGCCGTTCTTGCGGACGCTGGTCTCCAAGTCGTGTTGTGCACCCCAACCGCGACCCCTCCTGCCTGGCTGGTGAGGCAGCACCCAGAAATCCTGCCCTGGGATGCCCAAGGGCGGGTCCGCAATTTCGGTTCCCGCAAGCACTACGACCACGCCAGCCCCATCTACCGCGAGCACAGCCGCCGGATCACGCGGGCGATCGCCGGCCGCTATGGCCAGCACCCGGCTGTTGTTGGCTGGCAGACCGACAACGAGTGGGGCTGCCACAGTACGACTCGGTCGTATGGCCCGGCAAGCCAGGCTGCCTTCCGCGAGTGGCTCGCGGCAAAATATGGTAGCCTTCAGGCCCTCAACGACGCCTGGGGCACCGTCTTCTGGAGTCAGGAGTACACCGACTGGTCGCAAATCGACCCACCCAACCTGACTGTTGCCGAGCCCAACCCGTCGCACGTCCTCGATTTCTACCGGTTCGCCAGCGACATGGTGGCAGCATTCCAGGAAGAGCAGGTCGCCATCCTGCGCGAGCTTTCACCAGGGCGGTGGATCACTCACAACTTCATGATGCACTTCCCCGAGTTCGACCACTACCGCGTCGCGGAATGCCTCGACTTCGCCTCCTGGGATTCGTATCCGCTCGGCCAGGTCGAGCGCTGGCCATGGTTCTCCGACGAGGAACGCGTGCGCTGGGCGAGAACTGGGCACCCCGACCTGATCAGCTTTAATCACGACCTCTACCGCGGGATCAAAAGCGGGCAGAGCTTTTGGGTTATGGAGCAGGGCGCCGGCCAGGTAAATTGGGCGCCATCGAACTGCTTACCGGAAGCGGGCGCGGTCTCGCTTTGGACGGCGCAGGCCTGGGCGCACGGTGCTAGCACCGTCAGCTACTTCCGCTGGCGCGCCGCCACGATGGCTCAGGAACTGATGCACTCCGGCTTGCTCCGCCACGATGAAACGCTGGACCGCGGCGGTGAAGAGATCGCCCGCCTTGCGCTCCACGGCCTACCGAACGAGACGACACCCGCCAGCGTCGTCCTGCTCCACGACTACGAAAGCCTGTGGGCCTACGACGAGCAGCGCCACAGCGCTGCCACGAGCTACTGGCGGCAGGTGATGCTCTTCTACCAGGCGCTGCGCGCGCTCGGCGTTGATGTGGACATCCGCCACCCGGACATGGACCTGAGTGGCTACGCGGTGATCGTCGCGCCCGCACTCCAATTGATGAGTGCCGAACGCGCCGAGCGACTCGCGCGCTATGCCAGCACCGCCAGAATGGTCTTTGGCCCTCGCACCGCCTACCGCACCCCAACCGGCCGCGTCCATGAGGATGGCCAGCCGGGACCGCTCCGCCCGCTTCTCGGCTGCTCGCTGCTCAATTTTGATGGGATGCGCGATGGGTTAGTGGTTCACGTTGGCCAGCACGAAGTCCGCCACTGGGCAGAAAACTACCGGCTCACGACCGGTATTGCCAGCCATCGCTACACCGATGGACCGCTCGCTGGGACGGCCGCAGTCGTGCAAAATGGCACTGTCACAACAATTGGCGCCTGGAGCCCCTCGGTGATTAACGAAATCCTCAGGCAAGTGCTGACCGAAGCGGGTGTGCCGATCATCTTCCTGCCAGAAGGTGTGCGCATTGCACGCCGGGGCAACTACGACGTCTGGTTCAATTTCAACCCGCATCCGGTAATCTTGCCTGATGGCAGCGAGCTGGGGCCGGTCTCCTTCGACATTCGCGGCGGACGTCGAGCTTCCCACGGCACATAGCGAGTCGGAAAGGGTAAAATCCACGCATGACCTCCCCCAAGATCACTTTCATCGGCGCGGGCAGCACTGTCTTCGCGCGCGCCCTGCTCCGCGATTTAATGCTCTTCCCGGAGCTGCGGGAGAGCACCATCGTGCTCATGGATATTGACCCTACCCGGCTCGACGACACCCGCCGGGTTGCCGAGCGCGTGATCGCGGCCGCACATGCCGCTACCCGCCTGGAGGCGACGACCGACCGGCGACGAGCGCTCGACGGCGCCGATTATGTGATCAACATGATCCAGGTCGGCGGCTACCGGCCCTGCACCGTCACTGATTTCGAGATTCCCAAGCGCTACGGGCTACGACAAACCATCGGCGACACCCTCGGCATCGGCGGGATCATGCGCGGCCTGCGCACCATCCCGGTCATGCTGGACATCGCTCGGGATATGGAAGCCTGCTGCCCGGATGCCTGGCTCCTCAACTACACGAATCCGATGGCAATCGTCACCTGGGCAGTTTACCGGGCGACACCGATTCGCGTCGTCGGGCTTTGCCACAGCGTCCAAGGGACCATCAACGAACTAGCCTGGATGCTCGACATTCCCGCCGAGGAGATCACCTATCACTGTGCCGGCATCAACCACATGGCCTTCTATCTGCGACTGGAGTACCAGGGAGAGGACCTATATCCCCGGCTGCGGGCGATGGCGCAAGAGGGAACATATCCCGCGCATGAGCGCGTTCGCTTTGCCGCCCTGCAGGCGCTTGGCTATTTCGTAACGGAGTCGAGCGAGCACTTCAGCGAGTACGTGCCATGGTTCATCAAGAGCTGGCGTCCTGATCTGATCGAGCGCTACAACATCCCGCTCGACGAATACCCGGCTCGCTGCGAAGACCAAATCGCCGAGTGGGAAGAAATGCGCGAGGCGCTCTTGGCCGACGATCCAGCGATCTTTGACGAATTTCTCGCAAAGCAGCGCCAGACCCTGAGTGGCGCCTGGGAGCGGCGACTGGCGATGATCGCGAGGGAGCACCCGGACCAGGCTCAGGCATGGCGCGCGAAGGTGCTTGCAGAGCGCGCTCAGCGACGAGACGCTCATTCCGGGGAATACGGAAGCCTCATCATCCACAGCATTGAGACTGGAACACCCCGCGTAATCTACGGCAATGTCCGCAATAACGGCCTGATTAATAACCTTCCATCAGGTTGTTGTGTGGAGATTCCTTGCCTGGTCGATCAGAACGGCGTGCAACCCACCCATGTTGGCACGCTCCCACCGCAATTGGCGGCGCTGATGCAAACGAATATCAACGTCCAGGCACTGACGGTAGAAGCCGCGCTGACGGGCAATCGCGAGCACGTCTATCACGCGGCGATGCTCGATCCGCATACAGCCACCGAACTCGACCTCGATCAGATTCGGTCTATGGTCGACGACTTGATCGCCGCGCATGGTGAGTGGCTGCCGGCGCCCCTGCGGCAAGAGACGGATCGTGCACCGTTCCATGGCTAATACCGTGATGATTGCCGACCGGTACCGCGGAACGCTGCTTGGGCTGGCCTGCGGCGACGCCTTGGGCGGTCCGGTCGAGTTCATATCGCGCGAAGAGATCGCGCGGCGATTCCCGACAGGCGTACGGGAGTTGATCGGCGGCGGCTGGCTGAACCTCGCACCAGGCGAGGTCACCGACGACACACAGATGACGCTTGCGCTCGCTCGCAGCCTGGCCGAGAACGACGTCCTGGACATGACGGATGTTGCTGCTCGGTTCGTGGCCTGGTACGAGAGCAAACCGAAGGACGTCGGCAACACGACTGCGGCCGCGCTGCGCCTTCTTGCCGAAGGGACGCCGTGGTCTGAGGCTGGTGAGCGCGCCATGCTCCTCATGGGTGCTGGCCGCGCAGCGGGAAATGGCGCCGTCATGCGTTGCGCGCCAGTGGCGCTCCGGTTCCGGCGGACCCGCGACCTCCTCGTGCGTGCCTCACTGGACACGGCGCGGATCACGCACGCCGATCCACGCTGTACCTGGGGCTCCGTCGCGATCAACCAAGCCATCGCGCATCTTCTTGAAGGAGGAAAGCGCGACGAAGCTCCGCGCGCTGCCACGGAAGGCATTCCTGACGAGGATGTGCGGCAAGCGATCGCCGCGGCTATCGAAGCGCCCCGCGAACGCCTTCGCTCTGGAGGTTATGGGTTGGACACCGTCTGCTCCGCGCTGTGGTGCCTGGTTCATCATGCATCGCTTGAAGAGACGATCGTTGCCGCGGTCAGCCTAGGCGACGATGCTGACACGACCGGAGCGGTCGCCGGGGCGCTCGCCGGAGCGCACTACGGCGCCAGCGCTATTCCCAACCGGTGGCTCGCTCTTTTGCAACCACGGAACGAATTGGAAGCACGAGCGGATCGCTTGCTGGAGCTCGCCTGATTCTTCCGCATGAGAATATCTGGTTCCGGCGATGAAGGACGGGCAGCCGCCATACGGAGAGCCATCCCGCGTAGTTCTACCCCGTCAGGACATGACCGAGGTAGCACGCCGCTGACAAGCGCGACCAGCATTCAATCGGCGGCACGACTCCAGTCATCCCATTCGCGGAAGTGCGGTAATGTGGAGCGAGCGATCTCGCCCGTTCCCCATCCACTCCTCGTTATTCAGAGCGCAGCGAGGAATCTCTCCCGTCAATTCAAGGCGCAGCACCGTCATCCCGAGCGGGGCGAGGGATCTCTCAGCGAGTGCTCAGGCCTCAGCCATCAGGCACTTTGCACCATCACATCCTCACGTCCTGACGGCTGACGGCTGATGGCTGACAGCGTTCCGCAAGAGATTCCACGGCTTCGCCTCGAATGATGGAGATACGCTCGGCATGAAAGGGTGGTGACGGTGGGCGACACAGCCTCGCTGGTCAGGAAGCGACGCTCTCCCCCGCACCACGCGCACTGCGATGGGTCCCAGAGCCGAGGGGCAGCTGCATTCGTCGGCATCTGTGGGATCCTGCGCTCCCTCGCCGCCCCACCGGTGACCACCTCTTGCAGGGTTGCTGGCGTGGCGGAAAGCCGGCGCCCGACGGGTGATGCTGTGAATCGGCGAACGGGGTGCACCGGGAAGAGTCGGCGCGCCGGGATGGAAGCTCCGCAGTGCGCGATGCACACTGCACGGGCGGTAGCAAACGAGTGAAGACAGACGCGGCGATCCAGGAAGCAGTGCCTAGGCGGTGAGGCAGCGCGTCACTCGGGCGCGTGCCGGTGACGCACCCCACCGTGCCACCGCATCATGTTGCCTGGCCACTACAATTGGGGAGGTGAAATATGCTGCCTGGTGGAGCAGGAGTAACAAACAACCGATGTCCCGCTTTCTTGATCTCACCCGTGAGCGCGTCCTGTTCTACGACGGCTCGATGGGTGCCACGATTCTCAACATGCAGCTTGATGCAGCCGCCTACGGGGGCAAAGAGGGCTGCAACGATTACTTAGTGTTATGTAATCCCACCATCATCGAAGGCATCCATGCTTCCTTTTTGGAAGCCGGCGTGGATGTCTTAGAAACCGACACCTTCGGTGGCAACCGGCTCAAACTCGACGAATATGGGCTAGGCGACCTGACCTATGACCTTAATCGGGCGGCGGCGGAGCTAGCGCGCCGCGTCGCTCGCGCCTATGCGACCGACCGTCATCCACGATTCGTGGCCGGGTCCATTGGACCGACCGGACTTCTCCCGGCCTCAGAAGACCCGCTATTGGGCCAGCATCGCTTCGATCATATCGTCGAGCTTTTTGTCGACCAAGTCCGCGGGCTGGTGGACGGCGGCGTGGATGTCCTGATCATCGAGACGGTGCAGGACATCCTGGAACTGAAGGCAGCGATTCACGCGTGTTTGCGTGTCCGCGAGGAGCGCGGCGTCTTCGTTCCCATTCATGCCTCGATCACGCTCGATACCTCCGGCCGGATGCTGCTCGGCACGGATATCGGCGCGGCGCTCGCCAACCTCGAACGGCTGCCGGTGGACATCATCGGACTCAACTGCTCGACCGGCCCAGATTACATGCGGGAGCCAGCACGTTACCTAGGCGAGCGCTGCACGCGGCCGGTGGCGATCATCCCAAACGCGGGAATCCCCATCAATGTCGACGGCAAGGCCGTGTTCCCGATGGAGCCGGAGCCAATGGCGCGACAGCTTCGGGAAATGGTTGAGGAGTTCGGCGTCGGGATCGTCGGCGGCTGCTGTGGCACCACGCCGGAGCACCTGCGCCAAATCGTGACCCAGATCGGCCAGCGGCCAGTGACAGTGCGTCCGGCGGCGCCAGCGCCCGAGATCGCCAGCATGATCCGCGCTGTCTCCTTGCATCAGGAGCCCGCGCCGCTCATCATTGGCGAGCGCGTCAACACGCAAGGATCGAAGAAGGTCAAGCGCCTAGCGCTGGCCAGTGATTTTGATGGCCTGCTCGATGTAGCGCGCGGGCAGGTTGAGGAGGGGGCACACGCACTCGATGTCTGCATGGCGCTGACTGAGCGCACCGATGAGGCCGACTTGATGCGCGCGCTCGTCAAGAAGCTCGCGCTCAACGTCGAGGCGCCGCTGGTCATTGACTCGACCGAGCCAGAGGTGATTCGCGCTGCACTGGAGCAATACCCAGGCCGGGCCATCGTCAACTCTATCAACTTGGAAAACGGCCGCGCCCGGATCGAAGCGGTCATGCCGCTCGTCAAGGCGCATGGCGCTGCCGTGATTGCGTTGACTATTGATGAGGAGGGGATGGCCAAGACGCGCGAGCGCAAACTCGCCGTCGCGCACCGCATCTATGACATCGTGACGAGCGAGTATGGACTGCACCCGGAAGATCTGATCTTCGATGCGCTCACGTTCACGCTCGCGACGGGGGATCCCGAGTTCACCCACTCGGCAATCGAGACGATCGAAGGTATCCGCTTGATCAAGCGCGAGCTACCCGGAGTGTTGACGGTGCTCGGGGTGAGCAATGTCTCGTTTGGCTTGAATCCCGCGGCACGGCGCGTGCTCAACGCGGTCTTTCTGTATCACTGCGTGCAGGCGGGACTCGACCTGGCGATCATTCACCCGTCGCACGTTGTCCCATTTGCTGAAATTCCTGCCGAGGAGCGCGCGCTGGCGGAGGACCTGATCTTTGCACGGCAACCGGATGCGCTCGCGCGCTACATCGCGTTCTTTGAAGGGCGGACGGAGCAGTCGTCGGATGCTGGTCCCGATCCCATGGCGGGGATGTCGCCACGGGAGCGGCTGCACTATCGCATCGTGCACCGGAAGAAGGAAGGGGTCGAAGAGGATATTGACTGCGCGGTGGCGGAGACGGGCGATCCGGTTGATGTCCTCAACAACGTGCTCCTTCCAGCCATGAAAGAAGTTGGCGACAAGTTCGGCGCGGGCGAACTGATCCTTCCCTTCGTTCTCCAATCGGCCGAGGTGATGAAGCGAGCGGTGGCGCGGCTGGAGACGTATCTGGAGCGGCAGGAGGGTGCCAGTAAAGGCGTTGTGGTTCTGGCGACGGTGTTTGGCGATGTGCACGACATCGGCAAGAACCTTGTCAACACGATTCTGACGAACAACGGCTATACCGTCCATGACCTGGGCAAGCAGGTGCCAATCAGCCGGATTATTGACAAGGCCGTTGAAACGAAGGCCACCGCGATCGGGCTGTCGGCGTTGCTTGTCTCGACGAGCAAGCAGATGCCACTCTGCGTGCAGGAGCTTCACCACCAGGGCTTACGGTTCCCGGTCCTGATCGGCGGCGCAGCGATCAACCGGCAGTATGGCTACCGCACGTTATTCATTGATGAGAACACACCCTACGAGCCCGGAGTGTTCTACGCCAAAGATGCGTTCGAGGGCCTGGCGATCATGGATCGCCTGGTAGACCCGCAGGCACGTCAGCAGTTGATCGCCGAGACAGTCGCCCAAGCGCGTATGGCGCTCAGCCGCCCTGGCAGGGAAGCGTTTAGCGTTCCGGCGGAGGCGGCGATCGCGGTAGGGCGGACGGTGCGAGACGTGGAGCCGCCAATGCCGCCGTTCTGGGGTGTGCGGGAGATGGCCGTATCGCTCGCTGATGTCTGGCCGTATCTCGACCTCAAGACGCTGTTCCGGCTCCACTGGGGCGGAAAAGGTGTGCGTGACGAGGCCTGGGAGGAGTTGCAGGAGCGGGAGTTCCTGCCGCGCTTGCGGGCGATGCAGCGGCAGGCCGAGGAAGAGGGATGGCTGGAACCGCGCGTGCGCTACGGCTATTTCCCGGCGAACGGCGATGGGAATGACCTGATCATCTTCGATCCCGACGATCCCCAGCGCGAGCTGCTGCGCATGACATTTCCCCGGCAGCCGCGCCGCGAGCGCCTCTGCTTGGCGGACTACTTCCTGCCACTGGCGTCTGGTCGCCGGGATGTCGCGGTCTTCCAGATCGTGACCGTCGGGCCTGAAGCGACGCGGAGGACTGAGCGGCTGCAGGCGGCTGGGGAATACTCCGAGAGCTTTTTCAGCCATGGGCTCAGTGTGCAGGCGGCAGAGGCGTTGGCCGAGTATGCGCACCGGCGTATCCGCGCCGAGCTGGGATTGGCGCCAGAGCAGGGGAAGCGCTATTCTTGGGGGTATCCAGCTTGCCCGGACCTGTCGCAGCATGTACTGGTTGACAGACTGCTGGACGCGAGTGCGATCGGCGTAGGCGTCACCGGGGGCTATCAGTTCGAACCGGAGCAGACGACCGCAGCGCTGGTGGTGCATCACCCGGACGCCAAGTACTACGCGCTAGCGAGGACAGGCGGCGACGAGAGTGAGTAGGATCAGACCAGGAGTGGACACGGTCCTCCAATCCCAGTGTGCCGTGGTGTAGTGCTGCATCAACGCCCGTTCAGACCGTTCGATCCCGAGTCGGGTTGTCCCGTTAACGCATCGCGCAACAGGTCCGGGGCGATCTGCGCGAGAACTCGCAGCGGTTGCGGCAGCGGTCGCTGCCAGAGCCACGCCGGTTCGAGCCAAAAGCTAGGGATTTCTAAAGAGTGGAAGCAGCCAGCGGCATCGAGTGGGAGAGGTTCATAAGTGCCACGCTGGGTCAAGTGATAAGCGGTGAACGCTTGCCTCCCCTCTCGAGGGTCCACCAGCCAATACTCAGCGACTTCCGCCTGGCGATACTCCTCGAATTTTTCTTGGATGTCGATGTGCGCTGTGGAATCAGACGTAATCTCGATCACAACATCGGCAGGACCGACCAAGCGCAGCCGTGTCAGCCGTTCGGCGTGGTGAGCCGACACGAAAAGGATATCGGGCTCTCGGGAGGAGTTAACGGCATCTAGGCGCATTTCGAACGGGGCTATCATAATCTCCCCCAAACCGCGCAACTCGACATAGTGTCGAAGAATTGTGGCGAGGAAGAAAGCGATGTCTTGATGCACCTTGTCGGGCGGCATATAGGCAATCACTTCCCCATTGACCCACTCGGCGCGGACGTCCTCGTCGGCCCACGCGAGGTACTCACCGTAGGTCATTCGGTAGCGCCGGAGGCCGGCTTCGTTCCGGTTTGTGACTCGCTGCGCCATTGTTGGCTGCTCCAGTCCTGGCCACGTCTGAGTCGCACATCCGCGCCGAAAGCGGGACGCTTGCGCCGCTCCCGGTCCAACCAGTATAGTGCGGTCATGAAGCGGATGGCGCGCGCATTCACCGGCTCAGAGGCAATGATGGCAATGCTTGGGGGCATCCCGGTGATGCCCGTGCCTGCTGGTCGAGGTGTGCGCCGCTAACTCGGCAAATGCCGGAACGCAGAGCGAGACGATCGGGCAGGCGGGAGCGCAAACACGCTCCCGTCTCGTTTTGAGCACCGGACACTGTTCCGACGTACACTGATCCACATTGAGGTAGAGGACGACTGAGTCAGGGGGAGACGGTGACCCAGCTACCAGCGAGCCCAACCGGGACGTTTTACATCACCACCGCGATTGATTATCCCAATGCGGCGCCGCATATCGGGCACTCGTTCGAGAAGATCGCGGCCGACGTGGTTGCCCGGTTTCATCGCCTGCTCGGGGATGATACGGCGTTCTGTATGGGGCTGGACGAGAACAGTCAGCACGTCGTGCGGGCGGCGCTTGAGCAGGGCCTGTCGCCTTTGGAGTGGACCGACCGCATGGAAGTAGCCTTCCGACGGGCGTGGGACGCGCTGGAGATCAGCGTGAATGCTTGGACTCGAACGACAGAGCCACGGCACCGCCGCGCCTCGGAAGAGATGTTCCGGCGCGCTCAGGCGAACGGCGATATCTACAAAGCAACCTATGCCGGCTGGTATTGCCCGAACTGCAACACCTATTACACCGACGCGGAGCTTGTCAACGGCCGCTGCCCGAATCACCCGAGCATCGAACCGGAGTGGCTTGAAGAAGAGAACTACTTCTTTGCGCTGAGCAACTACACCGAGCGGCTGCGGCGCCACTTCGCCGAGCATCCGGACTTCGTCACGCCCACGACGTGGCGGCCGGAGATGGAGGCGCTGCTCCAAGCCGGCCTGAAAGATTTCTCCGTCTCCCGGCGAGTCCGGCCGGGGATGCCTGCCTGGGGAATCCCAGTCCCAGGTGATCCCGATCACGCCCTGTACGTTTGGTTTGATGCCTTGACCACATACCTAACCGCGATTGGTTTCCCCGATGACATGAAGCGGTTTGAGCGATACTGGCCGGCCGACTCTCAAGTCATCGGCAAGGATATTACCCGCTTTCACTGTCTGTACTGGCCAGCGATGTTGTTGTCGGCCGGACTACCCTTGCCACGGCGGATCGTCGTCCATGGCTTCATGACGCTCGAAGGTCAGAAAATTTCGAAGACGACCGGCAATGTGCTCGACCCGGTGGATCTTGTTGCCGAGTTTGGACCAGATCCCATTCGCTACTACCTGATGCGAGATGTCTCACTCGCGTCCGACGGCGATTTCTCGCGCGCGAACCTCATCCGCCGCTATAACGATGATCTGGGCAACGATCTCGGGAACCTGCTGAACCGGGTGGTGGCCATGATTGGCCGGTACCGTGGCGGTGCGGTACCGCTGCCCGGTCCCTTCGGTGACCTTGAAGATGATCTGCGAACAACGGTGACCGACGCCCGGCTGCGGGCTGCCTGGCAGATCGAGGACTGGGACCTCGATGACGCGCTCGAAACGATCTGGACGGTGGTGCGCCGGGCCAATCAGTATTTGGAAGAGCGCCAGCCATGGAAGCTGGCTAAACAGCCGGAGGCCGCGCCACTCCTTGATACGACGCTTTGGGCAGCAGCGGAGGCGACTCGCATTGCGGCGATTCTCCTTTCACCCTATATCCCAGCGACGAGCGACCGGATCATGGCGCAACTGGGGCTTGAACCGGTCGCTCCGGGAGCCTGGGTACGCGATGCCGTCTGGGGCGCGGCGCACTATGACCGGGTGCAACCGGCTGGGCCGCTGTTCCCGCGCATCGAGGTCGTGCGGGCCTGATTAGCTACGGCAATGCGCCTACAACGCCACGCCGGAGCGGCAGGACAGAGCGGTCAGGCCATCGTGCGGCGGAGTTGCCGCGCCATCCCTGCGGGTAAGCGCGTCTCGAAGTCGAGAACGTCTACCCAGATCGGGCGGACGGCGATCCGCGCTTGCTGAGGGGAGAGCCGGGCTGCATGCTCTGTCCATGCCCGTCCTGCGTCCTCGCCCATGTAGCGCACGGAGGTTGCCGTCATTTCTGGTGATGCTCCGCCGACGAGCGTAACCGTCGCCGTCCCCCGAATCTGAAGCACTCGATAAGGCGGGCTGGCGGTGTCAATGGTGATGGCCACCTGGGGATTTGCCTGGATGGCTGGCACCTTAGGATCGTCCGGCCAGGAGTGCAGGACGACCTCCTCGCCTGTCCAAAGAAACAGGACTGGGACGACGCGTGGTGTCCCATCCAGCGCAATGTACGCAAGCCGTGCCGGGATCGTCGCCTGCAACAACTGCTGGGCAACCGGGTGACCGAGCAGCGCCAAATCACCGCGCATTGTGTCCACCATTTCCTCCTTCCTCACCCATTCCTCCCGCTCGGCGGGATGTTCGCATTGAGGCGAAAAACGTTCTCCGGGTCGTACCGGTCCTTGAGCGCAGTCAGGCGCTTCACCCGCTTGCCGTAGGCGGCCGTGACGCCTGCTTCTCCCTCATCCGAGATGAAGTTGGCATAGACGCCCGCGCTGTGTGGGCGCAGCATCTCCCAACCATCGCGGACCCAAGTCTTGTGGCGCTCTCCATTGGGGTCAGACGGCGGCCAGGCGGCGGTTATGCTGATCTCAAATCCCACTTCGCGCTCGCCGACGGCCGTGGCAGACGGATCCACGCGGCTGACTGCCCCGCCGATGGCCCAGCCATTGATCTGCGAGAACGGGGTCGGGAGCGAGTCGGCACGGTCCATGAATTCCTCGATGACGTCGTCGGAGAGGGTTGGGAGCCGGTGTGCCTTCCAGTAGTAGTGCCGCCCATGCGGCGCACCGCCGTCGAGCATCGATTGGAGGGCGAGGTACGGCACCGGCCGGATCCCATCGGCGATCGGCGTGCCGAGGCGGCGCAGCAGAGCGACCGCTCGCTCGCCTTCTCCATGGTCGCCTGCCCAAACGAGGATAAGACCGACGACGGGCTTGCCGACCTGATCCGGCGGTACGAACGGCAGCGGTGGCGCGCTTGCCAATCCGATCGTGAAGCCAAGCTCGTCAGGAGCTTCGGGGGCGTAGTCGCGGAGGACCGCAAGCACGCGTGGTGCCTCGGCAATTGGCCAAAAGATCGGCCCGCCGAAGCCGAATGGGCCGACCGGATGGAGGCGATACTCGAAGGCGGTTACGATTCCGAAGTTCCCGCCTCCGCCACGTATTCCCCAGAAGAGATCGGGTTCGGTTTCGGCGTCGACGTGGATGACCTCGGCAGTGGCGGTGACGACGTCCACGGCGATGAGGTTCTCCACAGTCAGGCCGTGCTTGCGCATGAGGTGCCCGAGTCCGCCGCCGAGCGTTAGGCCGGCGATCCCGGTGTGGCTGATTATCCCGCCCGTCGTGGCGAGGCCAAACGGCTGGGTCGCGCGGTCAAACTCGCTCCAAAGGACCCCGCCGGCCGCCCGTGCCGTCCGCGCCTGCGGATCAACGCGGATCGCCTTCATCAGCGAGAGATCGATCATCACTTCCCCGTCGCACACACTGTGACCGGCGATGGAATGCCCGCCACCGCGTACGGAGATGAGGAGGTCCTGCTCGCGCGCAAAGCGAACGGCCGCGACGACATCGTCGGCACCGGCGCAGCGGGCGATCAGCGCTGGGCGGCGATCAATTGCGCCGTTCCAGATCCGGCGAGCTTCGTCGTATCCTTCCTCCCCTGGCCGCAACAGTGCGCCCCGAAAGCGCGCTCGTAGCTCTTCGATCGGCAGATACCCGCGATCGCTCACCGGAATCGGTGTTGTTTTCGTTGCTCCCGTGCTCATGACGACTCTCCTTCCATGCACCCCGCCTCGGAGCGGTCATCGTCCTCCAGCCGCGCGATCATGAACCCAGTCAAGTCCGACCAGGTGCGAAAGCTGCGGATAGCTCCGCTCTTGACCTCCTGCACCGTGCCGCGGTACTCCCGCCTGTCGGCCACTTCCTCGGTCCAGATGCGAACCGTGAAGAGCCGGGAATGCTGTCTTCTCGCCTGGCCCTGGCGTTCGCTGCGGCTGTAGTCCTCGCTCGTCATACGTGCTAACCATTTCACTTGCCGGAGAGGCCCGCTAGTGCGCTCCGGCCCAAGGAGTCCTGCGGCGTTCCGCGTCGTTCGCCGCCTCCTTATCGGTTGCGCGGCGGCGTCAGAGGGCGTGATAACCGCAGCGCTGGCAGATGCACCGAGCACTCTTCGCGCTCATTGTTACCGGCCAGGCGTTCCACGAACGTTCCATGGAGCGTTCCAGGAGCGGTGTTCCGGCCGCTCGGGCCGCAGGTCGGTTTCACTGCAGGAGCGTTATGGCGTCGAGCAGATCTGGAGTATCGGCTCGTTCGGGAAGCTCCTTGACGATCTCGGCCAGGAGCTGGCGTGCTTGGACTGCCCGGCAACGTCGCTTGCTGCTAGCTGGAAGCGAAGGAGGCTCCTCGCTGTCCGCAACGCGAGCATCTTTGCTCCTTGGCGGTGAGCGACGGCCAGCGCACGCTCAAACTCCGCCTCGACTTCGCTCGGCGGAGCGTCGAGGGCCGCCAGGAACTCCGCGCGCAGGCGCCGGGTCTCCGCCTCCCAAATGCGATGAGCATCGGGGAGGGCGAGTGCCCATTCGGCCGTCGCCAGACCAGTCCGCGCATCGCCAGCAACGGCACACGCCTCGAGCAGCACGCGCACGCTGAATGCACGCATCCCGGGCGCGTGATCCCCCTGCCGCGACTCGTCCAGCGCGCGACGGATGCGGGCGATGCCGGCGTCCATCCGGCCGTCCAGGACGTCGATGTACCCGCCAAAGTGTTCAGTCGCGACGTCGTTCGGGCGCATCCCGTGTTTCGCCTGCTCGGTTGCCAGCAGCGCGGCGTACGTCCGCACGCCGTCTGCATCGCGCATGTCCAGCGCCAAGACCATGGCAAAGGCGAGCGCAGTCCCGAGGCTGAACGGGTGCCCTATCTCCTCGGCAAGGGCGAGGGCGGTTTGGTGCGCGCGGACGGCCGCCTCGGCATATCCAAGAAACCAGAGGGTGTTTCCGAGGCGGCTCTGGCAGATGACCTTCGGGTCGAGGCCGAAGCGGAGGAGATGTTCGCGGCACTGAGCCGGGCGGTAGCGAGCTACGGCGGCCTCGAAGTGCATCCGCGCATCAACGAACTCCCCCTGCCAGAAGGAGGCGATCCCGAGCACGTAATGGCTTTCGACAACGAGCATCTCGTCGGCCTCGCGTGCGCCGCGCATGCGAAGTTGCTCCCCGAGGACTTTTGCCGCGGCAAAGTCGCGCCGGCCAAGACTGGCGATGGCCAGCGAGCGTAGGAGCGGTGGCGCTGGCTCAACTCCGAGAGCTTCTGCCACCTCGAGCGCCCGCTGGTGCACCGCGGCAAGGCGGTCCGAAGCCGCCCCTTCTGTCATTGGGAGCGGCCCTGCCAGCGCGGTCAGTATCGCAAGCTCCCGCGCCTGGCGCTCGGGAGTAGCTGAAAGCTCGCGAAGGAGGTCCAAGGCGCGGTCCAGGAGGCGAATCGCCTCGGCATCGGCATACATCCGCCGGGCCACCCCCGCCGCTCGCTCGTACCACACCACAGCCCGGTCGAATGCCCCGGCGTTCTCGTAGTGCGCGGCGAGTTGTCCGCTGACCGGATCTTGGTCACCGGCATGGCTTTGCTCCAGCGCTTGGGCGACGCGGAGGTGAAGATAACGGCGCCGGATGGGACTCAAGTTGAGGTAGGCGACCTCCCGGATCTTGTCGTGGCTGAAGTCGTAGGCATCGGCGCCGTGCTCGCGGATGATGCGCCGGCGCCAAAGCTCATCGAGGCCACGAACGAGCACGTCGCCGCCGCCCTCGCTCGCTCTCGACAGGATGTCGGTCGTGAACTCCCGGCCGATCGTCGCCGCGATGCCGATTAGATGACGCGCTGGATCGGACAACCGCGCCAGCCGCGATTCGATGACCGCTTGCACTCTCGGGCTCAGCCATACCCGCCCTGCGTCCTCACCGCTCCAGCCTGCGCGGAGTGCCTCGACGATGAACAGCGGGTTGCCTTCGGTCTCGCTGTAGAGCAGGTTCGCCTCCGCTGTCTCGAAACGGCGGCCGGTGATACGCTCGGCAAGGGCGGCCGTCTCCTCCGGAGATAGGCGTTCAAGCGCGATCTCCTCGCATCGTCCCATCGCCTGCAGCGCGGTCAAGAGATCGTGCAGAGGATGCCGATCGTCCACCTCCTCGCGTCGGGCCGTCGCCGCGACGAGAAGACGCGCTCGTGGCTCAACCCGCAACAGGTAGTGGAGGAATTGCAGTGATTCGAGGTCGCACCAGTGGAGGTCGTCGGCGACGAGCAGAAGCGGCGCCCCCGTTGCGAGGAGCGCCCGAGCGATAGCATCGAACATCCGCTGCCGGTGGTCGCTCTCCGGCAAGGGCTCTGGGAAGGGCAGGCCAGGCACCTCGGTGAGGAGGTCGGGAAGGAGCCGCGCCAACTCGGTGAGGCGCGCCCGATCGAGCCGCGCCAGCCGGGTAATGATCGCCTGCGAGCGCAGCCAGGCAACTACCGGCCCGTACGCGAGCGCACCCTCGGCGCGAAACGAACGGGCTTCCGCCGTTACCGCCCCACGATGGACGCACCACGCGCGAAGTTCTTCGACCAAGCGCGTCTTGCCAGCGCCGGGCTCGCCGCTGATGAGGACGAGCTGCGCTCGGCCCTTCTCGCTCGCCCGCCAGAGCTCGGCTAGCCGCGCCCGCTCCCGCACCCGTCCGACGAGTGGAGAGCCGCCGGCTGGACCGGTCTCGGACGTCTCGCTCTCTCCCTCAAATTGGTAGCAGCGCCTCGTAGACTGAGCATGTCGCCGGCGACGGCTCCACGCCGAGCTCTCGCTCAAGGGTGGCCTCGCAGACGTGGTAGGCTCGAAGCGCTCGTGCCCGGTCTCCTCGGGCGTCGTGAAGGCGTATGAGGCGCCGATACACCTCCTCGGGCAGGGGGTCATGGAGTAGAAGCCGCTCGGCATAGACGATCGCGTCTGTGTAATTGCCGTGCTCCTCGTGGAGAGTACTTAGATGCCCGAGTGCCACGAGATAGCGCTGGCGGAAGTGCTCTCGTTCGGCAAGGATCCACTCCTCATAGCATCCCTCAAGGAGATCACCAGCATAGAGCGCGACGGCGTCGCGGAGCGCGGCGAGAGCTTCGCTAACGTCAGCTCGTTCCGACCGTGCAAGGGCGTGATCGAAGGCCGCGACATCAAGCCAGAACGGAGCCTCTGTGCGCCATCGGAGCGTGCGCGGTGTCACTTCCAGAAACTTGTCGATGTCCGGCAGGGTATGCCTGAGGGTATAGACCAGAGGACGTAGGTTCGTTCGCGCCTGAGCGTCGGTCGAATCGGGCCAGAGCAGGAAGGCGAGGTGCTGGCGGGATTGGGGGCCGTTACGGTGGAGCAGTAGGTAAGCGAGAAGCGACTCAAGGCGCGATGATTCGAGCGGTGGCAGCGAAGTCTCGCCAAGACGCAGCTCAAAATCGCCTAGAAGGCGGATGCGGAGAAGGTGCGTAGTCTCCAGCGTAGGGGGAGACAACGATTGTGGTCCTGTCGAGGCCATGGGGACTCAATGGCGCGACTCAAGACGATCAGCACGGCAATATTGCAGCGAGAATTACGAGCGCGCGTCTGCTGACCGCGCAGACGGTGCGGCGATACCCAGCGCCAACGGTTGCGACGACTCGCGGCGTAGTCTACGGCATATTGGCGTGGCGTCAAATCCATGAAGCATCGAGGGGGATCGCTGAACAAACGCTCGATGACTGGCAACCCTGGATTCTGGATTAAACAGCTGCGCCCGGCGCATGTGCGCCGGGCGCTCCTCACTGTTCGATCGCTGCCGAGGGTTACCAGCTTGACCGCGATCGAAGGATCAAGCTTCGGAGAGGAGAGAATCGTGGAGTGGATCGTTGGCGATCCACAAAGAGAGGAAGAAAGAGGATATATGGACCAGGCGACCGGCTAACGTCGCCCGGGGCGGCAAAGGGAAGACACGCTCCAGCCTCGACCGCGATGTACTGCTCTGATGATGGCTGGGGCGCCGCGCTGCTCTGGCAAGGAATGCTCTTCCTCGCACGGTCAGCAGCACATTTAACTGATGTTTGATTGTTAAAGTTCCAAGGCCGTACGTTCACGACCGATCGAAATCTTGCAATCCGTTCGTACAAGTATTCTATCACGTTTGCGGCGTTTGTCGAGTAGGCCATTGCAGTCATGCGCGACGCCACTCTTGTCGCCCACGGCACCTCACCGCTTCAGCTAGCGCCTCCAGGCGATCGCAATCCACCGCGTAGTAGCGTTTGCCACCATGGGGCCGGACTTTGATGAGCCCGGCTCGCTCCAGCAGCGACAAGTGTCGAGACACTGCCGACTGAGCAATGCCCAGCCGTCCGACGATTTCTTGGGCGTACAGCTCGCCGCTGGCAAGCAAATCAATCACGCGTAGCCGGTTCGGATCGCCGAGCGCTCGTAACCCCTCCAGCAGCTCCTCCGTCTCCAGCGGACTCTCGGGCGACGATACCGCTTGTGCGCGCGGATGAACGCCATTGGTGTGCGCTGGCGGCCGTACCCGGGCCAGAAAGTCCGGTGCGCTGAAGAAGACGACGAGCTCGGGTGGATAAAGGATGTAGCTGATGAACGATCCGAGATGATACGACGGGCAGAAGGTAACGGTTTCGACGTCGTTCAGTCCGGCAACGAGGGCCGATGGCAAGCGGTTGCCGGTTAGCTCACTAAAGGCCGGACCGAAGCCGTTGCTGGCGTAGCTTGCCGCGAGCGCCGCTGCCTCGCGCAGCGTGGGCAGGCGCTCGGCAAACTCCTGAGCATAAACGTGATGCCAAATCCCTTGGAACAGGCCAATGGTGCGCGCCTTGAGCTGAGCGGGCTCTGCCAACAGCGCAAGCACATCATCAGCCGTCGCCGTGGTCAGTGCCGGTTCGAGATAGGCGCGCCAGCCAGCGGTGTCACTGAACGATGGCGCCGTCATGCCGGTTTGCAGGTCATCATGAACGCGGAACAGCGCGTGCATCACCATCGAGCGATATTGCTCGGCGGGCAACCGCTCCAGGAACGCGATGAGGTCATCGAAACTGGCATTCACGCGCTCTGGCCGCAGCGGCTCGAAGCGCATGACCGGCTCTTCCATGTAGTAGAGGAGACGCCCCGAGAAGCCATGCAGCAGATCAAGATCTGCCCGCAACTCCTGAGGAAGCTCGCGCCGCGCGGCGATCAGCCACCGGTCCAGACCACTTCCCGGCACCGCCCGATAGAGCAGCGACATGACCGACACGAGATCGAGCGGGAGCGATACCCGGGCATTCAATTGGAGGGCTGGCCGCCCGATAACGAGCTCACCCATGACGTGTCCTGCAGCGACGATCACGACCTCACAATCCGGTCATCAGTATATCGGCATAACGCTTCATCGTCAATTGGTGATAGTGTGATGGTCCGGACCTGCTGCTGGCGATCCGGTGATTGCCACAAAGTTGCGGGCGCTACCAAGAGCGGACCATCACCGCGCTCGGGCTGGCCGCGGATGGGTGCCGAAGCAGGTGTTGTGCGCGCTGCTATTGGAGGGTCGTGAACGAGGAAGAGGAGCCAGGGACGTTAATGACCAGGGTCTGGTCCTTCCCATGATTCGTATTGCGGTGATCCGGGTTCGGCAATGCGTTGGGCTGGCCGGCGCTCTTCGATCGGCTCCGCCGGAGAGCGGAGAGTCGCACCCGGCGGAGGCATGTCATCATCCTCAGTGTTGTGCAGATATCGCCATTCGAGATCCCAATCGCGTAAACCCAGGATGCGTGACCACAGCTTGCGGAGTGCCATCGTGCCAACCTCCATGCTCAGTTCCGGCCGGTGACTGCCGGGCGAACCGGATGCGGACCTGCAGGAGTGGGCGCAAGGTCCGTGCCGATGCCTCTCCGCTATGACATACGCGCTATGCGGGTTGGTAGTCTTCTCGTGGCGGAGTAAAGACATCGATCACGAGACAGCCGTGCTCGTCTGTCGTTGCGCTATGCGGAACATTGGGCGGGATAATGTAGGCGTCCCCGTAGCGCAGTTCCCGTGTTTCGTCGCCGATAGTCAATCGCATCATCCCTTCGAGCACGGTGCCAGCCTGCTCATGCGGATGGTGATGAGTGGGGACGGTGGCGCCAGGGTCGATCCGGACGAAGTTGAACATCAGCTTCCCACCCGTTACTGACCACATCGTGATGCCCGGCAGAGGGGAAAACCGATGCATCGTCTCCTGGCGTGCCCAAACGGGAGAGAACGGTGGCGGCTCGGGCGGCGTCGTGCCGGCGGCGGCGAAGGGGCTCGGGCGAGTAGCGTCGGTGGACATGGGCAATCTACTCCTCACATCATCGCGTTGCTGAGTGCTGGTTGGGGCCAGCGGTCAGGTCGTCCTGCCGGCAGTGTAGCAGCCTGGCTACTGGCCACGTCGAGGCGGGCTTGACATCGTTAGGCGGCGCTCCTACGCTGGTGTCCAGGGAGGCCGATATGGAGCGTCCAAGTCAGCCTGCGCACGACGGTCGCCTGGTGACCAAATCACCACGTCAGAAGCCGCGTCGCCGTGCTAAGGTCATCACAGCGGAAGCGCGCAACCAGCCTTATACGGACGATCCGCACTTATCGGAATTGGAGCGCCAGGCCGCGGACGCGGTCCCCGATCAATTGCCCTTGTTTCTGCCGGGCCCGTCCGGCAGCTTGACACCGTTGCTCGGTGGCTTGCCACCCCTGGAGCCTGATAGCAGCTTGGAGCTTGCCCGGGCCTGGTACCGGCGGGAACTTGAGCAGGCCAAGCGACCGGCGAACACCATCGAATCGTATTGCTACGATCTCGTCAAGCTGCAGGAGCGAACCGGGCCAAAGCCGATCAATCGTATCACGCGATCGGACATCGCTGATTTCCTCGGCCGGGCGAATACGCGTTCGACACGCAAGCGTCGTCTCACATCTGTTCGGCGGTTCTTCCGCTTTCTCATTGACGATGCGCGCGTGCTGACCGAAGACCCGACCGAGGGCTTTTACCCGCATGCCATCCAATTGCGGTCGCCGGTGCCGCTGTTCGCCGAGGAGCAGGAGCGCCTGCTGCGCGCGGCGGCAGAGGATGAGCCTTGGTCGCTCCCTGCGATCTGGCTCATGATGCGCCTGGGGCTGACGCGAGGGGAACTGCTCGCCTTGCGGCGGGATCACATCGACTTGGCCGATCCGGATCAGCCCGTCGTGTATATCTTCTACGACGATGTTACGAAGCAGGCAAAGGAGCGCAAGCTCGCCGCGAACGCAGAATTCGCGGCGATCTACCGCACCTATTTGGAGCAAGCCGAGCCGGCGGATCGCCTCTTTCCGTTCGGGTTTCAAGCGGTCAACGGGATGGTGGAGCGGGTGCGTCGTGCAGCCGGGATCGCCAAGGAAGTGACCCCGAACACTTTGCGGCACACCTTCGCTGTGGAGCGGGCGAAAGATGGCGCGGACGAAGATCAACTCCTGGCGCTGCTCGGCCTGGCGGATGATCCCCGCAACCGCGCCAGCGTCCGCCGTTACATCAAGCTGGCTGAGCCGCCGCTGTAGCGCGTCACTCGGTGCCATCATGCCGCACGCCGGTGTTCCTGCTACCCAAGTAGGAGGGGGCCATTGCGCGCGGCAGGCCCCGGCGCCTGTCGCAGGAACTGCTACCCAAGTTGGCGGGGGGCCATTGCATGCGTTGCTGCGTTCCGGATGGTACCGGCTGTTCCTAGGTGCTCGGGAGTGCTCGGGATGATGACTGGACCGGCGACGCGCATGTGCTGCACGCGGTGCGAGCACGGGAACGCTGCAATGGAACCCTCATGAGGTTGGTACCTACCAGATTCCCTGTCATCCTGATCCGAGCCCTATCATTCCGAGCGGAGCGAGCAATCTCTCGCGACGAGCGATCAACCATCAGCCGTCAGGCATCAGGCATCAGTGCGTGGCTACCTATGCCAGACATAAAGAGATCCCTCACTTCGCACTCCATCACGCGCTTCGCGACCGCGCTGTCGCGAACGAATTGACGGGGACGTGGCTGAGGGTGCCGAAGGAGGTGAGGAGGGCACCGTTCTTCCGAGGCGAAGCCACCCCCGTCATCCCGAGCCTAGCCCCGTCATTCCGTGCTTCGCACAAGATGACGCGAGGCACCATTGAATGATCACCAGGCCGCATCATCACTGCATTGGTCGCGATGCTCGTCACGTTTCAATGGGGACGAATGCACCGCACAAGACCTCACTAATCGCTCTGGGACACCGTGCTACACTCACGAAGCCGTGCGGCAAGTGGCTGGCATGAGAAGGGCGAAGCGCACAGACACACGCGCCCACGCATAGCAAACCAGGCAGGGCCAGATTGCAGCGCGAAGCTTCGAAGGCATGACGAGGCAAAGGGATAGGTGACGATGGGCATGATCCCCTCCGACGAGACCACCAACGCGCAAGAAGCCCAGAAGGAGACCGGTGGCGAGCAGGAGTCTGAGATCGAGCGGCTCCGCGAGCGGCTGGCGTTTTACGAGTCGTTCGACCGCTTGATTCAGGAGAATATCGCGCGCTCCGGTGATCTGCTGCGGGAAGCCATGGATCTGCGGGAGTCGGCTGCACGGGAACTTGCCGAGGCGCGTGCCGAAGCTGCCCGCTTGCGAGCCACTCAGCAGGCTCGCCTGCGCGAAATCCTCAATCAGATCTTGGACGATCTGTCCGTGCTGCAAGGGCAGGCTGAGCGAGTTGCCCGGCGTGCCGCCGACGCTCTTGATGAGGTCGAAGCCTCCTTGCCTCCTGGACCAGAGACTCCACGCCCTATCACGCCACGGGGATTTCCACATACCGCGCCGCTGCCGCCGTTGCCGCCCGACCTGCGGCCGTTCTCACCGGCTGAATTCCTCAGTCCCGGCGAGCATCACGAGGACGTGCTCTCCGAGTTACCAGAGCCGCCAAGCGCAGCAGAGCCAATGGCCGGAACGGCGCCACTCGTGAACGATGTCCTGGAAACCGTCGAAGTCTCCACCTCCTTGCAAGAGGCAGAACCGGCCGAGGCTCCACCAAGCGCTCCCGTAGTAGATGACGCAGTGCTGGGAGAGGTCGCTCCGCCCAAGGTCTCAGAGGAGGGTGATCAAGGAGCCGGTACACTGCCTGAATCTAGCTCGGCACCAGATATCGCCGCGGCTCCGCAGCCCCGCGATCAAGCAACGCCAGCCCGAGCGGTTCCGCCACCAGCTACGATTACGCGGACGACAACCCTCCTCGTGCACGGTGTGCCACGAGCGACGACGGCGCTTTCGCTCAAGCGCTATCTTGAAGGCTTGAGTCATGTGCACGAGGTTGAGCCACGAGAATTCGCTGAAGGTATCCTCCGGCTCCAGATCACGGGTCTCCGTCCGCTGGACATCGGCGACCTGAGTGGATGGCCTGAGGGGCAAGCTCTGGAAGCAATCCACGTTCGCGAGGATTTGTTGGAAGTGCGCTTAGCGCGATAACGCACCGGCAAAGGACAGCACAGAGAGGAAGGAATCTAGACCGATGGCCGAGCAATCCTGGCAGACGTACCTCGAGCACGAGTACGACCGGCACTTTGCCGAGCTCTTGGAACTGCTTCGCATCCCCAGCGTGAGTACCGATCCCGAGCACCGGCCCGATGTTGCCAAGGCCGCCGAGTGGGTGGCAAACCGGCTTCGCAACGCGGGCGTGCCGGTCGTGGACATTTTGCCCACGGCCGGTCACCCAGTTGTCTTTGGGCGATGGCATCATGATCCGGCGCTGCCAACGCTCTTGGTCTACGGCCATTACGATGTGCAGCCGCCCGATCCGATCGAACTCTGGGAAACCCCACCCTTCGAGCCGTCCATTCGTGACGGGTTGATCTTCGCGCGCGGTTCGGCCGATATGAAGGCCAATCTCCTCACACTCATTCAGGCTGTGGAAGCCCACGCCCGAACCCATGGCCGCCCTCCGGTCAACCTGATATTTCTCTTGGAGGGCGAGGAGGAGATCGGCAGCCCCAATCTCCCGGAGGTGATCCGGATCCATCGCGATCAGCTCGCCTGTGATGCGATCCTGTCGGCCGATGGCGGGATGTACGGCCCCGATGTTCCGTCGCTCGTCGTCGCCCTCAAGGGAATTGCGGGTTGCCAAGTCGATATCCGCACCGGCTCAACCGACTTGCACTCCGGTTCCTACGGCGCAGTGGCCCCAAATGCAGTGCAAATGCTGGTTCAACTTGCCGCGACGATGCACGACCGTGAGGGGCGGGTCGCGATCGCCGGCTTTTACGACCAAGTTCGCCCACTGACCGACCAAGATCGCGCTGAACTCGCGGCAGTGCCCTTCGATGAGCGGGCGCTTTTGGAGGAAGCCGGTGTAGAAACCCTCTGGGGCGAGCCAGAGTACACCCCGCTGGAGCGCCGCTGGGCCCGCCCGACGCTGGATTTCAATGGCATCTGGGGCGGCTTCCAAGGCGAAGGCACCAAGACCGTCACGCCATGCGAAGGCCATCTCAAGATCACCTGCCGGCTGGTCCCAGACCAGGAGCCAGAGGATATCCTGCGCCTCATTGAGCGCCATGTCGCCGAACACACTCCCGCTGGCATTCACGCAACCGTCCGGCCAATGCCGGGCTCGGCGCGCCCGTTTTCGATCCGTCGTGATGATCCAGCGCTAGTGGTGGCTCGGCAGGTCCTGAGCGATATCTACGGCCGCGAGCCGCTCTTCATACGCGCTGGGGGATCGGTGCCGATCACTGAGGTATTTCAACGGGAACTCGGCAAAGATACGGTGACGATCGGTTTTGGCATGCCTGGCAGCCGCGCCCATGCTCCGAACGAATGGTTCCGAGTCGCCGATTTCCCGATTGCCCGCAAGGTATATGCACGATTCCTCGAGGCACTCGGTGAGAACGGACGCGCCGCCACCTGAGCGGCGGTCGCAACCGGCCGGCAGTGATCGCATTGCGAACTTAGCAGCCATAAAAGCCTAACGCCTGGGGACCAACGTCCTTCCCCTAGCAACATTGTGGGCTATGACCATGCGGTTGATGCCTGGCCGGTGGTTCTGTTAGGCCAGTGGACCTTTGGTTGATTCCCCCAACAGACATGGTGAGCCAAGCTGGAAAGGGCTCAATTGTTCCGCCAGGCTCGCTTGCCCTCGCACGCGCGAGCCTGGCAGGTCTGTTGGGGGTTGCATCATGAAACGATCGTTCGGTGTGTTGATGAGCCTGGTGGTGACCCTCGGTTTCCTCGGCTCGCTCGTTGGTACGGTCACAGCGGCTCCAGGCTCCTCACGGCTCCGCACCGGGGTCTCCGCCATCAGCGCCGCGGAGTACAGTCCGGATAGCGAGGAGTGTGCATTCCTCTCCATCATTAATACCTACCGCGCGCAGAACGGGCGAGGTCCACTCACGCTCGATCGCTATCTCGGCGCGGCTGCTGAGCACCATTCGTGGGACATGGCGACCTACAACTATTGGCACAGCGACCACAGCCTCCACGACGGCACCTCATGGATTCAGAACCTCAAGAATCACGGGTACGACTATCAGCAGCTCAGCACCTCGATCGCGGAGAACATCGCGGCCGGCTATGAGGGCGCTTCATCAACGTTCACCCAATGGAAGAATTCGTCGGGCCACAACGCCAACATGCTCAGCAGCACCATAAAGGCCATCGGCATCGGCCGAGCCTACAATGCTAATGCGACCTACAAGTGGTATTGGACAACAACATTTGGCGGAAAGGTCGTGGAGCCAGTCGATTGCTCTGGCAGTGGCGGAAGCTCGTCGCCGACTCCGACCGCGGCGCCATCTCCCTCCCCGACTCCATCTCCAACCTCCGCCGCTAGTGGAACGACGCTCACCATTGTTCGCAGCGCCCGCAGCACATCTGCCTCAACGAGCTCTGCCTACGCGTACGACCGGAAGCTTTCGACCGACTGGCGGACAACAAGCTCCACGCCGCCCAGCGCTGCCTACATCTGGTTCGATTTGGGAAGCGTCAAGAACATCAGCTCCATTTCGTGGTACTTCAGCCAAAGCTATACTGGGACGTACGACATTCAGATTTCAACCACATCCACATCGAGCTCAAGCTGGACAACGATCGCGACCCGCAGTAAGTCGCCGTCCGGCCAGTGGCTCACCTTGGACTGGAGCGGCAAAGCCCGTTATGTCCGCATCTACTTCCGCAAGCCGTCCACCGGTACGTACTATCCGTACCTGGCGGAAGTGCGCATCACGGGATAATCAGCGAACATCCTGCACACTCACCAGGAAGCCAGTGGGAGATGTGGATCTTCCGCTGGCTTCGCCGTCTCGAGGGTCTCACGCAGATGCAATAGGACGTGCGTACCCCTGCAGCAAGCCGCCAACGTGTTGCTCATCCCACTACACTATGCATGGACCAGCATCGCCTGGTGCGCTCCGGAAGGGGCAAAGTCTGGAACCAAGACCATGGCGCGCATCCTAATTGTGGAAGACGATCCGGCTATTGCTGACCTTGTTCGCCTGTATCTCTGCCGCGAAGGTCACGACGTCAAGGTGATCGGGCACGGCGTCACCGCGCTCCATCACATCGAGGCGCACCACGAGGAGATTGATGCCATCGTCCTCGACGTGATGCTCCCCGGCCTCGACGGCCGCGGAATCTGCCGGCGCGTCCGCCAGCGCTCCGATGTGCCAATCATCATACTGACCGCTCTCGACGATGATCGCGACAAAATCGAAGGGCTCGACCTCGGCGCGGATGACTATCTCACCAAGCCATTCAATCCGCTGGAGCTTGCTGCCCGCGTTCGCGCCGTGCTGCGACGCCGCGCCAAAGCGACACCGGCACAGGCCTCGTCCATCAATGTGATCGCCCTTGGCAACACGCGAATTGAGCTCGATACGCGGCACTTTATCGTCAACGGCTTCGAAGTTCCTCTGCGCACCAAGGAGTTCGAGCTTCTGGCCGCGTTCGCCCGCCGGCCAGGTGTTGTGTTGACCCGGGATCATTTCCTCGAAACGGTTTGGGAAGGTGATTTTGACGGCGATACGCGGACGGTTGATGTGCATGTTTCTCGCCTCCGCGACCGGCTCGCCGCGGCCGGCGCCACCCTTGAGATTGAGACCGTTCGCTCAGTCGGCTATCGCCTGGCGGTTCGACAATCATAATGCGCCTGATAATTCACCGCGGCCATGAGCGTTTACGGTGCGGTTACCAAGACCCGATACACTGGACTACACACGGACGTTGATCGCAGCCAGTAGTCAGTAGCCATGATGTCAGCCGCGCAAGGAGCTCATGCACTCGGCAAGAAACGCCCCCGGGCGCTGAGCCTACGTGCTCGCCTCACGCTGTCGCACAGCTTTGTGATCCTGCTCGCGCTGGCGCTGGTCGTCCTCTTCAGCGCCGCGTTTTTGCGCCGGTACGAGGCCGCAGCCGCCCATGAGCGCATTCGGGTCGTTGCCAGTACACTGACCGTCGCCGCAAACCGGCTCGCGCGCGTCAATCTACCGAACCGGCGCATGGTCAACGAACTCGTCACCGTCTTCGACGCTCAGGCGGAAGCGCTAGACGTGCGCCTCCTGATCGTCCGGCCAAATGGCTTTGTCGTCTACGACAGCGCACCTGGTCACCCGCTGGAAGGCACGACACTCGATGCGTACGCCAGCGCGATCGAGGAAACGATGGCCAGTGCCCGCCGCCACGCGGGGATCATCACGCGCTTTGTCGAGGCAGACGCGGACGCCGATCCACTCACCGGATATACCGTGGCAATTTCCGCTGGCGGTATTGCGGACCCACGCGCGGCGCTGGTGATTGCCAGCCCTCCGCGGCGCTTTCCGCTTCTTGGGCTTGTGCTGCCGCGGTTGCTGGTCGTGGCCGGCATCTCGCTAGCGATCGCTTCGCTCGCCGCGCTCGCGCTTAGCCGGCGTATCTCAGCACCCGTCCACCGGTTGACGGAGGCAGCAAACGCCATGGCATCGGGCCAGTTGGAGCAAGCTGTGCCTGGGGAAGGGCCAGATGAGCTCGGTCAGCTCGTCGGAAGCTTCAACGCGATGTCTCGTCAGGTCGCAACGGCCGCGCGTAGCCAGCGAGAGCTCTTGGCTAACGTTGCCCACGAGCTGCGCACGCCACTGACGTCGGTACAGGGCTATGCCCAAGCCCTGCGTGATGGTGTGCTCGCGAGCGCCCAGGAACGGGAGCAAGCGCTGGCGGTGATCGGCAGGGAAGCGGAGCGCATGGCAAGCCTCATTGGTCAACTGCTCGATCTGGCGCGCCTGGAGTCTGGCCAGGCCCGATTGCGCCTCCAGCCGGTGCCTGCTGCCGGCCTCCTGAATCGCATTACTGAGCGCTTCGCTCCCGAGGCAAGCAGCAAGGGTATTCGCCTCATAACGTCCGCCGAGCCGGACCTGATGATTCAGGGAGACGAGGACCGGCTGCTCCAGCTCGTGAGCAATCTCGTCAGCAATGCGCTCCGCCATACGCCTGCTGGTGGCACCATCAACCTATCCGCCTCGCCCGCGCTGGCCGTCGGGCGCGATGCTCAGACCCAAGTATGCCTGACCGTGGCCGACACCGGCGAAGGCATCCCCGGCGATATGCTTCCACGCGTCTTCGATCGATTTGTTCGCGCCGCTGACATTGGATCGCCTGCTGATGTACAACCGGCGTCCGGCGCCGGCCAGCACGACCGGCCCGGCTTCGGTCTCGGACTTGCCATCGTGCGGGAGATTGTCGCGCTTCACGGCGGGACGATCACCGTAGCCAGCCAAGTGGGCCAGGGAACAACGTTCACAGTGCATCTGCCAGCAGCCACGCCTCAAAACACCGGACGCGATCAGCCTCTTCGGCACGTCCAAGCCGTCGAGGACGTGAGGGCCACGGGACAGGCACTCAGCGCCGAATGAAACAGACCGGCACGCCAAACGGGTGACCCACCACCAGCCAGGTTCCACGCCGTCATTCCACGCCGTGCAGCTTGGTAGGCAGAACCATGCCGCGCACGCTGCCGTTCGCGCAGGAGTAAGGATGCGGCGTGTTCGTCCCGATTGAATCATGAACAGCATCGTGACAGGTGCAGTGATGGTGTGGCTGGAGATCATTTGCTGGTGCCTCGCACCCGTCATCCCGCGCGGAGCAAGCGATCTCGCCGCGTCCTCATCGAGCAACTGAGCAACGCAGTGCGCTATGGCCAATCACCCGTCATCCCATTCGCGGTAGCGCGGGAGTGCGGAGCGAGGGATCTCTTCGCAAGCGCTCAGCCCTCAGCGATCAGCCATCAGGATACGAAGATAGGGCGGCGCACCGATGCCTGACAGCTGACGGCAGATGGCTGATGGCTCCTCGCGAGAGATTCCTCGCTTCGCTCGGAATGACGCTGTCGTCCCTGGGATGACGGGACGGCGGCTTCCGCTGCGGGATGACCGAAGTAGGCTTTTCGTTCGGCACCTTGATAAGAATGGCGACGGGCATTCAGCCACATCGTTCGAGAGCAAGGATGGTCCTTGCTAGGGCGCGGGTGTTGCCACGGGCGATTCGCCCGGCGTCGCCTCTGGCACCATCACGGTTACCGTGGGCACTGGTGGCGTTGCCTCGGTCACCGCCGGCATGGGCTCAACAACGATGCGTTCTCCTTCGGCTGTGAACGGCCCGGTGGTTTGTGCACGCGCTCCCTCGCCCACCGTAATAACGTACCGCACCGTCAGGTGATTGCCACTGGCATCCACCTCGATCTGAGCATGCACTTTGACGAGGGCTGCCATGATGCGCGCGGGGCCAGTCGCGTAGCCAACAACAGTCATGTCAGCGGTTCGCTCTCCTGTCGCTTGCCAGGAGCCAATCCGGGTGCCTTGCACATTCGTGCCTACGACCGTTCCTTCAGCGGTGAAGCTATACAGGCTTGGCGGCAGGGTGGGATCATCGGGGAAGGAAATGAGCCAGGCACCAACCAGCGGGTGCGTTGAATCCGAAGGTTCCTGAGCGAGCGCCCGTGCGCCTGCTAGCACAATTACGGCCGTAACCACGAACATCGCGACTATACCCAAAGCTTTGCGAGTCATCGCAGTCTCCTCCATCATCGTAGCCTTCCATCGTCGCTCCTAGCGCACTGCCGTGCCCACACACGGCACGTGCCATGCCTTTCAGTATTGCGCTATGCGCGGACGATGATCTTCCCGCCGCGCGTGACAATCAGGTATTCGCCGCTACTCCGGCGGAACAGCACCTCAACCTCCGGCACAATCTCGACCGCGACGACGCTCGTAAAGACGACCGTCGCGGCGGACGAAATCACATCAACGCGCCGAATTGAGGGCCAGAGTGTGACGAGCGCTTCGGGTCGAAGGTGTGAGCCGGGCACAAGAACTTGATAAACCTCTGCACCCGGCAAGCGGAACGGCGCCGGCCGCGCCTCAAGCCCGAGCGTCTCGGCGATCATGCCAACTGCCGAGGCGTCATACGACACACGCCGGACTCGGCTGATGCCCGGCGGTGCAGCCTCCTGTGAATCATTCGCCATTGGCCACTCCGAACGTTGAGCAATGCTGCTTGCTCGATCCTCGCGGGAATTGTCGCGGTACTTACGTCCCGGCAAGGATTATGACGTTTCGGTGGCTTTGCCCTGTATTATTGGGTAGTACTCTTGGGCTAGGCCATTTGCCCTAGCCTGAACGGTTGGCAGGCGGGATAAGCAAGGGGGAGGAGAACATGGACGGCGTGCATGGACTGCGGAAGCGGCCGGTGACGCGCCTCTGGTACCGGCGGATCCCTGAGCCAATCGGCGCCCACGATCTCCTGGATCGCGTGCTCGATCCTGACATCGGCACAGATGAGCTTTTTTCCGGTCTCCTTCCCGACCGAATCGAGCACGACAACGGCAACGCGGCCATGGAGAGACAGACGGACCCCACCCCGAGCGCGCAGGTTACAACCGGCGACAATGACCGCTTCGCCCTGCGGTCGGAGGTGAAGCTGACTCCCGTCCTTCACGGCTTGCCCGCTGGCTGGCAGGACGAGTGGCGTACCGTTCCCGCAACCGCGCCCGCCCTCTTATTGGCCGGGTCGAGCCTCCTCGATGCGCGCGTTCCCGGCCCAGTGCTGCGTCCAGGGTGCAGGTATCGCGTCGTGGGTTTGCAAAACGGTGTCGTTGCCCTCGCTGTTGCTTCCCCAGATGGCGAGGTAGCTAGAGGATTCTGCGCGGCGGTCGACCTCGGTTGCATCGACTCACGGTTTGCCGCTCGTTCGGCCACACGCCAGCTTGGAGCGGCTGCCGGGTCGCTACGTTCCAAAGTCCAACGCGTGAGTTGGAGCCTGGCTCAAACGACGTCTTCGCTGTTGAGTTAGCGAGCCGCGAGGCGCGTGTCCCGGCGCCCGCGGTCACGCTGTTTGGCCTCCTGCGTTTCACGCTCCTCCTGCCCTAAGCGACCGGCGTCACGCATCGCCTGCGCGGCGCCGTTCGCTTGGGCGTTGCTGGTGGGCCGCTATACTGCCCCTCGAAACGTTAGGCAGATTCAGCGAGGGAGGGTGGCAGTGAACGCGGCGACCGGCGTCACATCCGGATTAGCGAGTATTCCGATCACCGTTGACGATGTGCGGGCGGCAGCGCGCCACATCTCCACGTTGGTGCATCGCACTCCCTTGATGACGAGCCGGAGCCTCAGTCAGCGCACCGGCACCGATCTCCGGCTCAAGGCGGAAAATCTCCAGCGCACTGGTTCATTCAAGCCGCGCGGCGCGTTCAACGCGCTCCTGCAACTCGATCCCGCGGCGCGAGCACGCGGCGTCGTCACCTTCTCCGCCGGGAACCATGGTCAGGCACTCGCGTTCGCGGCCTCGCAGCTAGGTGTTCGCTGCACCGTCTTCATGGCGCAAAACGCGGTACCGGCAAAGGTCGAAGCGATCCGCGGCTATGGCGCCGAGATTCGTTTCGGCGCAGATATCACCGGCGCGTTCCAGGCGATGGAAGCGTTCTGCCAGGAAACGGGCGCCGTCTTCGTGTCACCGTTCGCTGATCCGGCGGTCATTGCGGGACAAGGGACTGTCGGGCTGGAGATCCTGGAAGATGATGCGCTCGTCGAGCAGATCGTGGTGCCGGTTGGCGGCGGCGGTTTGATCGCAGGCATTGCTTTGGCAGTCAAGGCGCTACGCCCTGACGTGCGCATCATCGGCGTCGAGCCCGAGGGATCGGCAGCGGTGCTCCGCGCCCTTGAAGCAGGTAAGCCGGTTCGCCTTGAGCGTAACGCGACGATCGCCGATGGCTTAGCGGCGCCATTCACGGCGGATCTGCCACTTGCCATCATTCGCCGCGACGTGGATGACATTGTGCTCGTGACGGACGATGAGATCGTGGCCGCTCTCCGCGTTGTTTTGGAGCGGACGAAGCTGCTCGTCGAACCGGCTGGCGCTGCCGCGGTAGCTGCCCTCATGACTGGCAAGGCGGGTGCGCCGGTCGGCGCGCGCACTGTGGCTGTGCTCAGCGGGGGCAACGTCGACCTTGCTCGCATGAAATCATTGCTGTAGCTAGCCAATTCGAGCGAACGCTTACCGCCGGGCAGAACCTAGCCGTTCGGCCGTGCTATCGTGTTGTGCGGCAGGATGGTTGCTCACGGATCACCAGGACCACTCGTGTCCAGCCCACCGTCGCCGTCGGGAGCAACCCATGCTCAGGGACGGGCGCTGGGTGCGAGTCCGATTCGGCGAAGGAGCGTTGTCTCATGATCTCTGCCAGTCACCAACCTTCGCGCCGCCAAATGCTCCGGCGAATGCTCGCGATCGGGGTAGGTCAAGCGCTCGCGATGCGCCAGCCAGGATGGGCACGCGCTGCCCAGTTGAGCGGCAAGATCACCGTGGGCTACGAGGATCCGGTCGGCGTCTTGCAGCCACAGATTGACCTTGCGGTTCAGGCAGTCACTACAGCGCATCCCAATGTCGAAATCGAGCTCCGCAAGGCTCCTGGCGGAAACTTCGCCACCCAGATCTTCCTCGCCCTCAGCACGAGACGCGCGCCAGACGTGTTCTTGCTGAACAGCTTGGGGATCGGCGAGCTTGCCGCGGCAGGGTTCCTTGCGCCGCTCGATCCGTATCTCGCCACGTGGGACGGCTGGGCTCAGTATCCAGAGATGATCAAGCAAGCGCTCACGTTCGAAGCTCACGTCTGGGCGTTGCCGTTCGTGCTGGACACGCACTTCCTGTACTACCGAAAAGATCTGTTCGAGCGTGCTGGCTTGCCGCGGGAATGGCAGCCGGCCACACCAGAAGACATTCTTGCCGCTGCACGTCAGATCCATGAGCGATTGCCAGATGTGGTGCCCTATGCGCTCTACGCGGGCGCCAACGGTGGCAATGGCACAGCGACCCGCGGTTTGCTGCCTCTCATCTATGCCTATGGTGGCGCCATGCAGGACGAGCAAGGAAGATGGATCATCGACTCCTGCCCACTGCGCAAGGCGCTGCACTATTACGAGATCGCCTACCAAGTCGATCGCACGGTTCCGCAGCAAGTCATGACCGCGGCCGACCCGATCAAGACGATGCGCGAGCTCTTCATCAACGGTGGACTTGCAATCGTGTTTGAAGGCAGTTGGACCTATGGTGAGTGGGAACGCGCCGATCCAGATACGACCGAGCGGGAGATCGGCTATCGCCTCTTCCCAGCCGCCGATGGCCGTCCACCCTTTACCATTGGCGGCTTGGGCAATGCCTGGTACATGAACGCGCTGACCAAGAATCCGGATCTGGCGTGGGCGTTTATTGCTGCCATGAACACCCGCGAAGCACAAGTTGCGCTCAATATCGCCGATCTTCACATCCCGCCGCGGGCCGATGCCGCCGCCGATCCGGCGTTTCACGCAACCGAATTTCGCAAAGCGATGATTGCCAGCATCGAAGCCATTCGCATCGCTCCGCCCGATCCGGCGTATCGCCAGTTGGTGGGGATCGTCCAGAATGGAACCGGATTCGTGGCCTCAGGCGAGGCGACGGCGGATGAGGCGCTTGAGCGGTACGCGGACGAGCTCACGCGGGTGCTTGGGGCGGACAACGTCGTGAAACAGCCATGCGCTGAATAGATGCCTGAGCGCCCAGGAGCCTGGTATGTCACCCGGTGCTCCGCTCCCATTTCTGGGGAACCATCATGTCGCTGCAGGACGTCGTCACCGATGTGCGCTTGGAGAAGGAACAGGATCTGAGGTGGCGTGGTCGGCGCTGCGCGTCATTTACGAGAGCCTCGGTATTTCGCCACGCGCCATACCTACTGGCGATGCTTCCAGCAGCCCTGCTGTTGTCACTGTTTTTCGTCGTGCCGGTCGCTTGGGCGCTGTACACGAGCCTGACAGACCGAGCCTTGCTTGGATTCGGCGCGCAAGAGACACGCTTCATCGGCCTCGCCAATTACCGGCGGCTCTTCGAGTACGTTGAATTTCCGCGCATCGTGCGCAACTCGATCATCTTTGTCCTTGGTGCGGCAGTAGTTGGTCAGACCGGCGGGGGATTGTTGCTCGCGCTGCTGCTGCGCTACGCGGACCGGCAACGAATCCGCCTGGGGCAGCTTGGCTTCGCGGCGGTCATCATTGCCTGGATCACGCCGCCGTTGGTGGCGGGCTCGATGTGGGGCGAGTTGCTCGATGCCTACGGCCTGGTTAATCGCCTCTCCATGACGGTGGGCCTCGGCCGGCTCGATTTGCTAGCGCAGCATCCGATGCTCTCGGTCATCGTAGCCGAGGCATGGCGGGGCGCCGGTCTTCCGATGATCTTGCTGCTCGCCGGCTTGCAAATGATTCCTAAGAGCGTCTACGAGGCGGCACTCGTTGATGGCGCTGGTCCACTCCGGCGCCTCGTTGACATCACGCTGCCATTGATCCGGCCGCAACTAGCCCTTTCTCTTATGGTCACCACCATCATGACCATGGGGAGTTTCCTGGTCATTCTGGTAATGACCAATGGCGACCCTGCCTTTGGCACGGAAACCCTCGCACTCTTTGCCTTTCACCGCGCGATTGGCGTCGACTTTCAAATCGGGTATGGCGCGGCGATCTCAACCGTGTTGCTCGCCATCAATCTCATGTTCGCCGCGGCTTACTTACTGTGGGCTCGGGAACGGTGATACGCGTGCGGGTGTCGAAGCGATCGCCATCTCGATGGCAGCGCCTCGTCGCGCGAGGTGGAGCCTATGTTGCCTTGCTGGCGGTCATCCTCGTCTTTGGCGGACCATGTATCTGGCTCATCTCGACCGCCGTAAACCGGGGAGCAACGGATGTGCCCTGGCCGAGCGAGCCCACCCTAGCGCACTTCCGCAGATTATTCGAAGAGCGAAACGCTGGGCGGGGCCTCAAGAACAGCCTGATCGTCGCAACCTGCGCGATGTCCGTCACGACCCTCTTTAGCTCGCTTGCGGGTTACGGCTTGTCCCGAGGACCTCTCCGGCGCCGGACCGCCATCGGGTACGGCGTGCTGTTGCTTCAGACATTCCCTCTGTCCGTGACCATGGTGCCCATATATGACTTGGCTATCCGGCTGGGACTCCAGGGCACCTATCTCGGGCTGATCATATCGCACGCGGCAATCTCGCTACCGCTGTCCACCTGGCTGATGAAAACGTCGTGCGATGGCGTGCCGCGCGACTATGATGAGGCCGCCTGGCTGGATGGGGCCTCCGCGTTTCGTGTTTGGCGGGACATCATCGTCCCCATGACTGCTTCCGGCTTGGCCGTCACCGCAGGCTTTGCCTTCTCGACGGCCTGGGCAGAGGTACTGATGGCGGTCGTTTTACTCTCAATCGGCGATTACGCCAAGGAAACGCTTCCGTTTCAGTTCTATTACCAAGTCGGGGACGAAGCCGGTGTCGTCGCAGCGCTGGCCGTGCTGTACATCCTCCCGGTGGTCGGCGTGTTTCTCCTCTTGCGCCGGCTGATCATTCGCGGCGTGGTGGAAGGGACCCAAGGTTTTTGAGCGCCAGTAGCTCCACGCGGAAAGCTACCGGCGCCAGGTCAAGCAGGTTATTGCGTGACCACGATCGTGCCAGTCATCCAGGGGTGTGGGTCGCAGTGAAATGCATAGGTTCCCGGAGTGGCAAAGGTCTGGCTAAAGGTCTGACCGGTCATCAACATGCCGGAGTCTTCCAATCCCTCCAGACCAAATGTGACCGTGTGAGGCACTGCGCTCTGGTTGATCCAGGTCACGGTCGATCCAGCCGGAATTTCGAGGTGCGCTGGAGAAAACGCCGGGCCACTCCCGGAGTCGACGATGAGCACCTGGGGTCCGCCGGCGACCGGTGCGGGTGGCAAAACGGCCGGGAGATCGAAAAGGTAAACGGTCACCACGGTCTGATGATCTCCGCCATGGAGCAGTGCGATTCCAGCGCTGGTCGCACCATTGACCGGTTGAATGGCGATGGCGACTTCACCGGTGGCGGGATCTCCTGCGATCTGCCCGCATGCGACTGGCAGCATCGCTTCGGCAATCTGTTGGCGGACGGAAATGACACGCTGGCTCGCTAGGAGCGCGGGAAGAGACTCATCGAGCGTCGTGACGCTCACGCGAGCGGCACCTCCCAATTCAGCCACTTCGCCAGCAATGGCGGGTTGGGGCTCACTGAGTTGGAATTGTGTTACGCCGAGACTTGAGCAGGTGCCTTCGGTGATGCTCATCGAGCGTGGCACGGGTGGTTGGGAGGCCGCGGTGGAGGGACCTTCCGCGACGTGCAGGGTGCCGAACGAGGTCCCTGAAAATGGAGAAATCTCGATGCGCCAGGACCAGTCTCCCGCACGCGGAAAGACGGCCTCTACGCGGTAGTGGCCGGTCTCACCGACTTGGGCTGCGGTGGCGGCAAGCGTCTCGCCACTCTCGCGATGTGTTGCGCGGAGGGACGCGGCTTCGAGATTGATCGGGCGAACATCGTGCTGCAAGACCGTGAAACCAATGGTCCATGGCACCTCGACATAGGCTGGCGGAATCGGGCCGTCGAGGCGGATGGAGGCCCAGCCGCCGGAGAACGCCCCGGACGGACCGATGAAAGCAAGCAGAAGCGCGAGCAGGGTTGTGAGGCGGATGCGATTCATGGCGGTTCCTCCCTGAAGCGAACGAAAGGCAGTGCGAGCAAATCTGCCACCTGTAGTACAAGGGAGGAAGAGGCGTGGTTCCCAGGCTGTCGTGTGTGCCGCGCGGAGCACAGGCAACGTGGCCAGGCTCGCGAACCCGGCCAAGATCCCGGCATATCTCTGCGGTAGTTCTGGGTGAGCCGCGTAGGACTCGAACCTACAACCCGCTGATTAAGAGTCAGCTGCTCTGCCAATTGAGCTAGCGGCCCATCACGCGAGTCATTGTACCCCGCGGTCTCTTAAATTGTCAAAATCCCCAGCGCCCCAAAGAATCTCGCCGCGCGGCGAACAACCACTGCGGCCGCTACCCAAATTCCTCAGCGCACTTGGCTATCCGGGAGTATCTTCGCAGAGAACTTCCTGCCAGGGGAAAGATTCCCCGAGGGTGAGCACTTGGACCAATAGCCCGCCCCAGGCCAACCGAACTGCCTCGCAACGCTTCCGCATCCGCGTCTCGCCCGAATCGGGTATCAGAACGTAGCACCTTCGCAGGTCGATGAGGGGAACCGAGGCTCCTTCGCTTGAGTGTGGGGCTGAAATCCTCGCGCATTCGTGGCTTTGCAGCCCTGGCCGGCTCCCGAATCCGCAAAGCATCCTGGTCAGAGTCTGAGGCCCCACAAGGCGATATTGAGAATTATGGCGACGAAAAACTTAATGATGCCATAGGCGATGGCTGAAATGATGCCTACGCCGATCGCCTGGGCCGTCGAGAGATCCATGGATTGCCTCAAGGCGACGACGGCAGCGATGAGGAACCAGATCGTACCCACAACGGCAGGGATCCAACCGATTAGGGGGATGATTCGGAACACGCTGAGCAACTGCGGGGTATAGGCGAAACCGAGCATTCGCATTACGGTGCCAGGATTGGCGGCAGCGCTTGTGCGGAAGAGACTCGTTCCGATAACGTAGGCGACGAGCGAGAACAATGCCCAGCCGATGATGGAGCCAATGATGCCACCGATGAGACCCGTGCCACCGTCGCCTCGAAGCGAACCAAGACCGTCCGCAAGACCGGCCAAGGCGACAACGGCAAGCGCCTGGGTGGTGGCGTTGGGATCCCGCCCAACTTCCTCGAAGATGGCAGTATCCAGCCGGGCGGCCCCTTTCATGCGCTCAACGAGTGACGCGGACGTCCCAGTCATGGTGGCACCCTCCCTCCCTGTGCCCATCACGTCATGAGTATGACGTGCCGTACCATTTCCAACATGATCGTTCTCGCTGTGCGCTCTGTTACGCCTCATACTCCTTCCAGTGCGGCCCTCCAGAGGAGCCGCGTGTTCCAGGTCGGGAGCAGAATGTGCGGCTGAAAGCCCTGAATGTCGCTTCTCACGAGCGTCAAATCCTGTGGGAAGCCGAACCAAAGCGCGAAGAGATCATCATTGACCGCTTGCTGCAAACGCTTCAGCGCGTTGCGCAAGCCCTCCATGCTGCGGGCAGCCAGAGCGTCCCGGATGGCATCGTCCGCGTCAGCGTTGCGATAACCTCCCGGGTTCCACCCTTGAGGGTTGTTCCGGATATCCCAATCCGAGCCGTAGAGGTCGAAATCGGTAAATCCTGGGTAGAGCGCGTAGGCGTAGGCGATGAGGTCGTAGTCGCGCGTCGATGTCCACGCCTCCACGAACCGGTCAGGCGCGAGCGCACGCACGCGCAGCGCAACGCCCACGTCTTTCAGATCCGGCACAATCGATTGCAAAACAGCCAGCAATTCTGGACGGGCGTCGTTGCGAAGAATGGCGGTAAGTTCTAGGCGATTCCCATCGGCATCCTCAAGAACGCCGTCACCGTCCGTGTCGCTCCACCCGGCCTCGGACAAGAGGCTGCGCGCGGCGGCAACGTCGCGCGGCGGGTTCTGAACCGATGGATCATAGGCCCATGGCTGGGCAATCGTGCCGGCCCGGTCGGCGTGGATGAACCCATAGAACACCTCCCGCGCGTAGCGCTCGCGATCGATCGCGAGCGAGAGTGCGCGCCGGACCCGGACATCCTTGAATAGGTCGCGTGGCTTGCGCGCAGGATTGTCGAAGTTGAACGCTGCGAACATGACTGATGCCGAGTTGGAGACGTACAGTCGCCCAGGCGTATCGGCGGCGAGCGGTAGGTCGGCTGGACGGACCGGCCAGAGCAGGTCGGATTGTCCTGTCTTCCAGGCGTTGATCCGTGCCTCGCGGTCTCCGCTCCATGTCAGTGTGAGATCCTCGGCATACGGACGTCCGGCCCAATACCGCTTCCAGCGCGACAGCGTGATCTGCTGCTCATTGCGCTTTTCAATCGCCCAAGGGCCAGTGCCGAGCGGAGGGTTTTTGCGCCAGTTGAAGCCACTGAGCGTTCGCTCGCCTGCCGGGCGGGACTCCCAATAGTCGAGGTATTGCTTGCGCTGAATGATGAACTGGCTGGATGCATTGAGCAGCCAGTTTCCGTCCGGCTCGGTGAGGGTCACCTTGACGCCATATTTGCCGTCGGTTTCCGCCGACGCCATCGTCGTGAATAAATTGCGCACCGCGCTATCGAGATCGTCGCGATACACGTACAGCGAAAAAACAACGTCGCGGGAGGTAAGCTCAGTGCCATCGTGCCACCGCACGTTCTTTCTCAGGTGGTAGGTGATGACGGTGTGGTCGTCGTTCCATTCCCAGCTTTCCGCAAGCCATGGTCGAGGCTCCATCGTGACCTCATCGATCCAAACGAGCGGATCGAGGTAGCTGACCATGATTTGTAGGTCCTGGCGGAACGCGGCCGGGCTAAAGTCGCTGTTGTCGCCACTGGCAAGCATCAGCGTCAGGCTGCCCCCTTCCACAGGGACGCCAGAGTAGGTTGGGCGAGGCTCCCGAATCACCTCAAGTGCTCCGAAGCGCTCGGAACCCGCAGGCACCACGGGCGTGGCTGCGGGTGTCGCCGCGGCGCTGGGCGTCGCGTCCTGGTGTGCAGAACGCGCATGGGTTGCGGGAAGCTGGGGAGCGGCCGCGGTGCGTTGTGGTGCGGTGACCTCGCGAGCGAGTGCTCCCAGCGGAGCGATAGCGGCACCCAGCAAGAGCGAGCGGCGGCTGAAGGTGATGGTGGGGCGAGTTGTGTCGTTATCCGGACCGTTGTGGCAGGCGTCTGGTTGCAATCGAAGAACCCTCCTCAGGTGCAGACGAGCGACAGCACGCGTCATCTTGAGCCATGGCCCGCGCGCACGTCCGGAGATCGCGCGCGATGCGGCTCACGTCAGTATAGGCTGGCCGCGTGGAGCAACGAGAACGATCACGAGCAGCCAAGGCGACCGCGCCGCTCACGCGTCAGTCGGGCTGTGGACGATGACGCGCGGTTGCTCCGTGAGCGACACGCGTTGTGCTCCGTTGCCAGGCGCCAAGGTGCCGTCAGGCAGGAGGGCGCCGGGATCACGCTCGCCGCGGATGACGTACCGGGCGATATCCCAGAGTTGCTCTCGGAACCATTTGGCGACGTCATCGGCTTCGACAGTGCGCCGCAGGTTCTCAGCGCGGCGGCGGCGCTCGGAGAGGGGCATGGTGATCGCCTGGTAAATCGCTTCTGCAGTCCCTTCGATATCGGCTGGGGAGATGATGAGCGCATCCTCGCCAAGCTGGCTTGCCGCGCCCGCACCTTCCGAGAGGATCAGCACCCCATTGCGCTCATTGAGCAGGCACCCCTCTTTGGCCACCAGGTTCATGCCGTCGATGATCGAATTGACCAGCAGCACGTCGTACCACTTCATCGCGGCCAAGGCACGGGGATAGTTCTCACCCATGATCACGTGGATCGGCTGCCATCCCGTTTCGACATTGGCATAGCGAGCGTTGATGCGGAACACGATCTCGCTAATGTCCTTCAGGTAATCCTGATACTCCTCGACGTCCAACCGGGAGGGGACCATGATGGCGACGAAATTCACGCGGCCCCGATATTCTGGATGAGCCTCCAAGAAGCGGTCGAACGCTTGGAAGCCGCGAACGATATTTTTGCTCGGTTCGGCGCGATCCACGCGCAGAACGGTGAATTCGTTGAGATGTTGTGGGAGGTAGACCTCGTGGCGGCGGGCCTCCTTGCCGTAGGCGACACGGCGTACGGCTTCCACGTCAATGGAGATGGGATAGGCGCGAACTTCGATGCGCCGTCCATTCCAGATCACGCCTCGCCCCGCGTAGTCAATCTTCGCTCCCGGCACATACGCCTCGCAGGTGTACATGAAGGATCGAGCATGCTCTCGGGTTTGGAATCCCACGATGTCGTTGCCAAGCATGCCTTCACAGATCGCGCGGCGAATCTTCAGTGGCAGCAGGCGCCAGTAGTCCGGGTCTGGCCACGGGATATGAATGAACATTTGCAGGATGGCGTCGGGCTGGCGTTCTCGGATAAAGCCGGCGCAGAGGTAGAGGTGATAGTCCTGGAGCATGATGATCGGTTTCGGATCGCAGTGCTGGCTTGCGGCCAGGATCTCCTCTGCAAAGAGCCGGTTGACCACGACGTAGCCGTTTTCCCACGCATCCCAGGTTTCGGCCGTGATGTCCGGAGCGCGGGGCGTATCCCAGAGGTAATGTTGCAGGAACCAGAGCAACGGATTACTGATGACGTTGTAGTACTTGAAATATGCCTCAGGGGAGGGCAGCACGAAACGGACGCGGAATTCCGGACGAGGACCTGGTGGGCTGATCAGTGCTTCTCCACGCTGAGCCGCTAGCTCCGCCCTGAGGCGGTCTCCTTCGGTCATCGCGCAGGCGATCCAGATTGGCTGATGCTCCCGCGCGATGGCACTGACGGCAGTGACAACGCCGCCGCTTCCCTTCCGGGACGTAAATTGACCATCGCCTTCGAGGGTGAAGGTCACCGGTCCACGATTGGAAGCGATGATCAGCGTCCGGCCCGCGAGGAGACGGTCGGGATCATCCATCGTCGGGTCCGGCGTGTCGATTGATGTCGGCGTCCGCACGGGCCCATCTCCTTTCTGATTGGACGTCTCGGAGCGAACACTCGCACGCACCCGCGGGTGTTGCCCCGTCGCAGCGAGGCGCGCCGGTGAGAGCGGTGGCGCCTGGAGTTGCCGGGCACACGAACATTATGCCCTACTTTCGCCCAGATGTGGGAGTGAGAAGCGCCTGGTCACCCGGAGAGTCAGAGAGTTGGCAATCCTGGTACAATGCCCCCTGAACGAACGAAGGTGGCCCAGGACGTGGAGGTGGGCCTGCTGCGATGGCGGCGATGCACACAGTCCAGTCCGAGCGACGACGGTGCCCCTGGTGCGGAAGCACAGACACCCGGCTCGTCCAGCGCGGATATACTGGCCCAACCGATGAGGTTGACCAGTATTTCACCTGCGCGGCGTGCGGCAAGGTGACCTATGAACTGGTAGCAAAGACCGCCCGGGAGATGCGCCTTGGGCGCTTTCGGCCCGGCGGGATCTACAAGGATCATGTGCATCACACCCGCTACCAGGTGAGCCGCGTGCTCAAGGTTGGATTAAACGAATATCTTATCTACCTGAAGCCGATCGTTGGTCAGGAGGCTGCTTCAGGAGCAACCAATTCGTAACCCGCGAGGACGTTGCCTCGGTTCCCCGTGCAAGGTCAGACTTGCCAGGCGCTGAAAGCGGTGCTTTCCCTGATACGTGCCGTTCCGGGATCCGGAGGTGGCTTGCCTATGTCACGGGTCCCAGTTCGCCACGCAGGCAGTCTCCCGGCCAGTTGACGCGGAAGCCGTCTTCCGAGTAGCCTGGCGGGCAACAATCGAAGAATGCCGCAACGGGAGCTCGGTGAGCCGGGCTGAGAGGGTGGCCATTCGAAGCAGCGGTAAAACGGCGTTGTGCGGTGCCCGCGTCGTAAGAGCGTTGCTTCCTTCCACCGACCGTCGAACCTGATCAGGGTAATGCCTGCGCAGGAAGCGTCGTGCTCTTCCGGGCTCCCTCACGCGCCCCACGTGGGCATCGGAGGAGCCAGGAAATGAATGTTGTCCCAAGTGGCTTCGATCGCCGGCAATTCATTCGCGGTTTGGCCGGGCTCGGGCTTGGCTTCAGTGGTGTTGGCGCCGGAGCAGCCCACCGCATCGCCCGGGCAGCCGAGTCGGTCACCCTGGCACTGGACTGGTATCCCAACGCGAATCACGCCGGATTGTTCCTCGCTCAAGAGCGCGGCTATTTCCGTGCTGAGGCACTGACCGTCGATCTCTATACGCCCTCTGATCCCACGACGGTTCTGCAGACCGTCGGTGCCGGGAAGGATGATTTCGGTATCTCCTACCAGACCGATGTGCTGCTGGCCCGTGCCCAAGATGTGCCGGTCGTCTCGGTGGCTGCGCTCGTGCAGCATCCGTTGCTCGGCGTGATGAGCTTGAAAGAGCGGGGAATCACCCGTCCGCGTGATCTGGCTGGCAAGACTGTGGGGTATCCTGGAATTCCCAGCCAAGAAGCGTTCCTGGCGACCATGCTCGAAACGGACGGCACCCGGCTCAGCGACGTCACGCTCATCAATGTCGGATTCAATCTCGTGCCCGCTGTGATCTCCGGCAGGGTGGACGCCGTGATGGGTGCCTACTGGACTCATGAGACGATCCTGGCCGAGCGCGAGGGATACGAGGTCTCGCTGATGCGGGTTGAATCGTGGGGGGTGCCAGATTACTACGAACTCGTGCTAGTGACTGGCGAAGAAGTCATCGCATCGCGGCCTGGCGTGATTCGGGCGCTATTGAACGCGACGCAGCGAGGCTATCTTGATGCCATCGAGGAGCCGGATGCAGCGCTCGACGCCCTTGCCAAGGCGTATGAGGGCATCGACCGCGAGGTCGAGGAGCGAGGGCTGGAGTTACTCATCCCGGTCTGGACCGATGGCGGCATCCGCTTTGGCACGCAGAAGGCGGAGCGCTGGGAGGCGTATGCGAGCTGGATGAAGTCCCGTGACTTGATCCCGGCCGATCTTGACGTCTCCAAGGCATTCACAACCGAGTTTCTGCCGGATGCTCATGGGACGCCGGTAGCGACCTAAACTGGTACCCTCGCCTGAGCCTCTGCTACTGGTACGCAGGAGCGTTGACTCTCGTGTGGCCGTGGCCAGCGCTCGCTACGACCGTGGCGGACTTACCGTGCTTCCGTGGTGATCTGCTATGATGCTGGCTCACATACGAACGCGAGTCCGCGGATTGCCGGGAGCCGTCGTGCGTCTCAAACGAGATCGGGGAGGCAACCATGGGAGGGGTGCTGCGGGAGTTTCGCCAGTTTCTGCTGCGGGGGAACGTCCTCGACTTGGCGGTGGCCGTGGTCATCGGCGCCGCATTTACCACGGTCGTCAATTCGCTGGTTACTGATCTTCTTACGCCGCTCATCGCGGCGATTGTCAGCGCGCCCAATTTTTCCGAGCTAGATTTCACCATCAACGAGAGCCGGTTTACCTACGGCAATTTTCTCAACGCGCTGATCAATTTCGTGCTCGTAGCCGCCGCGATCTTCTTCTTCGTGGTCAAGCCAGTGAATATGTTCATGGCCCGGATACGCCGCGGAGAGACTCCGCCGGACCCGACCACCCGGCCCTGTCCTGAATGCCTGGCCGAAGTACCGATCGCCGCGAAGCGTTGTATGTACTGCACGCAACCGCTGCCGCCTCTTGCGAACGCTTAACTGGAGAGCGCATACAGTTCTCCACCGGATTGCTTACCGGCTCGCACGCGCCTTGGCCAAGACTGCGGCAAATGACCGAGCCGGTCTAACCGTTATTGGACGTTCGCGCTGGCCTTCTGAAGCAAGATGGCCAGTTCCTGAATCAGGGCGGCAACGTCGGCCGTGGGCATCGTCTTTCCGATCGACCATTCCTCCCTGCCGCGATCCTCGCCTAGTTCATCATGAATGAGGCGCACCCAAGTGTCGAAGGCAGGACGGTTTCGCGGTGGGAATGGCACTCCGAACTCGGCGTAGAGCGCCTCAGCGGCGCCGAAGAGTCGCGCGGCCCGGTCCATGAGCCCGATGTGGGCGAAGATACCAGCGAAGCCGATGATCGCGTCCGCCGCCAGCCAGCGATCGCCCTGACAGGCTTCGAACACGCGCGCATAGTGCGCGTGGGCGGTCTCGAAGTCCCCGAGGGCACAGGACAGATCGCCAGCAATAAGGAGGCCTACCCGCTCGTAGTGGGGGTCGCCTGTCTCAACAACTTGGCTGGTCAGGTCATTGAGATACGCGGTGGCACGTTCCGTGTCGCCCACGCCGAGCGATGACCACGCGAGGTTGCACAGTGAGGTCATCGACCAAGCTAGGGCACGATATTCGGTGAAGATGGCGAGCGCCTGCCGGTGCAGGTCGAGAGCCTCAGCATAGCGCCGTTGCCGTTGTGCAATCGAGCCGAGATACTCGATTGCGCAAGCCGCGTTAAAGCGGTCACCGGCTCGCGCAGCAACCTCGCGTGCCTCAAGTCCTACCTTCTCCGCGCGCCGGAGATCGCCTTGGAGCATCAGCATGAGCGTCTGACCCACCAGGGCTTTCGCGCGTGCCGCGGTGGCGTTGCCTGGAATGGCGAGTGCGCGTTTCAAGCACTCAGCACCCTGCGCGATCTGGCCACGCAGGTACCAGTAGTCGGCAAGGGCGCCCATGATGCGAAGTGCAACCTCGCTTTCGCCGGCCGACTCTGCCCACGCGAGGGCCGACCGAAGGTTGGCTTGCTCCTGATCCAGCCGGCGAAGCCACATCTCTCCGTCCTGAGAAAAGAGCTGCGGCTCCGCTTGCTCCGCTAGCTCCATGAGCCAGAGAGCTTGGCGCCGTCGAAGGATGTCCCCCTCACCGCTTGCTTCGAGTTGTTCCTGGGCGTACTCGCGTATGACCTGAAGCATCGAGAAGCGGATCTCGTCCTCGCTCTCTTGCTGACGCCGGACCAGGCTCGCATCGACGAGCAAACCCAGCGCATCCCACATCTCCGCGGAAGTCAGCCGCGCCAGGTGGTGCTCCCGAGTCCCGGCGTGGGGTGAGGGGTTGGGGCTGGTGCAGACCTGCTCTAACGCTGCGAGCGTTGCGCCGCCAGGAAACACTGCGAGGCGGCTGAACAGGAGCCGGGCAGGCTTGGGCAGAAGTTCGACGCTCCAGGCAATGGCAACCCGCAGCGAGCGCTGCCGTTCCGGGAGATCAAGATCGCCTGTGCCCACGAAATCGAGGCGCGGTTCCAGCCGGTCGACCATTTGCCGCGGCGTGAAAATCTTGGCTCGGGATGCGGCAAGCTCGATTGCCAGGGGAAGACCGTCCAGTCCGACACAGATGGTGGCGATGTCCCGAGCATTCGTCTCGGTCAGCTCAAATTCCGGCAGATCCGCCCGCGCTCGCTGCACGAACAGGGTGAGCGACGGAATCCTGGCAAGTTCTTCAATGGGTGGCAGGTTGGCAAGATCAGGCACCGCGAGTGGCGCCACCTTGAATTCCTGCTCGTGCCGGATGTGCAAGGGGCGGCGGCTTGTGGCGAGGATCTTGATCCTTTCAGTCCGCTCGAGCAACGTGGCGATCGCTCCACTGGCGTCGAGCTGCTCAAGGTTATCGAGGATGAGGAGCATGCGCTTCGCGCGAACATGTGAAGCGATGATCTCGATTGAGCGGCGCCGTCCGGTGAGATGAACGCCAAGGCGCTGTGCGATTGCAGCGGGGAGATCGGCCGAGCGCTGCACAGCTGAAAGATCAATGAACCACACGCCGTCAGGAAACTGGCGTTGGAGAGCCTGGGCAACAGCCAAGCCCAGTCGTGTTTTACCCACACCGACGGGCCCAACCAACGTCAGGAGGCGAACGTGCGGTTGCTGAAGGAGAGCAGACGCGCTGGCAATCGCGTCCTCCCGATCAACCAAGGGAGTGGGCGGCGACGGTAACGAGGGAATCTCCAGCTTCGTGGCCCGGCGCCGGCCCGGCCGCTTCGGGACGCGCTGCAAGAATTCACGGCGGGCACTCCCTTTCAAGCCCAGGGCGTCCGCAAGATCCTTGAGCGTGCTACGCTGAGGGTATCGTGTGATGTTGCGCTCGATGTCCGAGATTGTACGCAAGCCCACTCCCGAGCGTTGCGCAAGTTGTTCTTGGGTTAGCCCGGCGGCTTCCCGGCAACGGCGAAGAAACGCACTAAAATCGTCAGTACTCATTGAGCAGTCAAGCTCCCACGGAGTGCTGGCGAACAGGCTCTGCTAAACCACACGTGGGGTGGCCACCGAGAGGGGGTGAGGAACCATGCGCCGTGGCAACGAATACGATCCTGCTCCTCGATCTAGAGTCGGCCACACACGCCAATGATACCAATACTGAGGACACATAGGGAAGAGCCGGACGCAGCGCCGCCGGGGATTTCGCGATAACGGCGCGGCGTTCCGGCACTGAGCCGTGTGGAGAGGTGGTGCTGCTACGCCTTAACCTTGAACCTGCGCGCGGGCCAGCCAGTGGCTCCATCAGGCAGCGGTGACCGCTCCTCTTTCGGCATGACCGCGCCTGTTCCATCGGTCACCCGGATGCGCATCGTGTGCTTGCCCTCAACGGCCTCGAAGGGAAAGGCCCAGCGGACCCACGTGAAGGGGGGATTCAACGCGGGTTCCAAGATCGCGTCTGCCCAGGTCTGGCCATCGTCCAAGCTGACCTCGACGCGCGCGATGTCGCGGTCACCCGCGGAGGCCACCCCGGCTGCCAGGTTCGGTCCGGGAGGAAGCGTTTCGCCGTCGCGCGGAGTATCGATACGGCCCCAGATCTGCATGACTGCGAGGTCGCTCCACCCTCGCGTTTGCCAGTAGCCTTGGAAGTCTTCGTTGACGACTTCGATGCGGTCGAGCCACTTAACGTTCTTCATACCGTAGATATTGGGAATGATCAGGCGCGCGGGAAATCCATGCTCCTCGGGGAGCGGCTCACCGTTCATGGCGACGACGATCAGGTTGTCCGGGTCCATACCGATCTGCACGGAGACAGAATCCTCGTAGTCATCCGCGGCATGGAATTTGAGATCGACGGCACCATCTTGGATGCCAGCTTCGGCGAGCAGCTCGGCCAGTGGCAAGCCGGTCCACTCCGCGGTGCTGATCAGATCGCCATTGAGCTCGTTCGAGATGCAGCAGAGCGTGGTGATCTTCTTCGTCGTCGCGCGAGCAACGAGGTCATCGTAGGTCAGCTCAAGCTCGCGATTCACGAGTCCGGTGACCTTCAGCCGCCAGGATTTGACGCCGACGCTGGGATCGGAAATGTTCTTTGAGACCTGATAGAACTCTGGAGTTGGGGTGAGCACTGGCGTCAGCTTTTTCTCCTCTTCGAGCTTGAGAAAGAGCGCAAAGGGATCCTGGCTCTCCTGCGTCATGTCGGAGACAAGCGCCGCCGATTCGGAAGACTGAGCCGCCTGAGAGACCGACGTCGGTGTCGATGTGGGCATGGGATGCCCCTGGCGGGCGCGCTGTGTGGCGACGATATCGCGGGCGCGCTGCTCGGTGGCGAGCGCATCACCCTTTGCCCGGCGAGGATGCATCAGACGCCATGCCGACAGGCCCACCGTGGCAATTCCGGCCAGGGTTGCCACATTCCACGCTGCATCGCCGAGGAGCGAGCGACGACTCATGGCCGCGTCGATCGCTTCCCTTTGCGGCTGAAGACCAGACGCGGTCAAAGCGGTCCAGCAGATCGCCCAAAGCGCAAACGTGGTCGAGAGCTGGATCAGGATGTCCGAGGTATAAGAGCTCCGCGTGGCGAATATGCCCAGGTAGGCGATGGGGAGGATGACCACGAGCGTAACCAGCAGAAGGAGGCCAGCAACGGCGACTGATGCGATTAGCCTGCCAGCGGCATCGCTTCGCCAGCGCTGGCTCAGCGCTCCGGCAGCCTTGCCAGCTTGATATCCCACGGCGAGGATGCCAAGCAGAACGGCAACGAAGAGACTCTTCTTCGCCAGACTCCCGTAGTTTTCCGTTGCTGCTCCAAAGAGGGAGAGCGGCGTCAACCGCGCGATGGCGGCCACGATGAACTCAGGGAAGGCCTGAACGACGCCATCCTTCGACCACTCGGTCCGCCAGATGAGCTGCGCGCTCAGCATCACGAGCGTCGCGAGCAATCCTGCCTGGCCAGCCCGCCGGATGCGGACGGCCGGTTGTGTCTCAAGGTGTGTCATGGACGTACCCTCACGCTCTCGCGGCATGCCGCGGCGGTGTCACCTGCCAGGAGTGTGTCACGATCATCTTACGACGATGAAGCATGGATGGATGCCTCTAGAGCGCCACTCCACCGCCAAACGGTCCAAGCCAGCGGTATGGCTGCTGAACAGCTCTGGCTCGTGCGGCGCACGCCCCATCAGTTGCTATGATGCAGATATCGCGATGATACGATATACTCTGCACAGCGAGGCACGGTGCGCTGGCGAAGGAGGTGGTGGCTATGAAGAAGCTGATCGATCTGATTCATCCGTTCCGTCTGGGGAACACGCGCTTTGAGCGGTACTACGCGGCGATCCTGGGTGACGGTGTTGGCTACCCAACGGCGGATGAGGCGCGGAAGGACCTCCGTCGCTTGGATCTGACGACGGCGTACACTCGGTGGACGTTCTAATCCCCGGCTGCTAGTTTCCCGGCAGTTCTCTTGGGTGTTATGCCCTGCTGGCGTCATGCTGGCAGGGCATTCGTGTTGCTGACGGGTGTCCTTGCCGCCAGTGGACCCATGCTGAGAGTGATCCACCTGACTCGGAATTCCGTACGAGTGCTAGAGCTCAGCGCGTGACTAGGTGGCGGCTCTGCCGGCAGTGGCCGATCTGGTTCATGCCGTGGTCTTCCTGGCCGTCCGGACGGCCGTAGACGCGACCATGCTGCGAACGAACTGAGCTATCGACATCGCTGCGATCGAGCGTAGCTGGCAAGATAGAAAGGGGTACCAGCATGCGGACTCCACGTAGCCCTCTCGTGTCGCTGACAGCGCTCGTCTCGGTGCTCGTTGCATTGTCGTCGCTGATGAACCTCGGAGCGCGGGACTCCCGCGCGTCGAGCCATCGGGAGGCGCCGATCATCGCCTCAGATCCCACCGCGGACAGCACCGATCTCTACGCTTTCGTCAGTCCGGACGCGCCAGACACCGTCACGATCATCCACAACGTCTATCCTGGGCAGGATCCTGCCGGGGGCCCGAATTTCTACCGCTTTGGCGATGATGTGCTGTACGACATCAACATTGACAACAATGGTGATGCTGAGGCAGACATCGTCTACCGCTTCGATTTCTCAACCACGGTCGCAAATCCGAATGTGCCGCTGATCAACGTCGGGCCAGTTGAGTCGCTCGACGATCCCGATCTTGGCGTCATTCAGCGATACACGGTCACGCGCATCACCGCTAATGGTGCGTCCCAGCTTCCGTTTGAAGGCGTCGTCCCCCCACCCAACATCGGACCAGCATCAACGCCCGACTACGCCGCGCTGTCCGAAGCGGCGATCGGTGAAGTTGGCGGCATGAAGATTTTCGCCGGGCAGGTTGACGACCCGTTTTGGGTGGACCTCGGGGGAATTTTCGATCTGGTCACGCTGCGCGAGGTACCCGGGGCGAGCGGCGGGATTGACGATCTCCAAGGGCTGAACGTGCTGGCGATGGCGATGCAAATTCCCATCGCAGACCTAACCGCATCTGGCCAGGCCCCAACAGGGCCCGACGATCCTAACGCCATTATCGGCGTTTGGGTGACCACTAGCCGGTATTCGACGACCGTTATCAGCGGCGATGGCACGCGCGAGGGGAGCGGCGAGCTTGTGCAAGTCTCCCGGCTCGGGATGCCTCTCGTGAATGAGGTCGTGGTGCCAATCGGGTTCAAGGACTTCTTCAACGCCTCTCAACCAAAGGACGACGCGCAATTCGCTGACGCGGTCTTGCGGCCGGTCCTTCCGGGTGTCCTTGCTCAGTTGTATGGGATCACCGTTCCAGACGCCGACCGGCAGGATTTGGCGACGATCTTCTTGACGGGAGTCCCTGGGCTCAACCAGCCTGCCAACGTCAAGCCGGCGGAAATGCTGCGCTTGAACATGGCAATTACGCCCGCGGCAAATCCCAATCCGCTTGGGGTTCTCGGTGGCGACAACGCCGGGTTCCCGAATGGCCGCCGCCTTGGCGATGAAGTAGTCGACATCGAGCTGCGGGCGGTGGCCGGCGTCCTCTTTTGCACGCTCGTGCCCGACGGTTGCCCCAATGGCGACGCGTACAACGTCGCGCCGAACAATCTCCTCGGTGGCGGGGTGCACGGCAACGATGTTTCGTTCCGGGATACGTTCCCTTATCTGGCACTCCCGCACCAAGGTTTCGAGCACCGTCACCACTCCAAATCCACCCCGGCGCGCAAGGACCGGCCAGCGGAGGAGGCAGCCGGCCCTCAGCAGTCCGTTTCGCTGGACCTCGCCGAGCTCAACGACTCAGGAGTCTCCGGCACGGCAACCCTTACCCAGGATGGTGACAATCTGATTGTGTCCATTGAGGCGACCGGAGCGACGGGCGATCACCCAGCGCACATTCACGAGGGAACGTGCGCTGACCTCAATCCCAATCCGGCGGTGCCACTCAACAATGTTGACGCCAATGGCCGCAGCGAAACCGTCCTCGAAGGGCGGTCGCTTGATGAGTTTACCGGCGGCGGCTTTGCGATCAACGTCCACAAATCCGCGCAGGAAATCGGCGTCTACGTGATGTGTGGAAACGTTCCGTAGCACTGACCACCGGCGGGGCGAGGCTGGCCACCTCGCCCCGTCAAGCTCCTCAGCACCGTGGTGCAACGCACGGCGAAGGAGACGCGGATGAGCAAAAGGAAGCGAGTTGCACGTGTTGTTGTCCCGGTCGTCGCCGCGAGTCTTCTCCTGACCGGTGTCCTCAACGGGCGAGCCCTTCTGCCGGATAGAACGCATGGTTGGGCAGCAGATCCCGTCGCGCCCTCCGGCATTGATCGCATCGTGGATGCTCCCGTCCGGCCACCGACCCGGCTCGACGATCTCATCACGTATCTGCAAGAAGTTCTGCGCTCGCACGCTGACAATGGGACCGCGGCGGCAATGCTCGGCGATGCCTATCTCCAAAAGGCTCGGGAGACCGGTGATCCCAGCTATTACCCGAAGGCTGAGGCACTGTACCGCCAGGCGCTGGACCGCAATCCCGATGACTTCGTGGCGATGACGGGGATGGGCACGCTGAGCCTCGCTCGGCACGACTTCCGGCACGCCCTGACCTGGGGTGAGCAGGCTCACGCTCATAATCCCTACCACGCCGCCGCATTAGGAGTCGTCGCAGATGCCCAGATTGAGCTCGGCCGATACGATCAGGCCGTCCAGACCGTGCAGGCAATGGTGGATTTGCGGCCGGACTTGCCCTCGTTTTCCCGCGTCTCGTATGTTCGCGAATTGCTGGGCGATGTACCTGGCGCCATCGCCGCGATGACACAAGCAGCGCAAGCCGGCTCCGGGAGATCCGAGCATGTCGCCTGGGCGCAGGCGCAGCTTGGCAATCTCTCCTTCAGTACTGGAGATGTGGCAGCCGCCGAGCAGCACTATCTCCAGTCGCTCCAGACTCTGGACGGATATGTGTTTGGCGTGGCAGGCCTGGCAAAGGTAGCGGCCGCGCGTGGTGACTTCGATGGAGCGATCGCGAACTACCGCGCGGCCATCGCGCGGATGCCTCTGCCCGAGTTTGTCATCGCCCTAGGTGATATGTATGCCGCCGCCGGAAAAGCGCATGAAGCCGCGCAGCAATACGCGCTCGTCCAGGCGATGCAAAGCCTCTATGAAGCGAACGGGGTCGATACCGATGTCGAGATGGCGCTGTTTGCCGCGAATCATGGATTGGAGCTTGACAGGGCGGTCCAACGGGCACGGGCCGGATACGAGAAGCGGCAGAGCATTCATGCCGCCGATGTTCTATCCTGGACGCTTTACAAGACCGGGCGCTACGACGAAGCATGGCAGTACGCGCAGGAAGCGCTCCGGCTGGGCACGCGGGATGCCATGTTGCATTTTCATGCCGGGATGATCGCCGCCGCTCTGGGTCGAAGCAACGAGGCGATAGGCCATCTCGAGCAGGCGCTGGCGATTAACCCCTATTTCTCAGTTCTCGAATCGCGCCAAGCTGTCGATACGTTAGCGGGCTTGCGGGCCGGTGGCTCGCTGATGAAGGGACAGGATCAATGACCAGAAGGGCCACCCGCGCTGACCTGGGTGTAGCCATGCTCCAGAGGCGGACCGGTTGCGCTATCCCGAAGCGGCGGCGATTCACGCTTCACCGGTGGCGCCTGGCGATGGCCATGGGCCTCGCCGGCGTCACCTTCCTGTCACTGCTCGGCTTGCCGCGCGCCGTTTCGGCACACCCCCTTGGCTACTTCACCGTCAATCAATACGTACGGCTGGAGGTAATGGCCGAGGATCTTCGGGTGATCTTTGTGCTGGATCTTGCGGAAATCCCAGCATTCCAGGAGATCGAAGAGCGCATTGATGCCGATGGCGACGGCGACATCACGGATAGCGAGCGGGCAGGCTACCTCGATGCCAAGCTTGCTGAGATCCAGGATGGCTTACGCCTCACCGCCAGCGGGAACGATGTCACACTGGAGCCTGCGGACGCCGACCTCTCCTTTCCTGACGGCCAAGCCAACCTGAGGTTGGTTCACCTTCGGGTAGCGTTTCGCCCGGCTCAGCCCGTGGCTTTGGGATCAGAGCCTCTTACCCTGGCGCTTGCCAACACCTATGCCGCCGACAAGCTGGGTTGGCGGGAGATGCTCGTGACGCATGGGCCAGATGTGGCGATTGAGGGTGTGGAGGTGCCGGCGAGCGATGTGAGTGACGAGCTCAGGAGCTACCCGTCGGACAAGCTGCAAAGCCCGCTGGATGAGCGCGAGCTCGCTCTGACGGCGCGACACCAGCCTGGCGCGGCGGCTGCGGTGAGCTTCGCGGGATTCGCAGGAGATGAAGCTGACCAGGTTGGACAATCCGGTCGAGCGCGATGGGGCATCGAAGGAGTCGGCTCTCGCTTCGCGAGCCTGATGAGCGATACTCGCCTCAGCGCGGGCGGGCTCGTTGTCGCGCTGATGCTCGCCACGCTGTGGGGAGCAGCGCACGCGCTCTCACCTGGGCATGGGAAGACAGTCGTCAGCGCCTATCTCGTCGGTGCGCGCGGCACGCCCAAGCACGCGGCATTTCTGGGGCTGACGGTCACGGTCACACACACGACGGGCGTGCTCGCTCTCGGGCTCATCACGCTGTTTGCCTCTCACTTCGTGATGCCGCAGGATCTTCTGCCGTGGCTCGGCATCACCTCGGGCACGCTAGTTGTCCTCATCGGCCTCGCGACACTGCGCATGCGCATCCCGACGAGACACAGTCACCATGACCACGATCACACACATGGCGCAGGGCACGTGCATGACCACGATAACTCCCACCGGCATGACGCCGTTGTGCACGCGCATGGCGGTGGGAGTCACACGCACATTCCGCCAGGTGGCGATGGGTCGCCAATTACCTGGCGAAGCCTCATTGCTCTCGGGGTCTCCGGGGGCTTGCTCCCATGCCCCTCGGCACTCGTTGTGCTCCTGGGAGCCATCGCCCTTGGCCGCGCCGGCTTCGGGCTGGCGTTGGTCACCGCCTTCAGCCTCGGGCTGGCCACTACGCTAACGCTCCTCGGATTGGCCTCTCTCTATGCCAGCCATCTCCTCCAACGCCGGGTGCCTATGACGGGCCGGATCGGACAATCCGTCCGGTACGCGCCGGCGATTGGCTCGATCGCGGTAGCGCTCGCGGGTCTTGCCATCATCGCGCGGGCGCTGGGCGAGATCGGCCTGCGCTAGCTTCTCGGCGTGGCGCTGTCCAATGGCTTGCGGGCACGGATGAACGCGCTGACGAGCCGCCCTCCCGTGGTGGCGAACCGCTCAAAGTCGGAGGAATCCCAGCCTTGGGGTGGCGCGCCACAGCACGCTTCGACGCCTGCGAATGTTTCCGCTAGCTCGACGGGATCATAGACGCGTGTGACGTCGATCCCGATGTCGGTAAATCCAGCGTCAGACAGATACTGGCGATACTCGTCTTCCTTCAGGGCTCCCGCGACGCAGCCCACCCAAGCTTCCATGCTGGCACGCATGTCCGCCGGCAGATCGCCCTGCACGACGACGTCTGAGACCGCTAACCGCCCACCCGGCTTCAGCACCCGGAAGGCTTCGCGCAAGACCCGTGGCTTATCGGCGGAGAGATTGATGACGCAGTTGGAGATGATCACATCAACCTCATTGTCGGGCAACGGGATATTCTCGATGTGCCCTTTGAGGAAGCGCACGTTCGTGATCCCGGCTGCTTGCCGGTTCGACTCGGCTAGCTCAAGCATCTCGTCGGTCATATCGAGACCGTAGGCAAATCCCGTAGGACCAACACGCCGCGCGGAGAGCAGAACATCAATGCCCCCGCCCGAGCCGAGATCGAGAACGACGTCTCCCGGGCTTAACTCGGCAAGCGCCGTCGGATTGCCGCATCCAAGCGATGCCACAATCGCGCTTTCTGGAAGGCCCACAAGCTGGGCAGGATCATAGAGATTGCTCGTGATGGGATCGGCGTGATCCGGCGCTGGACCGGTGCCGCACGAAGAGCAGCAGGCGCTTGCAGCACCCCGCGAAACGCGACGCGCACTTTCCGCGTACTTGGAGCGAACGACTTCCCTGATCGCTTCCGGTTGAGTCTGAATGGAGTCACCAGACATGTTTGCCTCCTCAAATCATCGAATATCGTCGATAATCAATGTTTCTCGCTCGAAGTGTCGCCGGCTGCAGCCTCCTTTCCGGTATCAAGAATGCGCGTGGGAGATGTGCGGGTCGCGGTCAGGGCGTGGAGAACAGGATTCAGAACCGGATTCGATCCCGAGGATACGGCGAGCGGCTTCGGGGAATTCGGCCAGGCACGCCCGGTTCACCTGGTAGTACATAAACGTACCTCGGCGCTCGGCAAACACAAAGTGCGCCTCCCGTAGCACCTTGAGGTGGTGCGAAATGGTCGGCTGACCGAGCGGAAAATGCGCGACGATATCGCAAACGCAGACGGGCTCCTCATGCTGGGCGAGGAGATTGAGGATGCGTATCCGCGTCGGATCAGCCAGCGCCCGGAACCATCCCGCGTATTCCTCGGCCTCCTGCTCGCCAATCTTCGGGGGATCTACCGGCGCGCAGCATGGAGCGACAAGCGCTGCTCGTACGGTTCGTCGTGGAGCCTGAGTCCGAATGGCCATCAACACGCCTTTCGCTTCTCTGCGTAGCCTATCGCATGTATCGAAGATTGTCAATGCAAGGAGCCGTGTGCACCCGGCATCACATGCGCCATCGCAAGACCCACGGCAGTCGTGCCGCAAGCCGTGGTACTCCCGTGACCAGCGGGCGGTGAACATGGCTTAATGCATCAGCGAGGTTGGCAAGCGCCGTGGGCCCGGCCCCGAGCAAGCGATGTGGTGAGCATGAGCATATACGGAGCAACGACGATAGACGCACCGCGGTTCGACGATGTCGCGCGGGAGTATGATGCGCTGCTGGTCTTGTCGTTTGGCGGCCCCGAGGGACCGGACGAGGTGCTGCCATTCCTGGAGCGGGTGACGCGAGGCCGGAACGTGCCGAAAGAGCGCCTGGCCGAGGTGGCAGAGCATTACTTGCATTTTGGGGGAGTGAGCCCTATCAACGCGCAGACGCGAGCGCTGATCGCTGCGCTTGAGGCCGAGCTTGCTACCCACGGGCCACGGCTGCCGATCTATTGGGGCAACCGGAACTGGCATCCGTTCGTGACCGATACCGTCCGCCAAATGCGTGACGATGGGGTGCAGCGGGCGCTCGTCTTTGTGACGTCGGCATTCAGTTCATATTCCGGCTGCCGCCAGTACCGGGAAGACGTCATCCACGCGGTTGAAGCAGTTGGAGAAGGAGCGCCCATCTTCGACAAAATTCGGGTGTTCTACAACCACCCGGGGTTCATCGAGCCAATGATCGAGTTGACGAAAATGGCGCTCGACCAGATACCGCCGGAGCGGCGCAGCCGCGCGGCCCTGCTCTTCTCCGCACACAGCATCCCGCTGACGATGGCGCGAGGCTGCGCCTATGAGGCACAAATTCGCGAGGCTAGTCAGTTGATCGCGGGAGGCGCCGGCCGGACTGATCCTCGCATCGTCTATCAAAGCCGGAGCGGACCGCCGCAGGTGCCGTGGCTTGAGCCCGATATCTGCGACGTACTCGACGAGCTCGCGGAGGAGGGCACCCAAGACGTTGTGGTCGTTCCGGTCGGATTCATCTCGGACCACATGGAGGTCCTCTTCGATCTCGATACGGAAGCCAGGGAGCGAGCCCACGCATTAGGCATCAACTTTGTGCGTGCGGCCACGGTCGGCACTCACCCAGCGTTCATCCGCATGATCCGCGAGTTGATCGTGGAACGCATGACGGAGCGTCCGGTGCGGCGGGCGCTCGGGCGGCGTGGTCCCACGCACGATATTTGCCCTCTGACGTGCTGCCTGCGCGGAGATGAGCGGTTTGCACGAACCCAGTCGGCGCTGCCGGTTGCCGGTGCGTAGCCGCAAAAAGCGTTGCCCAGCCTGATCACCGTTTGGGCGGGCATGCCCAACCAGACCACCTCAATGGTGCCTGCCGCGTGATCAACAAGGTCAGAACATGATAGGATTGAAAAGGAACGGTAGATTTACACAGATTTGCTAGATTTGCAAAGAAATTCCGTTCCTTGATCATGCCTTCGTCGTCTTGAAACCGGGCTGGCTGCGCCAGCGACCGCGAGGCTCATGGGCAGCGTTCCAACGACAATCCGCATCGGAGCGCGCGGGTCGGAGCTTTCCCGCTGGCAAGCCAACCGGGTCGCCGCGCTACTGAGATCGGCGTATCCCTCGCTCTCCGTCGAATTGGTGGCGATCGAGACGAGCGGTGACCGGCTGCTGGAAACGCCGTTACCACTGCTCGGAGGCAAAGGAGCCTTCACGGCGGAGTTGGAAGCCGCGCTGCTTGGCGGCGACATCGATCTGGCCGTCCATAGCCTCAAGGACTTGCCAACTAAGCAGCAACCGGGACTCACGATCGGCGCGATTGTTCGCCGGGACTCGGTCGTTGACGCGCTCATTAGCCGGAACGGGGGTACGCTGGCCGGGCTGGCACCCGGAGCAGCGGTGGGCACGAGCAGCTTGCGACGATCCGCGCAGTTATTGCGCGCCCGGCCCGATCTTCACCCGGTCTCCATTCGCGGCAATGTCGGTACCAGGCTAAGGAAAGTCTTTGCCCCTGACCAGGGCTATGACGCGATCGTGCTCGCCCGCGCCGGCCTGGAGCGTCTTGGCCAGCTTGACGTGATCTCCGAAGAGCTGTCGCTCGACGTCATGTTGCCGGCACCTGGCCAGGGAGCGCTTGCCGTGCAATGCCGCGACGATCCGGCGATGTTGACATTCCTCAAGCCAGTCCATCACTTGGCCACCGCGCTGGCAACAGCATCAGAGCGAGCATTTCTCGCTGCGTTAGGAGCGGGATGCTCCGCGCCTGTCGCGGCACTGGCGTGGGTGGTGCGCAACGAGCTGTGGTTACACGGCCGGGTCCTTGCCCACGACGGAAGCGCGCATGTGGACGTGCATGTTCGCGCCAGTGTGCATGATCTGGGCGCGGCCGAGGCGTTGGGCGAACGGGCGGCGGAGCGGGCGTTAGCACGCGGCGCGAGCGCTCTCCTGAAGGTAGAGCCATGAGCGGTGCGTTGGCAGGGAAGTCTATCGTCAATACGCGCGCGGTGCATCAGGCTCCTGAACTCGATGATCTGCTGATTGCGCGGGGCGCGATTCCACTTGGGTACCCCTGCATTGCGATTGCGCCACCCGAGGAGAGCGCAGCGCTGGAAGCCGAATTGGAGCGCTTGGCGGGGGGATCTTACAACTGGCTGGCATTGACGAGCGTCAACACGGTGGAAGCTATCGCGCCGTATTTTGCCCGCCTGGGGCTGAATGGGGCGAATCCCCTGCCCTTTCAGATTGCCGCGGTTGGTAGCGCAACCGCGGCCGCGGCGCGAGAGCGACTTGGGGTGCCTGTGGACGTTGTGCCAGAGCAATTCAGCGCGGCCGCGTTGAGCGCCACCGTGCCGGTCCGGGCAGGAGAGCGAGTATTGCTGCCAGGCTCGGAGATTGCGAAGCCTGACCTGCGGGAAGGGCTGGAGCGCCTAGGCGTGCAGGTCACGTGTGTCACGGCGTACCGCACGGTGCGCGGCAGTGGGGGCGCCGACGTCCCGCGCTTGCTGGCGTCCGGAGACGTTGATGCGATCACGTTCGCCAGTTCCTCGGCGGTGGAAGGGTTCTTTGACCGGCTGCGACACGAAGGAGGCGCGGCAAGCCAATTGGACGGTGTCGTGATGGCCTGCATCGGGCCAAAGACGGCCGCCAGGCTGCGGCAGTGGATCAGCGTAGAGCCGGTTGTTCCCCGGACGGCAACTTTACGAGCGATGGTTGATGCGCTGGAGCACATGTTTGCTGAGCACCAAGGCGGAGGGATACCAGGGTGATCGAAGTGGAGCGAGTCCAGGCACAATCGCGGGGAGCGGCGGCGTTCCCGGCCGTTCGCCCTCGCCGGTTGCGACGAACGGCGGTTCTCCGCCGGATGGTCCAGGAGACCGACCTAACTCCTGCTGACGTGATTTACCCCATGTTTGTCAGACCTGGACGGGACATCCGAGCACCGATTCGGTCCATGCCGGGACAATGCCAGTGGTCCATTGACCGGTTGGTCACGGAAGTCAAAGAGATCGCGCGGCTTGGGATCCCCGCCATCATGTTGTTTGGGATTCCCGAGCGCAAAGATGCATGTGGCAGCGAAAACTTTGATCCCAACGGCATTATTCCGCGCGCGATTCGTGCCGTGAAAGATCAGGTTCCCGAGCTCCTGGTCATCTCCGACATGTGTTTCTGTGAATACACGGATCACGGTCACTGCGGTGTGGTCAACGATGCAGGCTCGCCGCAGTTCCAGCCAGCCTTGCCACAAGGATATCTGCTCAACGATCCGACGCTGGAGCTCCTGGCGCGTGCGGCCGTCGTCCATGCTGAAGCTGGCGCCGATATCATCGCCCCATCGGGCATGATTGACGGTATGGTCGGGGCGATTCGGACGGCGCTGGACGCAAGCGGTTTCGAGCACGTGCTGATGATGAGCTACGCAGCCAAGTATGCCAGCGGTTTCTATGGACCGTTCCGGGAGGCAGCCGAGAGTCCCCCGAAATTCGGGGATCGCAGCCAGTACCAGATGGATCCCGCGAACCGGCGAGAAGCGCTTCGCGAAACCGCGCTCGATGTTGCCGAAGGCGCGGATATGGTTATGGTCAAGCCCGCGCTGCCGTATCTCGATGTGGTGAGCCTAGTTCGCTCCGCCTTCGACGTTCCTGTCGCCGCGTACCAAGTGAGCGGAGAATACGCGATGCTGCACGCGGCAGCCGCGCAAGGCTGGATCGATTTGCAGCGGTGCGCGATGGAAACGCTGATCGGGATCAAGCGCGCGGGCGCAGACATCATCTTGACGTATTTTGCGAAAGATCTTGCCCAATGGTTGGGCGCCTGACGATGACCACGGCTATGAGCGCCCAGAGCAGCAGATTTCTTCGGGCATGTCGTGGCCAGCCAGTGGATGCAACGCCAATCTGGCTCATGCGGCAGGCAGGAAGATACATGCCGGAGTACCGAGCGCTTCGCGAACGGTACGGAATTCTGGACATCATCAAGAATCCTGCGCTGGCCTGCGAGGTGACGCTCCAGCCGCTGCGCGCCTTCGATCTCGACGCGGCCATCATCTTCTCCGACATTTTGCCACCTCTGGAGACCATGGGATTGCGGTTGTCCTACGAGCGCGGCGAAGGCCCGGTCATTCACAATCCGGTCAGCACCATCGCCGACGTCGAGCGGCTGGCAACACCTCCTCCCGAGGAGGCGCTGCCGTTTACCCTCAATGCCATCCGGCTCGTTCGCAAGGAGCTTGAACCCTCGGGAATTCCGGTCATTGGATTCAGTGGCGCGCCATTCACGCTAGCAACCTACGCGATCGAGGGTGGTCCGAGCCGGCATCATGCCCGGACGAAGCAAATGATGATGGACGAGCCGGCAGTGTGGGACATGCTCATGTCCAAGCTTGCAGTGGTGAGCGGAGAATTCTTGCTAGCGCAAGCGAAGGCAGGTGCCCAGGCGCTGCAGCTCTTCGACAGTTGGGTGGGTGAGCTAAGCCCGTACGACTACCGAAAGCATGTTTTGCCGTACACGCGCCGCGCGCTTGCCATCGCCCAGCGAGCGGACGTGCCAATCATTCACTTTGGCGTCAACACGAGCGGATTGCTCGAATGCCTCCGGGAGGCCGGCGGGGACGTCATCGGTGTTGACTGGCGGATCAGTCTCGCAACCGCGCGACAACGTCTCGGAGCCACCGTGCCGCTCCAAGGAAATCTCGACCCCGTTGCCCTTCTGGGATCATGGGAGGCGCTTCGCGAGCGGGTGCTCGCTATTCTTAAGGAGACGAGGGGGTGGCGGGGCCACATCTTCAACGTCGGGCATGGCGTGCTCCCTCAGACACCGGTTGATAATGTTCGCCGGCTGGTTGATTTCGTGCACGAAATGACCGCACGCCAGCCTCGCGATGAGGAGCAGACGATCCCGGCATGAATTGGGCCGTTCACACGAGCGATGCGCAAATGAGCCCAGCGAGCCAGCAGGAGCCGCTTTCTCAGGTTGACGTTGCGATCGTCGGGGGTGGCCTCGCCGGCCTGATAACCGCTTTCCGGCTGCGTCAGGTTGCACCGGCCGTCCGTTTGGTGCTCTTGGAAGCGAGCGACCGCCTTGGCGGCAAGGCGTTGACCGAGCGGGTCGAGCATGCGGCTGGCACATTTCTCGTTGAGGCAGGACCGGACTCGCTGGTAACGAGCAAACCTCATGGCGTACAGCTTGTTGCTGACCTCGGTTTGAGCAGCCAACTGGTGCCTGTTTCATCTGCCTCACCCGCCGTCAGCGTACTGAAGCGAAACCGGCTCTGCCCGCTGCCGGAGGGAATGTTTCTGCTCGCTCCGACGTCTGCACGCTCCTTTGCGCGCTCCCGGCTGCTCTCCCCGGCCGGCAAGGCACGGGTGGCGATGGAGCTTTTCGTGCCGCCACGCAGGGACGATCAGGATGAGTCGCTCGCGGCGTTTGTTACGCGACGGTTTGGACGGGAGACGCTCGAGTGGCTGGCGGAGCCACTGATGGCGGGGATCTTCAACGCCGATCCGGAGCGCATGAGTGTGCTTTCCACCTTCCCGATGTTTCGGCAACTGGAACGAGAGCACGGGAGTGTTCTCCGTGCCCTCCGAAGGCAGCGACGGCCAGCCGGAGCATCGCGTCCTCCAACGTTCGTGGCACTGCAGCAAGGGATGGGGCAGATTGCCAGCGAGCTTGCGCGGAACCTGGCCGGACTTACCCTGACTAGTGCGCCGGTGACCACACTTGCGCGCGCAGATCACGGCTACGTGGCACATCTCGGCGATGGTCGCCGGATTGCGGCGCGGGTGATCGTGGTTGCGACGCCGGCGGCGGCCGCCGCGTGTCTCCTCGCCAAGGTGGCCCCGGCTGCCGCGAGCAGGCTTCATACCCTCCAGACACGTGATACAGGGAGCATGACCTTGGCCTATCCCGCCCAGGCGATCAGGCGCGCGCCACCTGGCTATGGTGTCGTCATCCCGCGAGCGGAACAGCGACCGATCAATGCGATCACGGTCGCATCCGCGAAGTTTCCGGGCCGCGCACCTGAGGGATGGAGCCTGCTGCGCGTCTTCTTCGGCGGCGAACGCAGCCCGGAATCCATGCTCTTCGATAACCAACGTCTGCTCGATGTAGTGCAGCGCGAGCTTCGCGATCTGCTCGGGATCAACACTGAGCCAGCATTTTACCGGGTCTACCGCTGGCACTCCGGGAGTCCACTGTATGATGTTGGCCACTTGGACCGGGTGGCGGAGATCGAACTGGCACTTCCACCCGGCATCTTGGTGACTGGCAGCGCCTATCGGGGCGTGGGAATCCCTGATATTGCCCATCAGTCCGAGCGAGCCGCGCGCGCTGCGGCCGAGGCGGTAATGTCACCGAGCGGATAAGGATGATGGCACCACCGAGGCGGCTCAATTGCCGCCGATGCCAATGTCACCGAGCGGACAGGGATGATGGTGGACTGCCCGGGTGGTGAGCGTGAGTGCAGCCTGTGATCGTGGCGGGTTGGGTTCTCCTGGACGCTGTCCGTCCCGGCGCGACGCCATCTCCTGCTCGGCTAAAGCTGCGGCACGCTCAATCCTGCGAAGCCAGGCGTACGGTGGCACCACGCCAATGCGCGAATGAGCCAACAGAGAGGGGCGGAGAAGCGACTCCTCACACCGCCCTGGATAGCCGTTGATGGTCGTTGCCGTCGGTACACGGCACACTGCTTACGTGGCTCGCTAGGCGCCAGAAGCTAAGAGTCTCAAACAAGCATGCGACAGCCTCAAACTGGCGGGCGCATCCGCCACCAGCCCTCGCTCTGCTCATACGCATACGCGATGCGCAAAGCGGTCTCCTCGTCGAACGGCTTGGCAAGCACCTGCAACGACACCGGCAAGCCCTCAGAAAACCCGCACGGCACTGCCACACCCGGAATGCCCGCCATATTCGCGGGGATCGTGAAGACATCGGCCAGATACATCTGATACGGATCCTCTGTTCGCGCTCCGAGCGGGAACGCAACGGTCGGCGATGTCGGCGCAACGATCGCGTCCACGCGCTCAAATGCCTCGTCAAAATCACGCTTGATAAGCGTCCGCACCTTTTGGGCCTTCAGGTAGTAGGCATCGTAATATCCTGCGCTCAGCGCGTAGGTTCCCAGCATGATTCGCCGCTTCACTTCTGGCCCAAACCCCGCACCTCGTGTCTTCTCATACATTTCCCGCAGCGAGTTCGCCTCGCACGACAACCCGTATTTCACGCCGACGTATCGCGCCAAGTTCGCACTCGCCTCAGCCGGCGCGGTGATGTAATAGGCCGGCAAGGCATATTTCGTGTGCGGCAAGCTCACAGGAACGAGTTCTGCGCCAAGCTCTTCCAGCCGCTTGACCGCGGCCGCCACTGCCGCGTCCACGCCAGGCTCCATGCCAGACACGCTGTATTCCTGGGCAACGCCAATCCGGGTGCCTCGGAGGTCCAGGCGAAACGCGCGCCGGTAGTCGGGTACCGGCAGCGGCGCCGAGGTCGAATCCTGAGGATCGTGCCCTGCAATAGCCTCCAGCAGCAATGCCGCATCCTCAACGGTCCTGGCAAATGGTCCAATCTGGTCAAGGCTGCTGGCAAACGCGATTAAGCCGAAGCGGGAGACCCGTCCATACGTCGGCTTGACGCCCACAATGCCGCAGAATCCCGCCGGCTGCCGAATCGATCCGCCAGTGTCCGAGCCGAGGGCAAGAATCGCCTCGCCAGCAGCCACTGCGGCGGCTGGTCCGCCGGACGATCCACCCGGCACGCGCTCCGGGTTCCACGGGTTGCGCGTTGCGAAGTAGGCAGAATTCTCGGTCGACGAACCCATTGCAAATTCGTCGGTGTTCGACTTGCCGACAAACACCGCTCCCTGCTCCCGGAGTTTCCGCACCACCGTCGCGTCGTACGGCGAGCGAAAACCCTCTAAGATGCGGGATGCCGCGGTCGTCGGCGCATCCGTCGTGCATAAGACATCTTTGAGGGAGATCGGGATACCAGTGAGAGCTGCGATCTCACCGCGAGCGATGCGCTCATCGGCTGCTCGTGCCTGCTCCCGCGCCACGTCGGCCATAACCGCCAAATGGCAGCGCAGCACCGGCTCGAGTGCCTCGATCCGAGCGAGGTGGGCCTCTGTCAGTTCAACGGCTGAGACCTGGCGCGTATCGAGGAGCCGACGTGCCTCAACCGCTGAGAGCTGTGTCAGCTCAGACCATGTGGACGTCCCCAATAGGCTCATGGCAGCTCCTCTTCGCCACCAAGAGGCGTGTGCACTTCGAAGAAGTTCCCACTCCGGCGCGGAGCATTTGCCAGCACCGCCTCGACCGGCAACGACGGGCAGACAATGTCGTCCCGCATCACATTGGTCAGCGTAATGACCTGCGCGGTCGGCGGAATGGCGCTCGTGTCAACCTCGTTGAGCGTCGCAATGTGCTCAAGTATCGAGGAAAGCTGCTGGCGCATCCGCTCTTTCTCCTCGTCGGTCAACCCAAGACGCGCCAGGGCTGCCACGTGCTCAACATCGGCAAGCGTCAGTCTCATCGTCGATTCCCATTGCTGCACAAAGCTTTCAATCAACCATCGGCCTCGTTTGCACGGCAGTCTAGCACTAGCGCTCATCATTGGGTCGCCGGTAGGAACATCCGAAAGCGTTCGTCCTGCCGGATCGGCACACTGCTGCGCCGGGCGGACACCGCCCGCATAGGGACGGACGATGGCTGGCAGGTGACGTGCCTTGCTGGTGTACACTGAAGCCTGATGATTCGATGGCAGTGATGGCTCGGCCTCGTGGAATCGTTGGATTTCCCTTGTCACGTACTGCGCATGCGTTTCGCATCGCTCAAGCCGGTCGCGCGGACGCGCCTCCACCGGTTGTCCGCCGTTGCCTGTGGGGCCGTGCTGCTCGCGTTGCTCGCCGCCTGCACCGACGAAGATAACCAGCGGCGATTCGCTAACGAGCCGCCGCCGACCGTGGAGCTTGCGCCCGAGCCGACGCCCACGGTGATGGTTCGGCACCCGGCGACTCCTACCGCGGCACCGGCATCGCCCATGCCACCCGAGGCGCTTTTGGCGCTCGGCGGCGGACCAGACACGCTGCTCACGAACCGTGGCCGCGAGGTAATACTCTTCCCCCTAGATGGAGGGCAGCCGCGGCGGATTTGGCGGGCGAGAGGAACGATCCTTGCGCTCTCCCTGTCACCAGACGGCCAGCAAATCGCGGTCTTAGTAGAAGAACAGGCTGGGCCGGCCATTGTGGTGCTCGACCGAACCGGGAAGGTTGTCGCACAGTACGAGGAGCTTGATCAGGCGGTCGCGCCAAAGATGGCTTCGCCCGAGCCCGGAAGCGCAGGACCAGGAAGCATTGCCTGGTCTCCGGATGGCAAGACCCTTCTCGCTGCCTTGCCCGCCGGAGGGATTGTCCAAGTAGCCACCACATCGAGCAAGCCAGTTGTGCTCGTTGGGCGTGGCCGTGCGAAGGCGTCAGCGGCCATCACTTGGTCGCCCGATGGCAAGGCCATCGCGTACCTCGACCCAGCAGGCGAGGGGATGGCTGCTGGAATCGCCATTGCCGCTTACGGCAAGCCACCGCTCGATCCGGTCGTCGTTCTTCCGCCTGATCCATCGGCCAGGCAAACCATTCGCGACGTAACTTGGAGTGCAGATGGGGACTGGCTCTTCTATCTGACGGGACCGGTGAACCGTGATCTCTCGCTCGGCGGCGATGTGTTCGCCCTGCCAGCGCGTGGTGGCGCCCCACGACTATTGGCCGCGTCAGGCTGGGTTGCTCCTGTTGCGGCGATCGATCGCTTCGCGCTGGCTCCAGGTGGCAAGGCGATCGCCTTCACCGTCGTGGCTCCAGGTGACGACGGCCAACCGAGAACGACCCTGTGGGTGCAGCAGGTTGACGGAACGACGCTGGTGGACGTGCCCGTGCCTCATGGCATGCGGATCACGGGCTTGTGGTGGACAGCAAACGGCCTTATCTATCGCACCGAGCCATTGGCGGCCGCTGCTGACGCGGAGGAGACACCGTTCACACTGGTGCGCGTCAACCCGGATCGCTCGACGACGATTCTCTTCGATTCCGAAGCCAGCGCTGCAACGCCCGAGGCATCCCCGGTTGGGACGCCTGCAACGCCGCCTGCCCCCTCCGCGATGCAGATTGAACAAGCTCATGAGTGACGTGACGTTCATCAGCTTACAAAGCGATGAACGGCCAGGCATGGTGCCGGTGCCCGCGCGGCAAGCGCCATCGCGCCGAGCCACGCATCACCCAGGCCAGTGGCAACCAATCTCGCCACATCTTGGCTGTGCGATCCTCTCAGCCCTCGCGGCCGGCGCTGGCCTGCCAGTCATGCGCTTCCGCCGTGCTCGTTCTTCGGCGAAGCAGGATCCTTCTGCGCACGAGGAGGAGGCGCTGATCCTTGCAACGCTCGACCCGAGTGCTCGTTCTTCGGCGAAGCAGGATCCTTCTGCGCAGCGAAGAGTGTCTTGGTGTCAGTAAACGCAACGAGCCGGTCGCCGTCCCAAACCGGGCGAAAGACATCCCAGACGGCCTGGGGAGCATTCCGCATGCGCTCAGTCAGTGCCGCCCGGATCTCACCGGGTACGTGCATCCGGTCCGTCCAATCATCAAACTGATGGGTCTTTGGGAAATGCTCGATGGTCCGCAACTCCAATCCTGCTCGGGTGATCACGTCACACCACTCGCCGGCGGTCAGCGAGCGAATGTGCGAAGGGTCGCGCAGGCGCTCGAACTCGTTGTAGAACATGCCTACGCTGCCCTCTGGCACCGTGCTGTCAATGAGGATGAAGCGGCCTTTCGGAGCCAGCACACGAGCAGCTTCCGCGACAAACCGCTCAGGGGACGGGAAATGATGCGGCGCGATTCGGCACGTCACGATGTCAATTGACGCGGTGGCAATCGGCAGGGATTCGGCATCCGCTACCACCCCCGCCACGTTATGCGCACCCGCACGCCTGAGGTGCGCGAGCGCCACAGAAATCATCTTCGGCGTCAGGTCCAACGCGAGCACCCATCGCGCCTGCGGCGCCAAAGCCAGAGCCACGTGCCCACCACCTGTTGCGATGTCGAGCACTCGCTCGTGAGGCTGAGGCGCGGCAATCTCTACCAAGCGGGCAAGATCATCTCCAGACGCGTGCGTTTTGCTCGTCACATAGGCCGTCCCCGCTCTCGTGAACTGCCCTTGCACGAGATGTTTTTGGCCGGCAGAGCGCCGACCCACATCGTCGTGCGTCATGGCCGCAACGCCAATGTCGCATAGGTATCAAAGCCAGGATAGGGAATGCTAGGATCCATCATCACCACGTCGACGTGCGAAACGCGAAAGCCGCCAAAGCGACGATCTCGGAATTGAGCGATGATCGCCGGCAGGTTCCCAAGAGGCGCAGCTTCGGTGTAATGCGCGATCGTCATGTGCGGCAGATAAGCATGCTTGGCCGTCGTAGGGATTGCGGCAAGCTGATGCAAGCGAGCGTGCAAGCGAGCGCATGCACCGCGGTCATGCACGTCAAGGAAGCACGCGTCCTGAAAAGAGTTCGCGCCACCAAGCCGCACATCGAACGACGGGGCATCACCGATGGCGTCACTCGCTGCGGCAACGAATTCATCGAGGCGGGTCCTCGCAAATTCGAACCGACCCGCCGGGTGATCGCAAAGATATCCAAGCTCCTGCAGCATGATGTGAAGGAAGTGGTCCGGATGCACTCTGATGAATGGAAAGGCGCCGAGTGCAGCGCGTAGCTCGTCAAGAGCAGGCTGAATCACCTCAGCTGGCACGCGGATGAGGCATGCCACAAACCGGCCAGCGTGCGCCTTCCACTCGTCAGAATCGTGGCGACCATCCGCAAGGAACCGGTATTGGCGGAATGCCTGCCACGTCCGGCGATACGCAGCCTCTTGCTGTCTGGCGGCGCGCACGTCTCGCCAGCTTGCCCGAAAGAGTCGGGTGATGCCAGGACCAGCCAAGCCAAGCAGCGCTCCCGATAGCTATCGCTCGATGCGCAGAATGGTGATCGTGCGCTCTCCACCAGGAGTCATCACGCGAGCAACTTCACCTTCGCGCTTACCCAAGAGCGCCCGGCCGATGGGGGACTCATTTGAAATGCGGCCCTGCGAGGGCTTGGCTTCGATGGCGCCGACGATGGTGTACCGCTCCTCTTCACCATCGAACTCGACCACGACGGTGCTGCCTAGCCCAACGACATCGCGATCTTCTCGCTCGGTGTCATCCATGACCTCGGCGCTGCGAAGGAGCGCCTCTAGGTCACTGATGCGCTTCTCAATCAACATTTGATCATGCTTGGCCGCGTCATACGCTGCGTTTTCGCGGAGATCCCCATGGGAACGTGCTTCGGCGATCGCCGCGGCAATCGCTGGCCGCCGCACATTCCTCAGCTCGTCTAGTTCGGCCTTGAGCCGCTCCAGGCCCTCGCGAGTGACTGGAACGCGCTTCACTTCTGCCATCGAACACCCTCACACGGAAGCCGTCAGCAATCAGCCGATTAGCGAGCCGCCAATGTCATCAGTTGCAAGCAACCGCGGTAGCCACTGCCACCGCCGCTGGCCCAATGACCTTGACTCGTGCTCTCTGAGGCACACGGCTGGTCGCTGACGGCGCATCACTTGTCGTTACTCGACTTCCATCGTGCACTCGATCTCGACGGCGATCTGGTTCGGCAGGGCGACAAATCCAACTGCTGACCGGCTGTGCTTCCCAGCCTCACCAAACACTTCGACGAAGAGATCGGAGCACCCGTTGATTACCTTGGGTTGGTCTCCGAACGACGGATCGGAGTTGACCATGCCCAGCACCTTGACGACGCGCTTGACGCGGTCGAGGCTGCCAAGCTCCGCCTTCACCGTCGCTAGGATATTGATACCAACCTCTCGCGCAACCTGGTACCCCTGCTCCACCGACAGATTTTGCCCAAGCTTCCCGGCTGGCGCATTGGGACCAGGCCCGTGGCCCGAGACGAAGAGCAAATTCCCCGTCCGCACACACCGCACATAGTTGGCCACTGGCTCTGGCGGCGTCGGTAGTTCGATCCCCAGTTCCTTCAGCCGTTGCTCTGCTCCCACTCCATCTCCCTTCTCGTGTCAGGCCCACGATTCCGACAATGCGCAAGGATGGTAGTCTGCCGAGCGCGTTCGGTCAATCGGGTGACCGTCATGTGGTTCCGAAAGTAGAGGGTGGAGCGAAGGGTGACAATGGGTTCTGAGCCTCTCGCCATGATGGACATGTTGCAGGAGTTGATGGAGCTTCCCGGTCCGACCGGGCAAGAAGAACCGGTGCTGCGCTGGTGCCGGGAGCAATGGGCAAGCCTTGGAGCGGCCATCACGGTCACGCCAGTCGGGAATGTGCTGGCCCACATTGGAGGAAACGGCCCGCGCTTGCTCATTCAGGGCCATGCCGATGAGATCAGCTTTGTGGTCAAGAGCATTGACGATCGAGGCTTTCTCTGGTTGGACAATGGCCAATCGGGGGCGGGCCGGTCGTTTCACTTTCGCTACCCCGTGGGGCAACCGGCACTTGTCATCGGCCGAGATGCCCGCGTGCCCGGTGTGTTTGCCACGGTGACCGGCCATATTTTGGTCACCCGGCCAGAGGAGAAGACCCGCCTTGATGTCAACGATGTCTTTGTAGATATCGGCGTTGATTCGCGGGAAGAAGCGGAAGCGCTCGGTGTGCACGTAGGCGCTGCCGTCCTGTGGAATCCGCCGGTTCGGCGTCTCGGTCACCGAATCGTCGGCAAGGCCATTGACGATCGCGTTGCGCTTGCCGTCATGACTGAACTCCTTCGCACCGTGGATCGCGCTCGCCTAACCTTCGATCTCACGCTGGCCGCGACCGTGCAGGAAGAAATCGGATTGATCGGAGCCTCGTCGCTCGGCCGGGATGGGCAATTCGATCTCGCCATCGCGCTCGATAACGGTCCAATTGGCGATTATCCTGGCGTGGATCCGCGAGAAATGCCGGTCCGCCTCGGGCATGGCCCAGCGCTTGTCTACAAGGACTGGTGGGTCCATTACGACCGGCGGGTAATCCGCTTGCTGCGGGATGTGGCTGCCGAGGCTGGCGTCCAGGTTCAAGAAACCACCTTTCAAGGGTTCGGCAGTGATGGTGCCGCCCTTGTCCGCACCGGCGTACCAACAGCTTTGCTCGCCGTGCCGACACGGTACACGCACAGCGCCTTTGAGCTAGCGGACGAGCGCGACATCGCTGGAATGCTGGACTTGCTGCGCGCGTTCGTCACGGCCCCAACCGGGCCCTTGCCCCTCGGCCCTTCCTAAGACCGACGCGGCGCGGCGCAGTGTGACCTGCTTACCCCGCCCGGACCCAATCACGCGGCCGCGCTCAGCGCGTGCCCAGCACCCGAGCAATGCGCTCGATGGCGCCCTTCAGCGCTTCATCGCTTGTGGCAAACGAGAGCCGGACGAAGCCTTCTCCGGCCTCGCCGAAGGCATTGCCAGGAACCACCGCAACGTGCGCTTCCCGCAAGATGTAGTCGGCGAAGTCAAGCGACGACATGCCCGTGCCCCGGATATCCGGGAAGGCGTAGAAGGCACCTTCTGGCAACGGACATCGGATACCTTTGATCGCGCTCAAGCCTTCCGCAACGAACCGGCGCCGGCGGTCCCAGGCAGAAACCATTTCGCCAATGAAATCTTGCGGACCTGTCAGTGCCGCGACGGCACCTGCTTGGGCGAACGACGTCGCGTGGGTCACCGAGTGGCTGTGCACCTTGGCAATCTCATCGATGTACACCTTCGGTCCAGCGACATACCCGACGCGCCACCCCGTCATCGCGTAGGCCTTGGATAGCCCGTTGAACGTCAGCGTCCGCTCCCACATGCCCGGCATCGCCGCGATGCTGAGATGCTTGCGGCCATCGTAGATGATCTTTTCGTACATCTCATCGGTATAGACCAACAGATCATGCTCGATCGCCACCGCGCAAATGGCCGCAAATTCCTCGTCATCGAGCACCCGGCCTGTTGGGTTGTTCGGTGAATTAACCACGATACCGCGTGTTCGCGGCGTGATGTGCCGTTCCAGCACCTCGCGGGTCACCCGGAAATTCTGGTCGGGATCGAGACCCACATGCACGGCAGTGCCGCCCGCCATCTCCACCATGGGCTGATAAGAGACCCACGCCGGCTCCAGAAGCATGATGTCGACCCCAGGCTCGACTGTGGCCATCATGGCGGCAAAGAGGGCCTGCTTGCCGCCCGGTGTCACGATGATCTCGCTTGGGTCGTACTCCAGGCCATTATCAGTCTTGAGCTTCGCCGCGATCGCCTTGCGCAGTGCCGGGGTGCCGTTACTGGCGACATAGTGCGTGTCACCCGCGTTCATGGCGTCGGCAGCAGCCTTCCGGATGTGCTCGGGAGTGATGAAATCCGGGTCACCACCGCCAAGATCGATCACGTCGATGCCTTGAGCGCGCAGCGTCCTTGCCTTATCGGAAACTGCCAATGTCGGTGATGGCGCCGCATCCCGTACCCGAGCCGCCAGAAAGTCGCCTGGATGGCGGTGTGTCGTTCGCTGTGTCTGCATTCGTGTTTCCTTAGTGCTGATGGTGAGCTGAAGAACGCCACGCGGCGTCAACTCGTCACCGCACCGGACTCTCCCGTGCGGCTACCCTCTTGTTGGATTCTAGCACCGATCCAAGGCCATCCTCACCTTCCAGCCGCCGGTGAGGCAAAGAATTAGCACTCCCACTTGATGAGTGCTAACGGGCCGTGGTACCATCGGCCGGCGAATGTGCGTTGGTGGACGCCGGGCTGTTGCCTCGCCCGGCGCATTCAAGGAGGAAACAAAGCATGGCCCAAGAAACCGGGACGGCAGCAACCGCTGTCAAGCTGCGCCCGCTGGGTGACCGGGTGGTGGTCAAGCCGCTGAGCCGGGAGGAGACGACCAAGAGCGGCATCGTCCTGCCCGACACCGCCAAGGAGAAGCCCCAGCGCGGCACCATCATCGCGGTCGGGGAGGGACGCCGCGATGAGGACGGGGACCGCATCCCCCTGGATGTCAAGGTCGGCGATCAGGTGCTGTTCGCCAAGTATGCCGGCACCGAGTTCAAGCTCGATGATGAGGAACTCCTCATCCTCTCCGAAAAGGACATCCTGGCG